>NZ_JBGMEG010000006.1:0-67360 GCF_046365465.1 Anaerococcus groningensis | reverse complement strand
GTTATCTCCTGATTCTGCTTGGTCTAGTGATTTGTGGAACATTTCTACTCCAGTTACTACTGCTTCTGAAGTTTTGTCTGTTAGTCCTACGATTTCTACTGTATCGCCTACTTTTAGTGTTCCTTTTTCTACTCTACCTGTTGCTACTGTACCACGTCCTGAGATTGTCATTACGTCTTCTACTGGCATTAGGAATGGTTGGTCGTTGTCTCTTTCTGGGATGTCAAAGTATTCGTCTACTTCTTCCATTAATCCTAGAATTTTATCTGCCCATTCGCCTTCTCCACCTTCTTGTAGGGATTTTAGTGCTGATCCTACTACTACTGGTGCGTTGTCTCCATCGTATTCGTATTCTGAAAGTAGGTCTCTTACTTCCATTTCTACTAATTCGATTAGTTCGTCATCATCTACTTGGTCTTGTTTGTTTAGGAATACTGCGATTTTTGGTATTCCTACTTGGCGTGCTAGTAGGATGTGTTCTCTTGTTTGTGGCATTGGACCGTCTGCTGCTGATACTACTAGGATAGCTCCATCCATTTGCGCTGCTCCTGTGATCATGTTTTTAACGTAGTCGGCGTGGCCTGGAGCGTCGATGTGTGCGTAGTGTCTATCTGCTGTTTCGTATTCTACTACTGATGTGTTGATTGTGATTCCACGTTCTCTTTCTTCTGGTGCTTTATCGATGTTTTCATAATCGATTGCTTCACCTGTTCCGTATTTTTTGTTTAGAGCTTGTGTAATCGCTGCTGTTGTTGTTGTTTTACCGTGGTCTACGTGACCGATTGTTCCGATATTAATATGTGGTTTACTTCTGTCAAATTGTGCTTTACTCATTATTAACTCCTATTAATTATTTATCTAATATTTGTTCTTTTACTGATTCAGGTACTTGAGCATAGTGGTCAAATTGCATTGAGTATGTTGCTCTACCTTGTGTTTTACTTCTTAGGTCTGTTGCATAACCAAACATTTCTGAAAGTGGGATAAATGCATCTAGTACGTGGATACCATCTTTTGGATTCATTCCATCAATTTTACCACGACGGCTTGATACGTCTCCCATTACATCTCCTAGATATTCATCTGGTGTTGTAATTTCTACTTTTTCTACTGGTTCTAGTAGAACTGGTTTAGCTTTTTCAACTGCATTTTTAAGACCCATAGATCCTGCTACGTGGAATGCTACTTCTGATGAGTCAACTTCGTGGTATGAACCATCATAAAGGATAACATGCATATCTACCATTGGGTAGCCACCTAGGATACCATTTGCTGCTGCTTCGCGTACACCTTCTTCAACTGGTCTGATGTATTCTCTTGGTACTGAACCACCGACAATTTGTGATTCAAATGTGATACCAGATCCTTCTTCACCTGGGATTACTCTTAAGTGAACATCACCGTATTGACCAGAACCACCTGATTGTCTTACAAACTTACCTTGTGCTTCTGCTTCTTGTGAGATACCTTCTCTGTAAGCTACTTGTGGGTTACCGATATTAGCTTCTACTTTGAATTCTCTAAGTAGTCTATCTACGATAACTTCAAGGTGAAGTTCTCCCATTCCTGAGATGATTGTTTGACCTGTTTCTTCATCAGATTTTGTTACGAATGTTGGATCTTCTTCTGCTAGTTTTTGAAGACCTACAATCATCTTATCTTGTGAAGCTCTTGTTTTTGGTTCGATAGCAACTGAGATTACTGGATCTGGGAATTCCATTTTTTCAAGGATAATTTGGTTATCTTGATCACATAATGAGTCCCCTGTTGTTGTATCTTTAAGTCCTAATAAAGCTACGATATCCCCAGCATAAGCTGTGTCGATTTCTTCTTGTTTATCAGAGTGCATTTGCATGATACGTCCAACACGTTCTCTTTTACCTTTTGTTGCGTTATAGATGTATGAACCTGATTCAATTGTACCTGAATAAATTCTTGTATAGATTAGTTTACCTACATATGGATCAGTTACAACTTTAAATGCTAATGCACTTGTTGGTTCATTATCATCTGCTTTTCTTTCCAATTCAACTGATTCATCTTTTGGATCGATACCTTTAATGCTTGGTACATCTAATGGGCTTGGCATAAATTCAATGATAGAATCTAGTAGTGGTTGAACACCTTTGTTTTTGTATGCTGAACCGCATAGACATGGGAAAATCTTTTGTTCGATTGTTCCTTTTCTAATTGCAGCTTTAATTTCTTCTACAGTAACTTCTTCACCTTCTAGGTATTTCATCATGATGTTATCATCAATTTCTGATAATTCTTCTAAAAGGTTGTTTCTATATTCTTCAGCTTGATCTTTAAGATCTGCTGGGATTTCT
The DNA here is from genome assembly GCF_046365465.1 of Anaerococcus groningensis. Taxonomy (NCBI): domain Bacteria; kingdom Bacillati; phylum Bacillota; class Tissierellia; order Tissierellales; family Peptoniphilaceae; genus Anaerococcus; species Anaerococcus groningensis. The sequence continues at coordinate 65,030 of NZ_JBGMEG010000006.1, read as the reverse complement.
CCATATACTGGGTGAGCACCTAAGTCTTCTGTGTTGTAAGTTACAGCTTCCATTGTAATTAAGTCAACTGCACCTTGGAATTCTTGTTCAGATCCTATTGGAATTTCTATAGGTACTGCATTTGCTTTTAATCTATCTCTAATTGTTTCAACTGCCATGAAGAAGTCTGCACCTGTAGCATCCATTTTGTTAATAAAACAAATTCTTGGAATGTGGTATTTATCAGCTTGTCTCCAAACAGTTTCAGATTGTGGTTCTACCCCACTTTTAGCATCGAATAATGCTACAGCACTATCAAGTACTCTTAGTGATCTTTCTACTTCTACAGTAAAGTCCACGTGTCCTGGAGTATCGATAATATTAATTCTGTGATCTTTCCAAAATGCTGTGGTTGCAGCTGAACCGATTGTAATACCACGTTCCTTTTCTTGGTCCATGGAGTCCATTACTGCTGTACCATCGTGAGTATCACCTATTTTGTAAATTTTACCAGTGTAATATAGGATTCTTTCTGTTGTAGTAGTTTTTCCGGCATCGATGTGAGCCATAATCCCGATATTTCTGGTATCTTTAAGTGAAACTTGTCTAGCCAAATTTTCCCCCTATTAATATCTGTAGTGTGCAAAGGCTTTGTTAGCTTCTGCTGCTCTGTGCATTTCTTCTTTTCTTCTTACAGCTGCACCAGAGTTGTTAGATGCGTCTAGAATTTCTTTTGCTAGTCTTTCTACCATAGTTTTTTCACCACGAGCTCTTGAGAAATTAACTAACCATCTTAAAGCTAAAGTTTGTCTTCTTTCTGGTCTAACTTCCATAGGAACTTGGTAGTTAGCACCACCGATTCTTCTTGCTTTAACTTCTAGTGTAGGCATAATGTTTTCAAGCGCTTGGTAGAATACTTCTAGTGCGTCATTTCCTGTTGTTTCTTCCACAATGGCAAATGCATCGTAGACAATTCTTGTTGCAAGGCCTTTTTTACCATCAAGCATAACGTTATTGATAAGTTTTGTTACAACTCTATCGTTATACTTAGCGTCAGGCATTACTTCTCTTTTTGGTATATGTCCCTTTCTTGACACTTTGCTTCCCTCCTTTACCAATTATGTGTAATATCATTAGTACTCGACTAATATTTGTCGTTAGTGTGCATGACTATACCATAATTTTTCTAATAATTTATATCTTAATTATAGGTACATTATGCACTTGTATCTTTAGATTCTAGTTTTGGTTCTTTTTAGCACCGTATTTAGATCTACCTTGTTTACGTCCATCTACTCCTGCAGTATCAAGAGTACCTCTTATGATGTGGTAACGCACACCTGGAAGGTCTTTTACTCTTCCACCTCTGATTAGTACAACACTGTGTTCTTGTAGGTTGTGACCAATTCCTGGGATGTATGAAAGTACTTCAGCACCATTTGTAAGTCTAACTCTGGCAACTTTACGTAAAGCTGAGTTAGGTTTTTTAGGTGTTACTGTTCTTACTGATGTACAAACGCCACGTTTTTGTGGTGATTGGTTAGGAGTAATTCTACCTTTTAAAGTATTGTAGTTGTAACCTAATGCTGGTGTGTTAGATTTTGTTTCTGTACTTTTTCTACTTTTTCTAACAAGTTGGTTAATTGTAGGCATAATGCACCTCCTTTTCTTTTAAAATTTAATAAATTGGCATATCTCACGCCAATACTTAATAAGTGTACTATCTTAAGGCCTTGATGTCAAATGTTTTATAAAACAATTATCTCTATTTATATATTGGTATATATATTATATAATTATCATTAAGAAAAGATGATAAGTAAGGAGATTTTATGAAAATAGCTATCGTAGGTTGCGGGATAAGTGGGGCAAATGTCCTAAAAAATATAATAGAGGATGATAGTTTTAATGAAGATATTTATATAGATGTTTTTGAAAAAAGAAATGAGCTTGCTGTTGGTCCTGCTTATGAAGATGATGACTTATATAAAATCTTAAATACTCCCATTGAGCATATGAATATAAATATAGATGATCATAGTGAGTTTAAAAATTGGTTAGAGCAAAATTATGAAGATTTACCAACTAAGGAAGGAAAAATCCCCCGTCCTATCTTTGGTAAATATGCCAAAGAAAGTTATAAAAAATATTTTAGCCACCCGAATGTGTCTATATACCAAACAGAGGTTAAAAACGTTTTAAAAGATATGAATGTATTTAACATTGAAACTATAGATAAATCATACGGTCCCTACCAAGCAGTTTTTTTAACTATCGGCCAATCTTATTATAAGGATGACTATAATTTAAAAACTTATGAAAACTACATAGCAAATCCCTACCCTCTTAGAGAAAAAATTATAAATATAAAATGTGATGATGAGATAGGAATAATTGGAACAGGTCCAGCTGCCATTGATATTTATAGGTACCTTAGGGAATATACTGAATTTAGTAAACCCCTTTATTTTTTTACAAATAGCTCATTTTTTGCCCTGCCTGAAATTAGAGAAAATTATCCTAGAAATATTTGCTCCATTGATAATCAGTGGGTAGATAGCCATAAAAACGAGCAAGGTTTTGTAAGTCTTTCTGAGTTTAAAAAAGCTTTTAATGATGATTTTAGAAAAGTATCCTTAAATTTTGATGAGATTTATAATTATTATAAGGATAATAGCCCAAAACTTTCTAAAAAAACCCTAGAAGATAAAGACTTTAAGCTAGAATTTTGCCAAAGCTATACCCTAGAACTTTGGTATGCCAGTAGCAAACTATATAATTCCTTTAATGGCCTAGACCGCATAAAATTTAGAGAAGAATACCTGCCAAAAATTGTCTATCTTATGACCAAAACTCCCGCTATTACTATGGAAAAAATTTTATATGACTTAGATGTTGGTAAGATTAAAATTGTAAAAAATACTGAGGATATCAATTTTATAGACGGTAAATTTAAGGTTGAAACAGAAGATAAGCAAGAGTTTACCACTGATAAAATCTATAATGCCCAAGGATTTGAAAAAGACTTGACCAAGGCTATAAAAAATGATGACTTGCTCAAAAGTTTATTTAAGAATAGGTTAATAGAAGCAGATGATAAGAAAAATATCAATGTATTATATCCAAGCTATAACCCTCTTACAAGCAAATACGGGCGAGTAAAAAACTTATATTTAAACGGTATGTGGACTGAAAGCATTGATATTTCTAACAATGACCTCAGATCAGTTTTAATTTCCAGTGAGCAAATGGCTAAAGATTTTATGAAAAATTTAAAAAAATAATTTATGGGTATAAGATATTTGTATAGTAAATTGAATTTAGGAGGAAATAATAATGGATATAACATTTGCAGGAAATAAAGTAAACTTAGTTGGTGAACCTATAAAAGTTGGTGACAAAGCACCAGCATTCAAAGCAACAAATAATGACCTAAGCGAGTGGTCAAGCGAAAATTGTGATAACAAAGTAGTAATCTATTCAGTAGCTCCATCTCTAGATACAGATGTGTGTGCCCTACAAGCTAAAAAATTTAACAAAGAAGCTAGCTCACTTGAAGGTGTAAATGTAGTAACAATTACAGAAGACCTACCATTTGCCCAAGCAAGATTCTGTTCAAACGAAGGAATCGAAAATAACCTAATGATCTCAGACTACAAAGACCGTGAATTTGGAGAAAAATATGGCTTCCTAATGGAAGAAAATAAGCTTCTAGCTCGTGGTGTAGTAGTTGTTGATAAAAATGGAGAAGTTGCTTACGTAGAATATGTACCAGAAGTAACAAACGAAGTAGATTTTGATAAAGCTTTAGAAGAAGTAAAAAAATTAATCTAGAAATAATATCACCAGTTAAAGAGGCTGGTGATTTTTATTTGTATAAATGTTAACGTTTTTCTAATTATTAAATATAATTTATATTAGTAATATCTACAAAAAAAATTATGTTGAAAGTAAATGCCAACCTACTAAATGAAGGATTACAAGTAGAAATTGGCAATGGCACTCACAAAGTAATGATTGATGAACCAGTAGAAGCTGGTGGTTATGATAAGGGCATGAACCCTGGTGAATATTTACTAGTTGCCCTAGCTGGTTGCCAAGCCCTAGTTTTTAAATCTTTTGCAAAAGCAAAGGATCTTCCTTACGAATCACTTGAAATAGAAGTTGAAGGTGATGTAGATGTACCAGATCTTATGAAGGGTGACCCAATAGCTAAGCTCATTCCTTCATTTATGGTTTCTCCTTCATTTACAAGGATTTTTTTAAGAAGAAAGTCTTCCACAGCTTTCATTTCAAGAGTTACTTTAAGAATTTCTGCTTCGTAAACTATTTCACCAGCTTTTACACCTTCTCTTTCACTCTTTAACCCCTTAGTAAGAGTTCCACCTTCTGCTGTGGTGTTTAGTACTGGCACCTTTAATTCTTTTTCCATATTTACCTCCAATATTTGCTAGGATTATTATAACTTTTATGCATACATTTTCCCATCTTGATATATTTCTGCCAATATAAAATAACTTATAGTATAGTAATATTAACAATATTTAAAAACTTTAAGGAGGTTAATAATGAAACTTGGAGTTCATGATTTATTGTTAAGAGAACAAGGAAAAACTAACCAAGATGTCTTAAACGATACTAGAAAAATGGTAAGTGAATTAGACAAGCTTGGATACGATAGATATTGGTTTGCAGAGCACCATGGCTTTGAAAACCTACTTTCAGTTGCACCAGAAATTTTAACAGCATATTTTCTTGCTGAAACAGAAAATATAACTATAGGTACTGGCGGAACTATGGTTATGCACTATTCACCACTAAAGATTGCAGAAACTTTTAAAACTCTAGCAGAACTTGCTCCCGGCAGGGTCGACCTAGGTATAGGACGTGCACCAGGATCTGGTCCTTTAGAGATGCGTGCCCTAAATCAAAATTTCCCTAGCAAAACTCAAACTTTATATCAAGAAATAAAAGTAATACTAGACTATTTAGAAGATAAGACACCAGATGATCCAGTATATGCTAGAGCCAAGGCTATGCCAAATAAAAACGAAAAACTAGCTACTCCTTGGATGTTAGGATCTACAGGCCAGGCCATGGGCATGGCAGCAGAATGGGGTTTGCCATATTCTCATGCTAAATTTTTTGCAGTGGAAACTCCAGCTAGCCTATTTAGTTCTTATAAAAATAATTTTAAACCATCTAGCTTTGCTGATAAATCTTACATTTCTATGTTTTATAAGATGTTAATTTCAGATGACAAGGAAGAATTAGAATATTTAGGTAAGGCCTTTGATTATTTCCACTTACAACAAGCAAGAGGAGCATCCCAAGGACTTATCGATCCAGCAATGGTAAAAGACTATGAATTTACCTTAAATGAAGAATCTTTATTAAAACAATCTTATGATGCAAGATTTATCCTAAAAGGTAGCAAAAAAGAAATTGCTGATATCCTCCATGATGAAGTAGACCAATTTGAACTTGATGAAATCCTAGCTTTCACACCTATCTACGGAGTAGATAATAGGATTAATACTTACAAGGCCTTAAAGGAAATATTTGAATAAATATAAGCAAAGAAAAACTGACCTTACGACTAATTTCTAAGGTCAGTTTTTTGTTTAATCATTAGTTTCCTCTACTAAAACCAACTTATTTTCTATTCTTTCTATATCCTCTTCTAGATAGAAAAACTTTTCTTCATCTGGAAAATCAGCCTCCATTGACTTAGCAAGATTTAAATAGTGTGTTGCTTGTGGTATTTCTTTTTCTTTAAGAAAATAGTTTGCATAGTAAATATATAATAGATGTTTATTAAAAAGATAGCCAGAATTAAGAAGACAATCTTCAATTTTTTTTATATCTTCATAGCTATAGCTTACATCATCATACAAAGGATCTATTTCTTCGTAAACTTTAAAGGATGAGCGGATATTTGAAGAAAATATTAAGGATAAGACATTATAAATATCATTTCCACCCAATCCACTGGCATATCTCATTGGAACTAATTCCATCAGAGTAAGGTCTAAGGTAATTGATCTAAGGTATGGGGCCTTATTAGTGGAAAATAATATAATTAAAGTAATAAACTCGAATATAAGTCCACCTAGATTGTATAGGATAAATTTAGCATTATCATACTTACCATAATTTGTGGTAACCACTTGCCCTGCAACTGATATTTTAGATTTATTTTTAGTAAATCTATATTTTCCATCTTCTTTTTTAAAGGTTAAGCCTAATATCCTAATTGATTGAAATTTCCTAGAAAAGATTAGACCAAAAAATAAATGTCCTAACTCATGGATTAGAATACTTATTACAAAAGCTAGCAGCATTTTAATCTGACTTAATATAATATGTACTATAAAATTTCCTTGATTAGGGTCAAAACTACTTATATCTACAAAAACTGGATAAGCATAAGAAATTATAAATATAAGACTGGTAATTATTCCAGTGACTATTTTATAAATTTTCAAAGATTCAATAGGTTTAGCCTTAAAAACTGAATATTCTTTATACATCCATAGGTCCTCTCATAAATTTTTATAAATCGCTTTGTGACTTTTGATAATTATACCCTATTTTTAGCATAATAAAGTTAAACATAAAAAAACAACCGACTTTAATCGGTTGTTTTTAAAGTTACTTAGTTTTGCAATTGCTCATCAGCTTCTAAACTCTCAGCTTCTTCTATGTTCATAGCAATTTGTGCATCTTCTAGGTCTTTTGTTTCATAGTCTATATTTACATCATTATAACGTTTCATACCTGTACCTGCTGGTATAAGTTTACCGATAATGATATTTTCTTTTAGACCCATTAGGTCATCTACTTTTCCTTTTATAGATGCATCTGTAAGAACTCTTGTTGTTTCTTGGAAGGATGCTGCTGATAACCAAGAATCTGTTGCAAGTGATGCTTTTGTGATACCTAGTAATTCTTGAGTATATTCTGCAGGCTCTTTTCCTTCTTCAATCATTTGTTCGTTTACAAGGTTAACATCACGTCTTTCTTGTAGGGAACCTGGTAAGAATTCTGTGTCACCTGATTCATCAATCTTAACTTTTTTAAGCATTTGGCGGGCAATTACTTCGATATGTCTATCATCGATTTCTACCCCTTGGATTCTATATACTTTTTGAACTTCTTTTGTAATATAGTCTTGTACTCCAATTTTGCCAAGTACATTTAAAACATCGTGTGGATCTAGGGAACCTTCTGTTAGTTGTTGGCCCTTTTCTACTACATCTCCATCACGAACTATGATTCTAGAACCAAATGGAATATTGTATTTTTGTACGTGTCCATCTTCTGATTCGATTTCTACGTCTGTTTTCTTTTCATTTTGGATAAGAGTTACTGTACCGCTATTTTCTGCAATATAAGCAAGTCCTTTTGGCTTACGTGCTTCAAATAACTCTTCTACCCTTGGAAGACCTGATGTAATTCCTACACCTGCGATACCACCAGAGTGGAAGGTTCTCATTGTAAGCTGTGTACCCGGTTCACCGATTGATTGGGCAGCAATAATACCTACTGCTTCCCCGATATTTACAGGTTTTCCTGTAGCAAGGTTACGTCCATAGCATGCAGCACAAACACCTTGTTTTGCTCTACATTCTAATACTGAACGTAATTTTACTCTTTTTACCCCAGCTGCAACAATTTTTTCTGCTGTATCTTCATCGATTAATTGGTCTTTGGCAGCTAAGGTTTCACCATTTTCATCTTTAATATCTTCAAATGATGTACGACCTACTATACGAGTGTAAAGATTTTCGATTAATTCGTTACCATCTTTAAATTCGTAAGCTTCTACATAACCATTTGTATGACAATCATCCTCTGTAACAATAACATCTTGAGAAATATCTACCATACGACGTGTTAAGTATCCTGAGTCGGCAGTTCTTAGGGCTGTATCTGTAAGACCCTTACGTGAACCGTGGGAAGAAATAAAGTATTCTTGTACAGATAACCCTTCACGGAAGTTTGCTTTTACAGGAATTTCGATAGTTTTACCATCGGCCTGACTCATCAGCCCACGCATACCGCCTAGCTGTCTGATTTGGTTTGTAGAACCACGGGCACCAGAATCAGCAAAGATTTTGATATTATTATCACTACGTAAGTCTGTTAGTAGAGCCTCTGTTACTTTGTCTGTGGTTTCTCTCCAAATATCGATAACTTTTTCATATCTTTCTTCATCTGTAATTAAACCACGTCTGTATAATTTTTCGTAATTATCCACTTCTGCATCTGCATCTGCTATGATATCCCATTTTTCTTTTGGAATAGTAACATCTGCCATAGAAACAGTAAGCCCTGACAATGTTGAGTATTTATAACCTGTTTGTTTGATGTAGTCAAGTACTTCTGCAGTTTTTATATTACCATGTCTTCTAAAGCATCTATCTACGATATCTTTTAACACTCCAGAATCTGCCACTTGGTTAATTTCTAGAGAATATGGATCTTCTTTTCTATTTACATATCCTAAATCTTGTGGGATACCTTCATTATAGATAAATCTACCTACGGAAGATTCGACGATTTGACCTGGATCATCTGGTGAATGTTTTACTCTAACACTTACCCTAGATTGGTATTCTACATCTCCTGCAAGAAGAGCTTTTTTCATCTCATTTGTAGATTCAAATACCATGCCTTCACCTTTGGCACCTTCTTTTATAGTTGTTAGGTAATAAGCCCCTAGCACCATATCTTGAGAAGGAGAGGTAATTGGTTTACCATCTTTTAGTCCAAGAATGTTATTTGTAGACATCATTAAAAGTCTTGCTTCTATTTGTGCTTCATTTGATAAAGGTAAGTGGATAGCCATTTGGTCTCCATCAAAGTCGGCGTTAAAGGCATTACAAGCAAGTGGATGAAGCTTCATTGCCTTTCCTTCTACCAAAACTGGCTCAAAGGATTGAATACCTAGTCTGTGTAGAGTCGGAGCACGGTTTAGTAAAACTGGGTGATCTTTTATAACTTCTTCTAGGACGTCATAAACTCTTGGATCTTTTTTCTCTACCATTTTTTTAGCAGATTTTAAGTTATGAGCCATACCACGGTCTACTACTTTATTCATAATAAAGGGTTTGAATAATTCAAGGGCCATTTCTTGTGGTAGACCACATTGGTTAAATTTAAGGTCTGGTCCTACTACAATAACTGAACGACCTGAGTAGTCTACACGTTTACCAAGTAAGTTTTGTCTAAATCTACCTGACTTACCCTTTAGTAAATCAGAAAGTGATTTCATATTTCTATTTGATGCACCAGTTACTGCACGTCCACGACGTCCGTTGTCGATTAGGGCATCAACTGCTTCTTGAAGCATTCTTTTTTCGTTACGAACGATGATTTCTGGAGCACCAATATCTAAAAGTCTTTTTAATCTGTTATTTCTATTTATAACACGTCTATAAAGATCATTTAGGTCAGATGTAGCAAATCTACCACCTTCAAGTTGTACCATTGGTCTAAGTTCTGGCGGCATAACTGGTAGTACATCTAAAATCATCCATTCTGGACGGTTTCCTGATGTCATAAAAGCATCTACAACTTCAAGTCGTCTTGAAATTCTAACTTTCTTTTGACCTGTAGATTCTTCTAATTCTTTTAGTAATATTTCGTATTCTTTTTCTAAATCAATAGTTGCAAGCAGTTCTTTAACAGCTTCTGCCCCCATTGCAGCGTTAAATTCTAAGTCATCTGGATGTAGTTCTAGGGCTTCTTGGTATTGAGTTTCTGAGATTTCTTCCTTAAAAGCAAAGCCTGATTCACCAGGATTGATTACCACATAAGATGCAAAGTAAAGAATTTTTTCAAGGATTCTTGGGCTCATATCTAAAAGTAGTCCCATTTTTGATGGTATACCTTTAAAGTACCAAATGTGTGATACTGGAGCTGCAAGCTCTATATGGCCCATTCTCTCACGACGTACTTTTGCTTTGGTAACTTCAACACCACATTTTTCACAAACTACGCCTTTATATCTAATTCTCTTGTATTTACCACAAGAGCATTCATAATCTTTTGTTGGTCCAAAGATTTTTTCACAAAATAGACCATCTTTTTCTGGTTTAAGGGTTCTATAATTTATTGTCTCAGGTTTTTTAACTTCACCATGAGACCAGGATCTGATTTTTTCAGGGGATGCGATTTTCATCCTCATCCCGTCAAATTGTGTTAATTCGCTCATAAATCTCCCTATTCTAATTCTTCGATACTAAATCCTTCGCTATCAGTTTCTTCATATCTAGTTTCAAACTCATCGTCTGCTAAGATATCATCACTGCTTTCAACATTTTCTTCATCTTTTACAGCAGTTTGATTAGCCTCTATATTTGAAACTTCCTCAGTTGAGTTTTGAGTTAAAGATCTGGTTTGGGATTTAATTTTTGATGCATCTATTTTATCTACTTGGCTAAATCTATCTTGTTCATCAACATTTTCTTTTAGCTCAATAACACTTCCTTCTTGGTCAAGTAACTCTACATCAAGAGCAAGTGATTGTAGTTCTTTAACTAGTACTTTAAATGATTCTGGTGTACCTGGTTCTGGGATATTTTCACCTTTTACAATAGCTTCGTATGTTTTTACACGTCCAGTAACATCATCTGATTTTACAGTTAGGATTTCTTGTAGGGTGTGGCTTGCTCCGTATGCTTCTAGCGCCCAAACTTCCATTTCTCCAAATCTTTGTCCACCAAATTGTGCCTTACCACCTAGTGGTTGTTGGGTTACTAGTGAGTATGGACCTATTGATCTAGCGTGGATTTTTTCTTCTACCATGTGGTGAAGTTTTAGCATATACATTACCCCAACTGTTACTGGGTTTTCAAAACTTTCACCCGTTCTACCATCACGTAGCTCGATTTTTCCTGTTTTGTTAATGTATGGAGCAGTTTGTGCTGCTTCTTCTAGGGCATCTTCGATTTCTAAATCTGTTGCCCCGTCAAATACTGGTGTTGCAACTTTCCATCCCATAGTTCTTGCAGCAAGACCCATGTGTACTTCTAGTACTTGTCCAAGGTTCATACGGCTTGGGATACCTAGTGGGTTTAAGCAGATTTGTACTGGTGTACCATCTGGTAAAAATGGCATATCTTCACGTGGTAATATACGAGAAACAACCCCCTTGTTACCGTGACGACCACACATTTTATCCCCAACCATGATTTTTCTTTTGGTTGCTACATAAACTCTAATTACTTTATTTACACCTGGAGATAGTTCATCTCCATCTTTTTTGTTATATTCTTTTACATCTACTACAATACCTTCTTCACCGTGTGGTACTTTTAGTGATGTATCGCGTACTTCACGAGCTTTTTCACCAAAGATTGCTCTTAGTAATCTTTCTTCTGGTGATAGTTCAGTTTCTCCTTTTGGAGATACTTTTCCTACTAGGATATCACCCGATTTTACTTCAGCTCCGATTCTTATAACCCCATTTTCATCAAGGTCTTTTTTCATATCTTCGCCGACATTTGGTATATCTTTGGTAATTTCTTCTGCACCTAGTTTTGTTTCACGTGCTTCACATTCATGTTCTTCTATATGAACTGATGTTAGTACATCATCGATTACTAATTCTTCGTTAAGAAGCATAGCATCCTCGAAGTTGTAACCTTCCCATGTTGTAAAGGCAATTAGGATATTTTTACCTAAAGCTAGTTCTCCATCTTTAGTAGAAGGACCATCTGCTAATATTTCATTGGCATCTACTTTATCACCATTTCTTACAAGTGGTCTTTGGTTAATTGTTGTACCTTGGTTGGCTCTTTCAAATTTTAATAATTCATAAGAGTCAATTTCTCCATCAGAGTCTCTTTTTACTTTGATTTGATTATCACCAACATATACTACTTCTCCAGCATTTTTAGAAACTACACAAACACCAGAGTCTTTTGCAGCTCTATGCTCAATTCCTGTTGCAATGATTGGAGCTTCTGCTTTTAGTAGTGGAACTGCTTGACGTTGCATGTTGGCACCCATTAGCGCACGAGTACTATCGTCGTTTTCTAAGAATGGGATTAGTGATGCTCCAACTGATACGATCTGTTGAGGAGAAACGTCCATGTATTGGATTTTTTCTCTTGGATAAATATCATTTTCACCGTTAAGACCACGACCTGATACTCTTTCGTTTATAAATCTATTTTCATCATCAAGAGGTTCGTTGGCTTGGGCAATGATGTAGTTATCTTCTGTATCTGCGGTTAGATAATCAATTTCATCTGTAACAACTCCACCTTCTTTTACAACCCTATATGGAGTTTCGATAAATCCATATTTATTAATTCTTGCATAGGTTGTAAGAGATGTTATAAGACCGATATTTGGTCCTTCTGGAGTTTCTATTGGACAAATTCTACCGTAGTGAGAATCGTGGACGTCACGTACTTCAACTCCTGCTCTATCTCTTGATAAACCACCTGGTCCTAGCGCTGATAATCTTCTTTTATGGGTTAGCTCACTCATAGGATTTGTTTGATCCATGAATTGTGAAAGTTGGGAGCTACCAAAGAATTCTTTTATAACAGCCGTTACAGGTTTTATATTGATAAGTCCTTGTGGTGTAGCTAAATCTGGGTCTTGAGTTGTCATTCTTTCACGAACAACTCTTTCCATACGAGCTAAACCAACTCTAAATTGGTTTTGTAGTAATTCTCCAACACCACGAACTCTACGGTTACCTAAGTGGTCGATATCATCAACTTCACCAATACCTTCAAATAGGTTAAATTGATAGTTTACAATTGCAAGTAAGTCTGCTTTTGTAACATTTTTTGGAGATAATTCTTTTTTACGAGCATTCATGGCTACTATAATCTCATCTGCAGAATCGTGTTGATCTAGAATTTCTCTCATAACTGGATAGTAAACTTTTTCTGAGAATTCATCAACATCGTAGTCAACACCTTCTAATTCTTCAAAAGAAGTGATATCTACAAAGTGGTTACCAACTATTCTTAAGACTTGGTCTTCCCCATCATTGTTTACTTTTATAATGTCAACAGAGTTTATACCTGCATTTTCAATTGCAATGGCTGTTTGACGATCGATTTTATCGCCTTCTTTTACGAAAAGCTCTCCTGTTTGTCCATCAATAACATCATTTGCTGCAACTCTGCCTTCAATTCTTGGCCATAGAGCAAGTTTTAAGTTATATTTGTATCTTCCTACTTTTGCTAAATCATATCTTCTATCATCAAATAATAGGTTGTTGATAAGATTTTGTGAAGATTCTAAACTTGCTGGGTCTCCTGGTTTTAATTTTCTATAAATTTCAATTAAAGCCTCTTCACTAGTCTCAGAATTTTCTTTTTCTAAGGTAGTTCTAAGGTGTTTTGTATCTCCAAGTGCATTTATAATTTCATCATCAGTTTCAAATAAAAGTGCACGTACTAGAGTTGTTGCTGGTAGTTTACGAGTTCTATCAAGACGTACATTTACAGTGTGACTTGCATCTGTATCAAACTCTATCCAAGCTCCTCTATTTGGAATTACAGTTGAAGAATATAATTTATCTCCAGATTTATCTGTCTCTTCTGCATAATAAACTCCTGGAGAACGAACAAGTTGGCTTACAATTACCCTTTCTGCACCGTTTATTACGAAAGTTGCAGAATCGGTCATCATTGGGAAATCTCCCATGAAAACTTCTTGTTCTTTTACTTCTTCAGTTTCTTTATTAATAAGTCTTGCCTTAACTTTTAGGTCACGGGAATATGTTGTATCTTTATATTTTGTTTCTTGGATAGTGTATTTTGTTTCTTCATCAAATTCATATCCAACAAACTCTAAAATTAAGTTTCCATTATAATCTTCAATTGGGGAAATATCTTCTAAAATTTCGCCAAGACCTTCATTTAAAAACCATTCATATGAATCTTTTTGAACTTTTAGTAAATTAGGTAGATCTAAGACTTGAGGGAATTTGGAAAAGCTCACTCTCTCAGTTCTTCCAAACATCTCGTTGTGATATTGGGCCATTAATTAAAAACTCCTTATCTTTTAAAAACACAAAAGGCTAAAAATACGCAAATATCTTAGCCTTAATAACGAATAAAAATCTTTTGTGTGTAGATTTCTAGCAATGCTTAATTATACTATGTTTAACTAGGATTTGTCAAGTAACTTTTCAATTTATATAATATTAGTTTTTATAGTATGTTCTTTACCTAATAGCTCATCTTTGCTATGACCTATTACAATGCCGCTTACGGGGTAAAATCCCTCATCAAGATTTAATTTTTCAATGTACTTGGCATCATCACCCAAATTATGAAAAACTCCTCTAATATAGCAAGATCCTAGGCCAAGGCTTGTTGCAGCAAGAGAAATATTTTCTAATACACATCCAGCATCTTGAAATCTTAGGTCATTTTCTTTATTATCAGATGAAAATATAATCAACAACGGAGCATCAAATAAAGGGTCAGCCTTTTTATCTAATTTTTGCATATACTCTTTGCTAATATCTTCTATTAAAGACTTATCCTTAATAACTGTTAGGCGAGAGTTATCATATGCTCCTAATCCAATAGGTGCTTTGTAGGCTGCATCTATTAATTTTTCAATATCCTTTTCAGATACTTTTTCATCAGTATACTTTCTTGTAGAAACTCGTTTTTCTAATACTTCATAAAAATCCATAAATTACCTCACTTTACTATTACTATACGAATTTAAGCTATTATTGCGACCTGATTTTATTAGTTTTATTGATAAATAAATCCTAAATATGGGCCTTTTATGTTATAATGAGACCAATGGAGGAGATATGAAAGATACAGTTAAATTATTTAGTATAATAACCGGAATATATAGATCCCTTGTTACTATTTTATTTTTATTAGGGATAGGATTTACTATCTTAGTTGATACAAGTTTACTAATATCATTTTTAGATTTACTAGGTTTTCAAGGAATATCAGCTAGTATTGTAAAGCCAATATTTATATTGATTTTTGCCCTACTATTTATAGTAAACTTTATAATCACTAGACACATATATAAGGCTGGTGATACTGGCGAATATCACCTATCAAACTTTGTATTTGGCTTATTATTTTTAGCACTTACAATATTTTTCTACATAACATTTAGAAATCTAACTACAAATATAATATTTGTTATATTTGTCCTGAATGGACTTTTAGTTTTAAATTCACTTTTAGGTTTGATAGCTAAGACTCGTGGTCTATATCTAAAAGAAAATAACTATCAAACTGAATCTAATAGATTAAATGACTTTATAGAATTTGATGATGTTGCAGTCGAAAAAGAAAATCAAACAAATAAAAATATAGACGTTGATACAGTTGTAGAAAATACAGATGAGATAAAGGTAGTTAAGGATAATAAAAAATCAACCGATAAAAATCCAAAAGTAAACCAAGA
This sequence comes from Anaerococcus groningensis, assembly GCF_046365465.1. Lineage (NCBI taxonomy): Bacteria > Bacillati > Bacillota > Tissierellia > Tissierellales > Peptoniphilaceae > Anaerococcus > Anaerococcus groningensis. The sequence continues at coordinate 49,619 of NZ_JBGMEG010000006.1, read as the reverse complement.
AACCAAAGCTATTGACCAAAAGAAAATAGTAAAAAGTAATGAATCATCTAATCGCAAGCTAGTAGAAAAAGATCAAAAAATGGTCTTTGAAAGTAATGATAAAGCTACTAGTAAAAGTGAAGAAAAAACTCCAAAAATAACTACCAATAAAACTTCTTATGAAAATAAGGAAAAAGACGGAGAAATTTATGGAGAAGATGAAGCTGTTAAGATAAAAAAAGAAAAAGAAGATAAAGTTTTTGACAAATCCCAATTTACTAGAATAAAGATAGACGATATTAACAAAGATAAAAAATAAAAATTTAAAAAATCGAGGTAGATTATGGATGAAAATTATTTCAAACTTCTAAAAGAACATTATCCCAGTAAGGCTGCTATCAAAGACGAGCTTATAACTTTAAATGCCAAGTTATATTTACCAAAGGGCACTGAATACTTTTTTTCCGATGTCCACGGAGAAGCACCAGCTTTCTTGCAACTTTTAAAGTCTGCTTCTGGAAATATTAGAGAAAAAACTTCCATTCATTTTGGAGAAACTCTTTTAAAAGAAGAGCAAGACAAACTTTGCGAATTAATTTATAATCCCAAGGAAGTCCTTCACGATATGCAAATGAATGGGGAACTGACAGAAGATTATCTAACAATAACCATTCATAGGCTAATAAGTTTATTTAGATTCGTTTCTACTAAGTATGCCAAAAGCTATGTAAAGAAAAAGTTTGGCTACCTATTTACAGATATTGTAGATGAACTCTTATATACCAACGATTCTGAGTTTAATAAAAAAGAATATTACGATAAGTTAGTAGAAAACATTGTCAAATACGATAACGCCCAAGATTTTATAGTAACTATTACAACCCTCATCCAAAGAATAAGTGTAGACAAACTTCATGTTGTAGGAGATATTTACGACCGTGGTCCTTCCCCACAAATAATTATGGATGAACTTTTAACTTTTCCAAACGTTGATATCCAATGGGGCAACCACGATATAGAATGGATGGGAGCTGTAGCTGGCAACAAGGCCCTAGTTGCAGCATGTATAGCAAATGCTATTTCTTATAATAACTTTGATATGCTAGAAGATGGTTATGGAATAAATCTAAGACCGCTTTACGAATTTGCAATCATAACTTATAAGGATGATCCATGCGAATTATTTATGCCAAGGATATTTGATAAAAATCTTTACGATAACATCAGCTCAGAGATAGCTGCCAAGATGTTTAAGGCCATATCAATCATCCGATATAAGCTTGATGGCAAACTTTTAGAACGTAATCCTGATTTTAATATGGAAGATAGAAACTTCCTAAAAATCATAGATTTTGAAAATAAAACCTACAAGGGAGCTTCTTTAAAAGATGGCCACTTCCCTACAGTAGATCCAAAAGATCCATTAAAATTAACTAAAGCAGAAGAAGCAGTAATTGATGCCCTAGCCCTAGACTTTAAACGCGGAGTAAAATTAAACCGCCACATAGAATTTTTATACGAACATGGGGCAATTTATAAAATCGAAAATGGTTCCCTATTATTTCATGGTTGCATCCCTCTAAACGAAGACGGAACCTTTATGGATGTGGAAATATGGGGCAAGAATTATTCAGGCAAGGCCCTATTTGATAAATTTGATGAAATTGCTAGGTCTGCTTATTATAATAACGACCAAGCTTCTTTAGATATAGTTTGGTATTTATTTTACGGCAAGCAATCCCCACTTTTTGGTAAATCACAGTTTTCCTACTTTGAAAATATCTTTATAGAAGAGGAAGAACTAAGAAAAGAAATCTACAACCCTTACTACAAATTATCCAACCAAGAAGAAATAGTAGACATGATCCTGGATGAATTTGGAGTAACAGCAACTCGTAGGCGAATTGTAAATGGCCATGTTCCAGTAAAAACTAAAAAGGGAGAGTTACCAGTAAAGGCCAAGGGCAAATTATATGTAATCGATGGTGGTATAGCCAAACCATACCACGCTAAAACAGGTATTTCTGGTTACACCCTAGTATTTAACTCCCATGCAGTTTCCCTAGCTGAGCATAACAATTACGAATCAATCACAGATGAAGTTAGCTCTTATAGGCCAAACATAAAAGAAATAGAAGTTCTCCATCCTAGGATGCTTATAAAAGATACAGATGAAGGTAAAGATATCAGACAAAGAATAGAAGTTTTAGAAGAACTCTTAGAAAAGTACGATAATTTATAGGAGAAATATATGAAAAGAAAACACTACAACCTAATATCTATTGCCTTGTGGATTGTAGCTTTGATTTTAATTTTAGCCTTTAATAATCCTTTTGCTACGAGTATCACTTGGAATATATTTCTTGCGGTTATAATTTCTGTGGTTGGTTTTATCTTGTATTTTGCTGCTAATAAATGTCCATATTGCAATAGTCTAATTAATGATTATTTATTAAAACCAGCCAAATACTGTCCATACTGTGGTAAAGATATTTCTAAATTTTAAATTAATTATTGATAAAAGACTTATAAATGGACATAAAAAAAGATGCGGTAGATTTTTTCTACTCGCATCTTTTTTGTTTACTTACATTTTTTCTGGTTCTGGATAGTCTTCACCAAATGTATCTACTGTTACTTTTTTAATTTTTACTTCATCTACTGGTCTATCAGATCTGTCAGTTTTGCTTTCAGCAATTTTATCTACCACATCCATGCCGTCAGTTACTTTACCAAAAGCAGCATAGTCACCATCTAAGTGTGGGCTATCTTTGTGCATAATAAAAAATTGACTGCCGGCTGAGTTTGGCATCATAGATCTTGCCATAGATAAAACTCCTGCTTCGTGCGCTAAGTCGTTTTTAAAACCGTTTGAAGCAAATTCGCCTTTGATTCCATAACCAGGGCCACCCATACCTGTTCCTTCTGGGTCTCCCCCTTGAATCATAAAGCCTTTTATAACTCTATGAAAAATAAGTCCATCATAAAATCCATTATTTATTAATGAAATAAAGTTATTAACTGTATTTGGTGCTATTTCAGGATATAATTCTGCTTTGATTATATCTCCATTTTCCATTTCAAATGTAACTATTGGATTAGTCATATTTACCTCTTTCCTTAAATTCCTGATATATAATTTATATCCAAAATCACTCTAAAGAAAACATTAGTTAGATTTGTCATCATCGTAATTTTTATCTTTATCACCAAGGGCAGCTGTATGGGTAAATACTGGATAGCCATCTATAAAAGCATCATCTAGACTTAATCTTCTTTTATCAAACTCTTTTTTACGGTAGTATTCTCTAATTACTTCTAAAAATACTGCAGTATTAAAATCAGCTACTACATCCGTGAAGGTAAATTTCTCTTTGAAATTGTAGTTATTTCTAACTGTTATCTTATTTTTAGCAGAGTTATATTTTATTTTTGAGGCACCTACATATCTTTCTAGATTAAAGTGATCTTTTTTTTCTATGATATCAAACTTTTTAACTTGATTAGTTATAAAGTCTTTGTCATAAGATTTATCATGGATTTCTTTAATAGTATCTTTTACTGTCTTATAAATTTCGTTAGTTTCTTCATCTTGGATAGTTTCTATATCATCATTAAAAATATCTTCTAAGTCAGTAAAATAATCTTCATCTACTTTTTTTACATTAAATTTGCTTACAGCAACTTTATCCAATGATTTTCTTATAAGAGGATCTATCTTTGTCCTAGATACATCTCCATCATCATTTACTTTTAGGCTATTGGTAGCAGTATTTAGCTCTATAACACTACCCTCATACTCATATTTTAGGTATACACCCTTATATTCAATAGTTTCTAAATCTAATATAATAAGAACATCACTTTCTTCATCAAAGAAAAGTGTTTGTATTTTATTTTCATTACTAAGTCTGTTTAGCTTCTTCTTTATACTATTAGCTTTATTCATTCGTCCCCCTAGCATTTTCAAAAACCAATTGGTTTATAATGATTATATCATTAATTTGTAAAGTTTATGTTAAATCATCTAAAATAGCCTTAGAATAAAAATCTAAATGGATAGAATAGTATTATAAAAATAATAGAGCCTAGTTTTTTTAGAAAATTTATTTTGGAAACTTCTTTACCAGATAAATTTTCTTTACGCCCATCTTCTAAAACTTTACTTGCATCCTTTTGATAATAATTTAATTCCTTTTCAACTTCCTTATAAAAGTCCTCACCCTCTACTACGAGCATCAGCTCTGTGTCAATATAGACAGATCTCATATCCCAATTAAAACTACCAATAGCTGCTAGGTTATCATCTATGGTAAAGGCCTTGCCGTGGTAAGAATGTGGCTTTTCATTTTCTAATATATTTGCCTTTGTATCTATAAGTTTATGGTAATGGATTAAATATTCCCCTACTCCAACTAGATTTACCCCTGTAGCAGGTGAGTTAGTAAATAAGGTAGTGGGATTGTTACTAGCAATCGTCTTTAGACTCTCAAACATAATTTCATTTCCTATAAAATATGGAGTATGAATACTTACCTTGCTTTTTGAATTTTTCATCAACTCACTTATTTGATAAAAGGCTAACGGCTGTTTACTATATACATCAATAGGATTTGTGATTAAGCTCACCTTACCTACCTTTGTAAAAGTTTTTTTGTAATCAACTTGTTTATAATTATCAGGATTAAAACTTTTATCGTTCTTATAAATTTTCTCTAGTTCACTTATAAGCTCTCTACTTTTTCTAGAACTTGTAAAAATAGCCGCATCTTTTACATCTTTATTTCTCTGTCCATTTTGATAAATATTTTTAAAGTAAGCTATTAATTCTCCTAGACCATCTTTTTGACTTCTCTTTTCAAAGTAAACTAAGATATCCCAATCATAGCTTATCTTACCTTTATTTTGTAAAAATCTTTTTTCTATATTTCTACCACCTACAAAACCTATCTTATCATCCACAATCATATACTTATCATGCATCCTACCCATAAGTGACCATGGTTTTAGTGGATTCATAGGATTATATATTTTAATATGCACATTTGGAAAACTTTCTAAGGCTAGGTAATAGTCATTTTTAAAAGCATTCATAAAAAGAGTATTACCATCTAAGATTATGTATATTTCTACTCCTCTTTGAGCAGCAGCCACCAGGCTTGCCATATATTTTTTACCTTCTTGGTCCATAAGGAACCTATAATTGCCAATCATAATCTTATTTTTAGCATTATCTATGGCTCTAATTTTTTCTATACTAGAGTTTTCATTATCCCTTATAACTTGAGCATAGGCTATAGATCCATCATCTTGGTAAAATTTACCTATATCAAAGTTTTTTTTATAATTTTCATCTACACTTTTTTGTTTTATAAAAGGTAAGCTAGAAAATATTAGTATGTAAATTAATAATGCAATAAAAATCTTTACCATCTTTTCTTTCATGTATCTCCTTTGTCAAGATTTCTACTTAAAACATGTTAGTCTAGATATATTTTATTACAAAAAAAGCTTTAAGGTAACCCTTAAAGCTTTAGTTTATAATTTTTATTTAATTTTAGTACCAACCATTAGCTGCCCAGAATTGTTGAGCACGTTCCCATGATCCGTATCTTTGTGCAACATAGTTATCAGCTGCTGCTTCTTGTTGAGCAGGGCTTGCACCATAAGGTACTAGTGATGGATTTAATTGATATCTACCATAGTATCCGCCATTTGGGTTGTAAGCTGAGTATGAACCACCACTTTCTCTTTGAGCAATCCATTCTTTAGCCCAGCTTGAAGAACCTTGGTAAGATTGTTGTTGTTGAGCTGGTTGTTGGTAAGTTTGTGTTTGTTGAGTTTGTGTTTGTGTTGTAGTTTGTCTTTGAGCCACTTGGTTATTATTGTTATTTGTAGCTTGGTTTTGAGCTTGTGCTTGTTGAGCTTTTTCATTTTCAATTCTTGCTTGTCTAAATGATTCTAATAGATCGTGGTATACATATCCTTCTTTATCATTTACTTTTACTTTTACATAACCATTTTCAGCAAGACCTAGTACTTCTACTTCTGTATTTGCTTTTAAAACATCAATTACTTTTGAATCAAGATTAGCAGCATCTCTAAAGTTTGCATCTGCAACTAATTTTGTATCTTCAAGTACGTGGAACCATTTTGAAACAACGTAAGCTTCTTTTCCATTAAAGTCGATTTTTGTCCAGTCTCCTTCTTCAGAAATAACTTCGTATGATTTTTCTCTATCATCGATAAGACCGATTACATTATCGCCTACTTTAGCTTCTGTTCTAACATTTACACCTTGAGCTAGATTTTTATCTATTGCAAGTTTTGCAGCTTCTGAATCTTTTGCTCCAAATCCAATTACAGATGGAATTACTAGCGCTGCTGCAAGAGCGTATTTTTTAAAGTTAATCATTTAATATATCCTTTCAATAGCCTTTATGGCTCAATTTTCATTTTAAATTTAATATTCTTTGTAACAAAGGTTACAAATTGTTAACATCTTGTTTTGACAAGTGTTATTATACAAGCTAATTGTGTAGTAATTATGTAGATACAAATATTTTAAATTTTTATCTTGAACAGTATGTAATCAAGCAATTGCAACGCTTTACCTTATTATTTTTTATTTGCAGCTTTAAATATTTACCTAAATTTTACTTTGTTTTTAAAAGATTTTGTAAATTTCTGTAATTTTATATATAAATGATAAGTAACCATTTTGTTACAAGTATTATATATTAACATTAAATAACCCTTAAATTTGCCCAGTTTTTTCTAATGTAGTAAAATTTTATTAATTATAGAAGAAAGTGAGAACTAAATGATCAACGTTTTTCTACTTTGTGGAGGCCCTTCTAGTGAACATGAGATTTCACTAAGAAGTGCTCTAAATATTAGTCAAAGTTTAAATAAAAGTAAATATGATACTAAACTAGTTTATATAGATAAAAAAGGGGCTTTTTCTAAACCCTATAATGTTATAGAAACTAAGGATGAATTTGATTTAGTAAAAGAAACTAATAAAAATGTAGCTGGATCTATTGCAGAATTTTTAGAAATTTTAAAGGACTATGACCCAGCAAATACTATAATTATCCCAGCCATCCACGGAACTTATGGTGAAGATGGAACTATCCAAGGATTTTTAGATTGTATAAGATTTCCTTATATAGGTAACGGCTTATTATCCTCTGCCCTATGTATGGATAAGGTAACTACTAATGATATTTTTGAAAAAAATGGACTTTCCCAAGCTAAATATCTTTATACATATAAAGAAGGTTTTGATGATGACTTTATAAATAAGTGTATAAATGAGATAGGTCTACCTTTAATAGTAAAACCATCAGCCAATGGATCTTCTGTTGGAGTTAGTAAGGTTGAAAATAAAGAAGATTTAAAAGATGCTATTAAAGAAGCTTTAAAATACGACCAAAAGGCCCTCGTTGAGGAGCTAATAGATGGGCAAGAAATAGAAATTGCTATTATTGGAGAAGGTGGCAATCTAGATGTTTCAGCTCCTGCGGCTTATATTACCAATCATAAATTTTTAGATTATGATGCAAAATATTTTGATAAAGAAACCATAGCCCAAGTTCCTTATGAAATGGAAGAAATATATAAAATAGAAGCTATAAACTTTGCCAAAGAATGTTATAAGGCAGCAGGTTGTGAAGGTTTTGCCCGTGTAGATATTTTCTATACCAAGGAAAATAAATTTTTTATAAATGAAATAAATACCTTCCCAGGCTTTACCCCTACTTCGTTTTTTGCAAGACTTGCTATGGATATGTATGGACAAGATTTTGATTTCGTCCTTGATAAATTAATAGATGATGGTTTTAGGAGATTTAAATGATTAAAAGAACACTAGGTCATATTACAAAAATGCTAGGCGGAGAAATTTCTGACCCTAGCAAAAAAGATATACTTATAGAAGGTGTGTCAACAGATTCTAGAACTATTAGCAAAAATAACCTCTACATCCCCCTAATAGGTGAAGTATTTGATGGTAGGATTTTTATAAAAGAATGTGAAAATAAGGGAGCAGCAGCTTTTTTGATAGATAGGGACTTTGAGATAAATAAAAATATTTCCATTCCTTATATATTAGTAGAAGATACAGGAAAAGCCCTTAGAGATCTTGCAAGATCTTATAGAAGCGAACTAGATATCAAAATAATAGGTATTACTGGTTCAAATGGAAAGACAACTACCAAAGATTTATTAGAATCTACTTTAAAAGAAAAATACAAAGTTCAAAAAACAATGGGTAACTTAAATAATGAGATTGGTGTACCAAAAACTATCCTCTCCTTAGATGAAGAAACTGAAATAGGAATCATAGAACTTGGTACAGACAATTTTGGCGACATCGCCCTTACAACTCGTATAGCCCAGCCAGATATAGCTACTATTTTAAATATTGGTGATAGCCACCTTCATAATTTAAAAACAAGAGAAGGAATAGCAAAAGCAAAAATGGAAATTACTGAGGGTTTATCAGCAGATGGTATTTTTATATATAATATAGATGACCCGATTTTAGCAAAAGAAATCCCTACTTATGATGTAAGCCAAAAAGTCCTAACATTTGGAACAAGTGATAAGGCCGATTTTAAAATATCTCCATTAGAAAATAACAACTCTGGTGTTGAATTTAAAAATGAAGATACAATCTATAAGGTGCCTCTTTTAGGTGATCACCAAATATATAATGGTGGCATTACAGCAATGATTGCTCAAATCTTGGGTTTAGATAAAAAACAAATTCAAGATGGTCTAAAAAAAGTTAAAGGTAGCAGCAATAGATCTGCGATATTAGAACTAAATGGTTTTGATATCCTAGATGATTCCTACAAGTCAAATCCGCAGGCTCTATTAACTGGCCTAAACACAACCTATACCCTAAAGGGCTATAAAAATAAAATTGTAGTTTTAGGAGACATGCTAGAGCTAGGAGATAACGAAAAAGAACTTCACTTTGATGTAGGAAGAAAAATAGATCCAAATGAAATCCACTATGCCCTCTTTTTTGGACCATTATCCTATGAAATGTATAAGGGTGCACTAGAAAATTTCCCAAAAAATCGAGCCTTTTATTTTGAATCGAAGGCCGATGTTTGTGATAAGCTTAAACAACTTATTACAAAATCATCCTTGGTTTTAGTAAAAGGTAGCCATGGCATGCACATGGAAGAGATTATAGAATGTGTTAGAACACTTAAAATTTAAGGAGTAATAATGATTTACACAGTAACCTTAAACCCATCTATAGATTTATTCGTTGGCCTAGACCAACTTAAATTAGGTGAAAGAAATGATGTGAAAAGCGAGAGAATCTTACCAGGTGGTAAGGCATTAAACGTATCAAGAGTTTTATCTGCCCTTAGAATCCCAACCATTGCAACAGGATTTGTAGGTGGTTTTCAAGGTCAATTTATAAAAGACTGGCTGCAAAATGAAGATATCATGACAGATTTTGTAGAAATGAAAGAAATAAACCGTACCAATATCAAAGTTTATGAAAATAAAAGAGAAACTTATATTAGCTTTCCAGGACCAAATATATCTTCTGAAGAAGTAGATGAACTTTTATATTATCTATCCAGAGTACGTGAAGGTGATACCATTATATTTGGAGGATCCGTTCCACCTATGGAGGAAAATATGGATGATGATATCTACGATAGACTACTTTCAGTTGCAAAATCAAACGGAGCTGAATTTGTAGCAGATGTACCAAGCCAATATCTATTAAACATGGTAAAAGAAAAACCTCTACTAATAAAACCAAATGATGATGATATAGCAAAAATCTTTAATGTAGATATTGAAACAAAATTTGACTATATCCCTTGCGGTAAAAAATTATTAGAAATGGGCGCTAAAAATGTTATCATTTCTTACGGAGCAAATGGTTCTATGTTATTTACAGGTGATAAGATATATGAGTCAAATGAAATAGATGATGGTCAAGAAGTAATAAATACAAATGCTTGCCGCGATGCAATGATTGCAGGTTTCTTAGCTAATATGGCAAAAGATGGCGACCCAGTAAACGCCTATAAGATGGCAGTTGCAGCTGCTTCAGCAACCGCAAGAGTAATAGACCTACCAACCCATGATGAAATAGTAAATATGCTGGATTATGTGGAAGTAGAGGAGCTTGAATAATTATAAACGGTGGATAATATCCATCGTTTTTTTTATTTCAACTATTTTATTTAGTCTTATATAGTGCTATAATTTTATAAAATAAGCTAATACGGAGTAGTTGTGATGAAAAATAAAAAATTAATAGCCCTTGTACTTTTGCCTTTTTTGATAGTTGGTTGTCAAAATAGAGATGAAAGTACCCCTATAAACTATGAAGAAGATTTAAGCCCTGCTGAAGTTTTGTCTCTTAATGATGGCAAACTAAGGCTTACTCAGTACGGAAAGATTGATAGAGAAGAAATCGATCCAAATGATTTAGAACAAATGCCATGGGTAGATGAGGATATAAAAAGTGGCAAGGAAATTTATTTAGTTTCCTATGATATAGTTTATAAGAACGATCCTGTAAAAAATATAGTAAATATAACTTTAAATGATGAAAATGGTACCAAGATTGGATGCAAGGAATATAAAGTAAACTATTCTCCTAATGAAACTGGTAAATTTTATTATTCCTTAGACCAAGGAACTGTAATAGATAGTATAAATGTAGAATTTAGCATTGGTGATCAAAGAACTAGCGAAGAATTTTTCTTAAAAGCTAAGCCTAATCTAAAAGATGATAATGAAGACAAAGAAGATGAAAAAAGTAATGAAGTTATAAATAAAATAACTTTAGCTCCAGAAGTTAATTTGTTAGTCCACAACCATCAATTCTTACAAAGTGAAAGTATGGATGAAAATGAAAAGTCAAATCTAGACCACTATTTAAAAAATGATTCTGCCAATAAAATATATATGCTAGAGTATAGCCTTATTGATGGTAGAGATAATAAAAATCTAATATCTAAGGGCCAGTTATCAAATATAGATGATTCTTTTGTTACATATATAGAATCAAAAAACGAAAACCAAATTAATCCTGTAAGCATATATAGCGATTATGATTCAGATAAGGGAGTCTGTTATTACAAAGAATATTATCTAATAGAAGACGGTGATGAGATTTTAGATGTAAAAATAGATAGTAACATAGCTGGTGACCTTAAAGAAGGCATTTCTTTAAAATAATATAGACTAAATTAAAAACGAGAAGTTTAAATAGACTTCTCGTTTTCTTATTTTAATTATTTTATTTCCCTATATCTTTTTATTAAATGTATCAAATAAATTAGCGATACTAGGGCAAGGATACCAGATATGACCCTTCTGGCCACTCCCTTTTCAGCTGCAAGAATACTGTAAGCAAAAAGTGAAACTATGGTTATTAGAAATACGATTATTACTATTACTCTTAGGATAGACCTCTTTCTTGGATCAATATTTTTGTATTCTGCTTTACTCATAATCACTTTAAAGTATTTTATAGCGAGCATAATCACAACAAAATATAATATTTTTCCAAGTATTTCCATGATTTTTCCTTTCAAAAAAAGCTGGTTAGAATTATTATTTATTCCTTAACCAGCTTTTAAAATCTTATCTATTCTTATCTAGGTCAATTAATTCTTTTAAGGCTTCTACACCTACTTTTATAGCCATTTCTGTATCGTGGACTACTGGGTTTTTTAGTCCAGCTTTTTCTCTTTCTTGGTTGGCTACTACTAAAAAGCAAGATCCAGCTCTAACTTTCAGATAATTTGCAACTGTAAAAAGAGCTGCTGATTCCATCTCGCTTGCTAGAGTGCCCATTTTTAGCCAAGCATTCCATTTATTTTCTAGTTCATAAGAAATTGGCATCTTGTCTGGCTCATGTTGGCCATAAAAGCTATCCTTACATTGGACAACTCCAATATGGCTTGCTTGCTTTAGCTTATCACTAGCATTTTTAAGGGCAGTTGTAACTTCAAAATTACTTACTGCAGGAAACTCTATAGGTGCATATTCCTTACTAGTGCCTTCTGCTCTTATAGCAGCATTTGCTATTACAACATCCCCACTTTTTATATTTTCTTGCATACCACCACAAGTTCCTACACGGATAAAGGTATGGGCACCTAATTTTACAAGTTCTTCCATAGCAATAGCTGCTGATGGACCACCTATACCTGTGGATGTCACAGAAACTTTTTCTCCATTTAGATATCCTGTGTAGGTTATATATTCTCGGTGGTCTCCTACAAGTTTTGCATCTTCAAAGTGAGCTGCAATTTTTTTACATCTTTTTGGATCGCCCGGAAGTATTACGTATTTTCCTATATCATTTTCATCAACACCGATATGGTACTGCTTATTATCTTCACTATAGTTCATAATTGCTCCTATTTGATTTATGGCAATTCAATTTTTATAAATTCTATATTATTGCGATTTAAAAGTTCTACTGCATATTCATCCATCCTATATGCTTCTCCATAATAAATTTTGCTAATACCTGCTTGGATTAAGCTTTTAGTACAGTTTAAGCATGGAAAATGGGTTACATAACATATGCAATCTTTTACAGATATGCCCTCTTTAGCACAATATAAAAGCGCATTCATCTCTGCATGGATGGTTGCTATACAATGGCCATCACGCATGGTATGACCTATTTCATCGCAATGTGGATTGCCTTTTATAGAACCATTATACCCAGTTGTGACTATCCTATGATCATTATTTACTATCACACACCCCACATAGGCTCTATCACAAGTTCCTCTTTGTGAAACTGTAGTAGCTAGATTCATAAAATATTCATCCCAAGTTAATCGATCTTTTGCCATATATCTCTCCTTAATAACTAAAACTTAAGTCTTATCTTAAATAGGATATCAAATAGTTTTATACTAATCAACAGAGCTAATATATAAATTAAAAGTTGGATAATAATACTGGACTCACCCATAACAGTTGTTGCTCCTATTACAGACAATACACTTGCTAGAGTAAGTATTCCTAATACTTTTGCAATATTTGATATTGGTTTTGATATTACTAAGTATCCTGCGTTTTCACTGGAGTTTTTACAATTTACTAGATAAGCCAATATAGACCAAAGAACTGCTATTATTATAAAGCCTGCTAAGCTTTCATAGTTCATATCAACATGGATTAGGCCAAAAAATGGTTTTAATAGTTCAGGAACTTTTTCTGTAAAATCTATAAATTTTTGGTCAAGCTTCATTACAAGGTCTGGATTAAAAATACCGAAAAATGTATCCAAAATAATTTTGATTAACTCAATTGAACCAACCGCTATAATCATAAGACCTACATGGCCTACGAAATTTCCAGCAATCATACCTGTTGCTACACTAATTATACTTGTACCAAGTATCAATAATAGTGATTTTAGTATGGTATTACCAAAGCTTCCAATATTTAATAGTGGTGAAAGGTCTGAAGCAGAAATCATAAACATATTCATTAAAAGGTTTATCAAAAATATACCCAGACCAATAATAAATACAATTATGGCCTTCATCCAAACTTCATCTCTTTTTTTCCATGGAAGCATCAAACTAAATTCATAGTAGGGCAAGGATTGTTCAAGACTTGTAATAATCATTGATATAATACCAACTAGAACTGCTATACCAGATGCCATACCTATTATATAATCATTAACTCCTAAAGAATCATCTTGATTTGTTGATTTAATACTTTCGTAAGTTCTATAATATGATTCTAATTCCCAATACCTTGAATTATAAGCTTCTTCTTGCTTTTCATTGTAAGCCATAAATTCATTTTCTGGCATTCGATTTAATTCATCATCAGATTTTATATGATATTTACTAGCGTATTCTTCAGCTATTTTATCAGCCTCTTTTATATAGTCCTTAGATATCTTTTGATTATTATCTATTTTTATTCCAGTATCTTTTGACATTTCATTTACTGCTTTTTTAAGCTGAATAGAATCATTTGCTAAGCGGTATTTGGTCTGAACTCCATTTACAGCTGCTATTAGTAGAGACAAAAGCAAAATCCATATGCCAAATCTTTTAAAAATAATTTTAAATAAATTTTTAAAGTCTGTCATTATCTAGCTCCTTCTTCTAAATAGAAATAGTCTTCGATTTTTACTTCCAATATATCATATTGAACGATTTGCTCATCTGATAAAAGCACACTTAATTGCTCATCCTTAGCATCTATTAAAATAGTATATACTCTTCCTAGATTAGATATAATGACAGATTTATTAGCAATACTATCTGGCAAGTGGTCTTTTACAACTACTTGTAATTTATGCAATGAACTATCATTATCCTCTCTAGTCTCTTTTAGATTTCCATCTTTTGTTAGATAATATATAAAATCACATATATTAGATAATTCAGCTAGCTCATGACTTGATATAAATACTGCGCATCCTTTTTCTTTTGCATCTAATAAATATTCACTAATGCGTCGTCTATTTAATACATCCATTCCATCTAAAACTTCATCTACTAAGATAACATCTGCATTTGATGCTAGCATTACAATCAATCCCAATATATTTTTCTCACCCTTTGATAGATTTCTAATATTAGATGAAGGATTAAATGAAAACTTTTTTATTTCGCTTTCAAAAAATTTACTATCAAAATCTGGATAAAGAATTTTATAATATTCTGGTAACTGGTTTATCTTATAATAATTAAAGTAGTCAAACCTATCTGGTAAATATGCTAAGTGCTTTATCGTTTTTGGGTTAACCTTTAAAGAATTTCCGGCTATTTTTATTTTTCCAGAGTCTTCATTATAAATTCCAGCTAAAATTTTAAGTAATGTAGTTTTTCCAGATCCATTTCTACCAACTAAGCCTGTAATCATCCCTTTTTCTAAGCATAAACTTACATTATTCAAAACTTTTTTATTATCAAAGCTCTTATTTATATTTATAGCCTCAACGATCATTATAATCACCCGCCTTTTTATACATAGCAATGACTTCATCTAGGGTTACCCCTAGGTATCTGGCTTCTATTAAGTCATCTTGTAGTCTTTTAGTAATATCTTCAAACCTTTGACTTATTTTTTCATCATCAAAGGAAATAAATGTACCAATACCAGCCTTGGTTTCTATAATTCCCTGCTTATCCAACTCTCTAAATGCCTTAGAAACTGTAGCTTGGTTTATTAAAAGTTCACGAGAAAGCTCCCTAACAGATGGAAACTTATCTCCATTTCTAAAATAACCCTTAGCTATAGCTAGTTTCGTTTGTTCGACAATTTGCATATAAAGAGGTGTTTCAGAGTTTGGATTTAATTCAAACAAAATATACCTCCTAGTAAGTGTTATACACCCCACCATACAGTAATATTATTATAGCATTATTAGTATTTTTTGCAAATAAAAAAAGAGTACGAATTGTACTCTTTTAAAATAAGGTTGCAAAAGGTTTTGCTAGTTTTCCTATGGCCTTGGTTATAAGTGGCATTTTTTCTACATCTTCCATAGTTACTCTGGTTGCTATATTAAAAAATACATCAAAATCATTTTTTATCTCTCCTATAGCCTGGGTTTCTTTCATCCATACCCCACATTCAAAATTTAAATATAAGGCTCTATAATCTAGATTTATAGTTCCTACAAATCCATACGCATCATCTGATAGCCATACTTTAGAATGGGAAAATCCTGGTGTGTATTCATAAATTTTCACCCCGTTCTCTACTAATTTTTTATAGTGGGTTTTTGCTAGTGCAAAGGCTATTTTTTTATCTGGGATATGAGGCAGGCAAATTCTCACATCTACTCCTCTTTTTGAAGCATTGATAAAGGCATCTACTATATCTTCTTCTACTATAAAGTATGGAGTCATTATATAAACGTAATCTTTGGCGTTATTTAAAAATGATAGGATCGAATTTTTACCATAATCTTCATTATCCATTGGGCTATCGGAAAAAGGCATGACAAGTCCTTGACCATCCATAGCCATTTTTTTTGTCAAATATGGGGAGAAATCTTCTATCTCATTACCAATGGTATTCCACATTTGCAAAAACATTATTGTAAAAGACTGGGTCGCTTCTCCCTTAAGGCGGATTCCACAATCTTTCCAGTGGCCAAATCTTTCATAAACATTTATATATTCATCGGCTAGGTTTATTCCGCCTGTAAAGGCGTATTCATTGTCTATTACAAATATCTTCCTATGGTCACGATTATTATAATATGTAGAAACTACTGGATATAAAGGTGAGAAGACCTTGCATTTGATTCCTATAGATTCCATTTCTTTGGGAAAATTTAAGTTTACTCTAGTAAGCAAATTGGTCCCATCGATTAGTAACCTTACTTCAACTCCTTCTTCTACTTTTTTTACCAGTTCTTCTAAGACAGTCCCCCACATATATCCGTAATCGATTATAAATATTTCTATAAATATAAATTCCTTAGCACCTTTAATAGCTGCTAAGATATCTGCAAAGACATCTTCTCCTACCGGATAATATTTGGTAGCTGTATTTTCATGGAGGGTAAAACCACCCAGGTCATAGAAAAAATTTTGCATATTATATAAGCCAAGCTCTTCTTCCTTTAGCTTATCTACCATATCTATATCTCTGTCGCGGTATTTTCTAGAAATCCTTTCAATTTCTAAAATCTTTTTCTGCTCCTTTTTATAACCTATACTAAAATAAGCTAGGAGAAAGACTACGGTAGCAAAGGATGGCAAGATAGCAATAAGCATAAACCATGATAACTTGTAAGAAGCCTTTATTGAATCCATATTTAAAATCACAAGCATAACTATTATACTTATAGCAGTATCTCCTCCTATTAAAAGTGATGGATTTACTTTTAGATGCTTGTAAAGGTAAACCATGGCCGAAATCTGTGCCAAAATTAGGATTAGAAATACTCCAGCCCTAGAGAAAAGTAAAGATATCAAAGACTTTTTAGTTTTTTTGACGTATTTATTTTCATTAACTTTTTCTATTATATTAATACGATCTTCGCTCATAGCTTTATTATAACAAATTTTGGACATTTAGTTAATTGACAAAAGACCTAATATTAATATCATATTAATAAGGAGTAAATAATGAGTAGAATACTTTTGATAGGCGATTTTGTGTCTAAAGGCAAGATTGCTGGCAATATTATGGAGCCGGTTTTATCTTATAGCGGCCATGATGTTTTTTTCTTACCTTCTGCCTTGATTTCTAATAATTTTTCTCTAGGCAATGTAGCAATTTTTGATACAACAGATCATATGATAAATAGTTTAAAGGTTTGGGATAAGCTGAAGCTTAGCTTTGATATGATTTTTGTAGGTTTTATTAATGATACAAGACAAAAAGAAATCATTTTTTCTTATATAGCTATTCTTTCTAATAAACCCCTAGTAATTTTAGATCCAATTATGGGGGATAATGGCAAATTATATAAGGGAGTTGGTAAAGAAAAAATAGATATCTATAAGCAATTTTTATCTATAGCAGACTTAGTTCTAGCAAATGTTACTGAAGCAAGTTTTCTAGGACTTGATGATTATAAAAATTTAAGTAAAGATGATAAAAAATTTATATTTACCAGCCTAAAAGATGAGAATGGTTTTTATAACCTAGCCATAGATTATGACTTAAATAAAAAATATTACCAAAGGATAAATCATGATTTTGCAGGTACGGGGGATCTTTTAGATGCGCTTTTTATAAACTATTACCTAAAAACTGATGACTTTAAAAAGGCCTTTTTCCTTGCTATGGATAAGATATATGAAATCTTAGCAAAAAATAAAAATGACTATCCAGATGATGCTGACATCCACATAGAAAAATATTTATATCTTTTAGATGATGGAGGAAGTTTTGCAGGATAAGAAATTTTATAAAAGAGCCTTAGAAATAGCTTGGCCGGCAGTTTTTGAGTCGTTTTTTATAGCTCTTGCTGGAATCATAGATACGTTTATGATTTCTTCTCTAGGAGCAGAGGCTATTGCTGCAATTGGGCTAACCACCCAGCCAAAATTTTTGGCTATTACATCTTTTTTTGCAATATCAAGTGCAGTTTCTGCCCTTGTTGCCAGGCGCCAAGGAGAGGACAATCGTAGAAAAGCCAACCAAACTCTCACTACTGCCCTACTTATATCTTTAATTTTTGTAATAATTACAAGTATTGTTATGGTAAGATTTGCAGATCCTATTTTAGTTTTTGCAGGTAGTGATGATAGTACTCATAGCATGGCCAAAGAGTATTTTAATGTTATCATGCTTGGCCTTATCTTTAATGCCATTTCTATGATAATAAACGCTGCTCATAGAGGTGCTGGCAATACTAGGATAGCTTTTGTAACTAACCTAGTATCTTCAATTATAAATATATTTTTTAACTACCTTTTAATTAGGGGTAATTTAGGTTTTCCAGCCCTTGGTACTAAGGGAGCTGCCATAGCAACAGTAATTGGTACAGTAGTATCAACTCTTATGTGTTTTTACTCGCTAACTAAGAAAAGATCCTACCTAAACTTAAAAGAAATGGCCTATGGCGGAGTAAAAATAAGTAAAACTATAGCTAAGGAAATATCTAACCTAGGGGTCAATATTTTTATAGAAATTATGTCTATGAGAATAGGTTTTTTTATAACTGCCCTTACTGCAGCAAGACTAGGTACAGATTATTTTGCTGTTCATAATGTAGGAATGAACTTACTTTCACTTTCTTTCTCCCTTGGAGATGGAATGAGTGTAGCAGTTATTACCTTAACCGGAAATAATCTCGGGGCAGGACGCAAGGACTTGGCTATAAAATATGGTAAGGCCTGCCAGCAAATTGGTTTAGTTATGGGTATTATAATTTCTCTTATATTTATGATATTTGGCAAGGCTATCTTTAGCTTATTCTTTAACGATGCGAGTATAATAGAAAAAAGTAAAATTGTAATTAGATATATAGGTTTTATAGTAATATTTCAAATCTTACAAGTAATCAATGGCGGTTCATTAAGATCAGCCGGCGATGTAAGATATACCCTATTTGTTGCAATTATCTCTGTAACTATAGTAAGGTCTATAGCAACCCTTGTTATGGTAAATATGCTAAAACTAGGCCTAGATGGAATTTGGATAGCAATTTTAACAGACCAAGCAAGTAGGTTTATAGGACTTAGACACAGGTTTAAAAAAGGTAAATGGGTAGACTTAAAAATTTAGAGGGGAACAATGAAAAGATTTTATAAAATAATAGCTTCAACTTTTTTAATGGTTGTAATTTTGTCTGGATGTGAAAAAAAGGAAGAAGAAATCAATCCTACAGAAACTACTACAACTATTATAGAAGTTGATAAAGATGATGAAAGTAACGCAGATAAAGACACTGATACACAGGCAGATACTGAAGATGAAAGTACTGAGGAAGAAAATAAAGAAAATAATAATTAAAAAACTGATTGGTAATTCCAATCAGTTTTTTATTTACTCTGCAGAGATCAACTCTACAGTTGATGTTAATATATCTGAATATGAATATGATACTGTACGTTCAACATCAAAATCATTATTAACTTTTACAGTGAAGACACTAGGAAATGCATCTACAATGACACCTGTTTTAGTTTTGATACGTTTACGTCCCATATCAGCTTTTAAAATTACTTCCTTGCCGATATTATTTTTAACTTCCTGTCTGATGTCATTAACTGATCTTTGCTCCATTAAATCATCCTCTCATTAAATGCTAATATAGATTATACGACCATAAAGCACTTAAGTCAAGGGAGCGTAATATTATACTAAATGTCCTAGGGTGTGTCAAATTTTTTCTGGTTCGTATTTTAGCCTTAGTTAGTATTTAGTCAAAGAATTTCTTTTATACCTCATAAATTTCTTTATATAAGTTTCCAAATATTTTTAGTATAAGCTACTGGGTCGTCTATTTCTAGGCCTTCTATTAATTTTGCTTGGTCTAGAAGTAAATTTACAATTTCACTTTTATTTGTATCATCCTTAGCATTTTCTAATAGCTCATAGGCCTTAGAATTTTTATTTATTTCTAGAACTTTTTCTGCTTTTACAGCTGGACCTTGGGGATTGTTTTTAAGGGCCTTTTCCATTTCTATAGAAATATCTCCCCTTTGTTTAATCATGGCCGGGATGTCTCCCATTTTTTCACTAAATTTGATATCTACAACATCATTTGGTAGATTTTCTAAAAGTTTTTCGATTAAATCTTTTTTACCCTCATCACTTGTTTGATCTTCATCTTCTTCTGCAAGGGATTTAAATTTAAGTCCATCATATTCTTCTAGCATTTTGATTAAAAATTCATCTATTGGCTCATCTAATAAAAGCACATCTTGCTCATCTTCAACCATAGCCAAGGCTGGTGAGTTTTTAATTTTATCTAGAGAATCTCCTGTAGCATATAAAATATTTTCATCAGTTGCTTTGGCATTTTCTTTATATTCTCTAAGGGATACTAATTTATCCTCATTTTTAGAATAGAACAATAAAAGGTCTTGTAATTCTTCTTTATTAGCTCCAAAAGATTCGTATATAGCCATTTTTATACTATTGCCAAATTCTTTAAAGAAATCTGCGTATTTTTCTGGCTCATTTTTTTGTAAGTCTAGTAAGTGTCTGTTAATTTTTTTGTTTATTTGCTTGGAAATTACTCTTAATTGCCTATCTTGTTGGAGGGTTTCACGGGAGATATTTAGGGTTAAATCATCACTTTCTACCACACCTTTTACAAAAGAAAAAGCATCTTCTACTAAATCTTCGCTACGGTCCATAATTTTTACACCATGAGTATATAGTTGTAGCCCTTTTTGGTAATCTTTTGAGTAGTAATCAAAAGGAGCTTTTTTAGGAATGTAGATTAGGGCCTTAAACTGTACTGCTCCTTCTATTTTAAAATGTAACCAAGATATAGGTTCATCAAATCCAAAGTGTTGGTCTTGGTAGAAATTGATGTAGTCTTCATCGGTTAAATCATTTTTATCTTTTTTCCAGATAGGTGTTTCAGAATTTAAAATTTCTATTTCTTTATAATCTTCGTATTTTGGATCTTCTTCTGTGCTATCTGCTGCAAGTCTTGTTTTGGTTACTTCCATTTTTATTGGATAACGGATGTAGTTTGAATACTTATTTACTAGATTTCTAATTCTAAATTGATCTAGGTAGTCATCGTAGTTCTCATCTTCTGTATTTTCTTTTAGGAAAAGGGTAATTTCTGTACCATTATCTTCTTTGTCAGTTTTGGTTATTTCAAAACCATCTGCATTTTCACTCTCCCAAAGATATCCAGCATCTTGCCCATATTTTTTAGTTTTTACAGCTACCTTATCAGCAACCATAAAGGCAGAATAAAATCCTACACCAAACTGTCCGATTAAATCTTTGATATCAGAATTTTCTACAGAGTTTTTAAAAGATGCTGTACCAGATTTGGCGATAGTTCCTAGATTTTCTATTAAATCAGTTTCATCCATACCAATTCCAGTATCTTTTATAGTTAAAGTGCGATTTTCTTTATCTGCTATAATTTCTATATAATAATCATCTTTGTTTGTTTCAGTTTCTGATTTTAAATCTTTATAGTATAGCTTATCCAAGGCATCTGATGCATTTGAAATTAATTCTCTTAAAAATATTTCCTTATTTGTATAGATAGAATTAATCATCAAATCCATTACTTTTTTGGCTTCAGCTTTAAATTCTTGTTTCATGTATCCTCCTTAGCACTCTAGTAGTCTAACTGCTAATATTATACTTAGTAGGACCTATTTTTCAATTATTTTTCTAGCTCACTTAGCTCTTTTCCTTTTTGAACTAACGCCTTTTGTAGGGCCAGTCTTTCCTTAATTAGTTCTTCTTTTCTCTTTTCTATTTCCTTTTTATTCTTAATAGTTGCAACACTTATACTAATGATAAATACAACTATAAAAAAACCTACACTTTGGTTAGTGCTTAGAGACAATTTGCTAACTATAAATGTAGTGATAGCTGCTACTATGAGGGGTATTAGAAATATTTGCACAAAGGAGACGTTTGTCCCTAAGTTATTTATCATCTCATTTTTTTCTTTAAGTTCTTCTCTTAAAGTTAAAATTTCATCTGTTAAAAGTTTTTTATTTTCCATAAGATATTGACCTTTCTTTAATTTTCTATTATTATACTTATTGTTGATAAAAGTTTAATCCCTAGTAAATCACTTGCTAATAATGGTTTTTGAAGTACGATAAATATATATAAAAGGGGGTACTATAATGGAAGATACTAAACAAACTACTGGTAAAGTTGAGATTACACGTGATATGCTAATCGGTGAAATCATCCAAGCAAAACCAGAATCAATAAACACTCTCCTTATGGCAGGTATGGGCTGTATATCATGTCCATCTTCACTATATGAAACATTAGATGAAGCATGTATGGTACATGGTATGGATCCAGAATACCTACTTGAGGAATTAAATAAATAAAACTCGAAGCTAAAAGCTTCGAGTTTTTTATTTATATATTTCTTAGTAATAAGTAATCAAAAATTAAAAGAAACATAGTTAAAACAACTATTATAATAATATTGCTAGTTTTATTATTCCTATAATCGTCTCTCTTGGAGACTATATTATCTATTAAAATTGTAGCTGAATAAATTAACCAAATACTAAGTAGAAAGTGCCCTTTTTCTATACTATTATTGACGGATCCACTGCCATCCCAATGGATTGGTATAAGGTCAGGTAAATTTTTAAGATTTATCATTCCAATGATTATTAATAAACTAAATGCTATCCTAAGTAATAGGTAAGCCTTGTTAAAATCAGTTTTTTTCATAAAATCACCTGCTTTTTCTTCTAATTATATCTCCACGTACCTATTATCACGGCTTAAATCAAATAAAAATCTGATAAATGATTCCTTATAGCCAACAAATTTATTGGCCCTTCTTAAGTCAAGGACTCCTTCTAAATTTTCCCACCTTGCATCTGCTACTTCTTCTTTTTGCAAGATTAAATCATCTAGATCTATATCCCTGTGTAAGATATAAAAATCATCAAATCCTTGGGCAAAGTTTGCAGTTAGGCTTGGTCTTATATGTGTAAAATCTATTTTTATTCCAAGTTCTTCAAACAATTCTCTTTGCGCACCTACTGACGATGATTCTGTTGTAGAAACTGCTCCCCCACATGTGACATCCCATAAGCCGGGCATTTTTTTATTAAAAGTACGTTGTTGTATCAAAAGTTCTCCCTTACTATTAAAGATACATACATGAACAACCATCCTATAAAAACCCTTGGGTTGAACTGATCCTCTTATATATGTTTTTGTAGTTTTTTGCCTATTTTCATCATATAAATCCATTATTTCATCCATATACTCACACTCCTATTAATAAGTTTTTACCCCATATATTATATAAATAAAAAAATCCTAGCCTAAGCTAGGAAAATTTTATTCAGCTTTTATAAAGGCATTGGTTAGTCTTGGGATGACTTGTTTCTTACGACTTAAAACTCCTGGAGCAGAAATAGTCCCATTTTCTACCTTGTGGCCAAATTCTTCTTCGATATCTTCCACATGATCTCCCACTACTAATAGCTCGCTTGTTTCATTAAATATATCTGTAAGCACTAAAACGAAGGTTGTCTCACCTTTTTGTTCAATTTTTGCTTGCATTAATTTTGTTATTTCATCACGAAGTGGTTCTAGTTCTTCTGGGTTCATGGTCATTACTTGGCCAACTCTTACATCTTCTCCACCGATGGTAAATGTTTTTACATCTCCTTCTACTATATCAGCTGGAGATTTTTCTTTTAGGCTAGTACCTGCCTTAAACATCTTGTTAGCAAAATCCTCTGGATCTAGGTCTGCAATTTTGCTCATACGGTCTAAAATTCTTCTATCAATATCTGTAGTTGTTGGTGATCTAAATAAAAGTGTATCTGAAATAATTGCTGCACAAAGCAATCCTGCAATTTGTTTTGATGGTCTTAGTCCACTTTCTAAATACATTTCAGAAATGATTGTAGCTGTTGATCCTACTGGCTCTGCCCTATAAAATAGTGGAGCAGTTGTAGAAATATTTGCTACCCTGTGGTGGTCAATGATTTCTATAATTTCTGCTTGATCGATGTCATCAATGGATTGGTTTTTTTCGTTGTGGTCCACTAAAATTAATTTTTTCATATTTGATGAAATTAGGTGGTATCTTGAAATAGATCCTATAACTTTTTTGTTTTCATCAACTACTGGATATGACCTAAATCTTGATTTGGCCATGGTTTCTTTTACTACATCTAGGGTATCATTGGTAGAAAAATATACTAAATCATCTTCTGTCATTACATGGCTAACTGGAATAGTCATAGGCAATAGACGTGATGTCATAAAGGTATTATATTCTGTTGATATAATTGTTACACCATTTTCTTCTGCATATTCTAATAGGTCTTCACTTACAGTTGATCCATTGGTTAACACTACTAAGGCTACCTTGCGGGTAATTAGATATTCTAAATACTCTATACGATTACCAACTATTACTATATCGCCTTCACTAAAATAGTTATCAAAGTCTTGGTTTTCATCATTCATGGCCATGACAGTCATTTTTCCATCAAAGGCTCTTGGATTTTTAGGTGAGATTAAAGTTTTTGCAGCTAGGACATCTACTATATTTTCTATAGGAGTATTGGCCCTGCCTATAATTTTATCATCCCAAACATCCATATATGACTTTGTAATATTTGATAAGGAAGCAATTCCTGTTATCTTGCCGTCATTATCTACAACTGCTAGAGAATTTGTAAGACCTTCTTGGAAAATATCCCAAGCCACCCTTACAGGTATGCTTGGATCTATTGCATAAGCCCTATCTATATTTAAATCTTTAACTTGTAAAATCATTGATTCTTTTAAAACAGGAGCATCTGCGTTAAAGTAATCTAGGACAAATTTGGTTTCTGGACTTAGGTTACCTAGTCTAATTGGAATAGCCTCTACATCACCTTGCCTATTTTTTAAATCTGCATAGCATATGGCAGAAATAATTGAGTCGGTATCTGGGTTTTTGTGCCCACTTATATATACAGTATCTTTCATTTTTTCTCCTTATATAAATTCTACTTTTAACATTTCTATTTTATATCTATCTACTTGGTCAACGGTAATTATTAAATTGTCTATACTTACACTATCTCCCTCACTTGGGATACGTGATAAGTGATCTATTACATAGCCACCTACCGAATCATTTTTAATTTCTTCTAGTTCTAAGTTAAAGTAATCATTAAAGTCATTTAGGTGCATGGATGGGTTAACTAAAAAAGAATTTTCTGATAGTTTAAAGATATCTTGATTATCTTTATCATACTCATCATCTATTTCTCCGACTAATTCCTCTACTATATCTTCTATAGTAACTAAGCCACTTGTGCCACCATATTCATCTATTACTATAGCAAGAGATACATTTTCCCCTCTCATATTGGTAAATAAATCAAATATATGCATATTATCATATACATAATAAGCAGGCCTTATTAATTCTTCTAAAACTAAATCTTTTCCATCAGCAATATTTGAAACTATGTCTTTCATATGTAGGATGCCTACAATATTATCAATATTTTTGCCATAAACTGGTATTCTTGAGTGGTTAGTTTCTTTTAGCATATCGTTTAGTTCTTCTGGGGTTGATTCGACAGATATAGCCTCCATATTTGTTCTAGCTGTCATAATATCTGCTACATAAGAGTTACCAAATTCAAATACGTTATTAATCATTTCACTTTCTTCGTTATTAATAACCCCCTGCTCTTCAGAGACGTCTACTATAGTTTTTAAATCTTCTTCTGTAACAAGGTTTGAACTTTCTTCTTCTCCAACAAAGGCCTTGGTTATAGCTCCTGTTATCTTTCCTAAAACAAAGTTTATAGGTTTTAAGATAATATCTAAAAACCTAATTGGTCTTGCTACAGCTAGGGCTAATTTTTCGCTATTAGCAGTTGCAATATTTTTTGGAGTAACTTCACCAAAAATAAGGACTACTATAGTTAGGATAATAGGTGATATCACCGCACCCTTTGGTCCCATCACTTCTGTAAAAAATATAGTTGCCACAGTTGTTGTTACTATATTTACAATATTATTTCCAATTAAAATTGTAGTTAAGACTGATCCTATATTATCTACTAATTTTTTGACCAAGGGAGCTTTTTCAACTCCGTTTTTTTCCATTTGCCTTATTTTAAAAACATTTACACTTGTAAGCGCTGTTTCCGATGATGAAAAAAACGCTGATAATATAATGCCTATTATAATTACAATAAGTTGTATAAGATTTTTCGTCGACATAAATCCTCCTAGAGATATACATTTATTATAGTAGAGAAAAATAAAAAAATAAAGATTTTAGCAAAAATAAATAATTTGCGTATAATAGCTTCTGTATCATTTTTAATTTAAGGAGGATTTAATGGCGTTTGAGTCGTTTAACGAGCGTGCTTTTAAGTTACGCGAACATGGTACTGACCAAAAAACAGAAATTACAGCTGGTATTACTACCTTTATGACAATGAGCTATATACTTGCTGTAAACCCTACTATACTCTCTGATGCTGGTATGGATGCTGGTGCTGTTTTTTCTGCAACAATTATAGCTTCAGTAATTGCTATGCTAATTATGGCCTTTTATGCAAATATGCCTTTTGGTTTATCTGCTGGTATGGGGCTTAATGCATTTTTAGCTTACACTATTGTTATTCAAATGGGTATGAGCTGGCAATTTGCCCTAACGGCCGTATTTATAGAAGGACTTATTTTTATTCTTTTATCTTTTACTGGGGTCCGCGAAGCCTTATTTAATGCAATCCCTATTAATCTTAAAAAGGCTGTTTCAGTAGCTATAGGTTTATTTATTGCCCTTATCGGTTTACTTAATGCTGGCATTGTTGGTGTGGGTGATATTTCACTAGAGCTTGGCAATATTGCTTCAAAAGAAGGTTTTGTATTCTTTTTCGCTCTTGTTATTATGGTTGTTCTTACAGCTAAAAATGTAAAAGGTGCTTTGCTTTGGGGTATACTTGCATCTACAGTTGTTTCTCTTTTCTTAGGAGTATCATCACTACCTGAGGGAAATGCTATAGTATCTCGCCCACCATCAATTGCTCCGGTTGCTTTTAAGCTAGATTTTTCAAATATTTTTTCTTTTGAAATGTTTTCAGTATTGTTCTCATTTTTATTTGTAGATATCTTTGATACCCTAGGTACTCTAACAGGAGTTGCTACAAAGGCTAATATGCTTGATGAAAATGGAAACTTACCTGATGGATCAAAAGCACTTTTAGCAGATGCTGTTGGTACTACTCTAGGAGCTATGCTTGGGACATCAACTATAACAACATTTGTAGAAAGTTCTGCTGGTGTTGCAGAAGGTGGTAGGACAGGATTAACTGCACTTTCAACTGCAATTTGTTTTGCGATTGCTGCATTTTTCTTCCCACTATTTTCTATTATTCCAGCCCAAGCAACCGCTGCTGCTCTTGTAGTAGTAGGATTATTTATGCTTTCAACAGTGGTAGAAATTAATTTTTCAGACATTACAGAAGCTTTCCCAGCATTTATGACTATCTTAATGATGCCTGCAACATATTCAATAGCTGAAGGTATTTCATTTGGTATGATTTCTTATGCTGGTATAAAACTTCTAACAGGTAGGGGCAAAGAAGTAAGTCCACTAGTTTATGGACTTGCACTAGTATTTTTACTAAGATATATAGTTCCAGTATTTATATAATAAAAAAGATTGCCATTTTCATTTGGCAATCTTTTTTTATAATTTATCTTCTACAGATTTTACTTTATAGTCCATATCATGGTCACTATCACGTCTATCATCCATTTTTATTACTGTATAAACTCGGTCTGATCCTTCTTTAAATACTTCTTCTTGCATTTTTCTTGCAATCTCAAAACACTTATCAGCATCAGCTTCTATAACTGTGCCCATTGGGTTTAGTTTGTGCTTTACCCCTTCAGCTTCTAAAACTTTACTAGCACTTGCTACATATTTACTAACTGAAGTTTCTTTTGTACCAATTGGTATTAAACATATTTCCATTATTGCCATAATTATCTCCTTAAAAATTTGTTTCGTAAAATGCCTTATAAATCTTATAAGCATCAAAGTGATCTTCTATCCCGCCTAGTTCTCTTATAGAGTGCATAGCAAGGATTGGTTCGCCTACATCTATAGAATTTATTCCAAGTCCAGTTGAGGCTATTGGACCAATTGTAGAGCCACCAGCCTTGTCATTTCTATTATGAAACTTTTGTATCTTGCAGTCAATACTATTGGCAAGGTCAATTAATCTAGCATTTGATGCTATATTTGATGAATACGCTCCATTTGCTGCAGTTTTTATAACCAGTCCTCCATTCATCCTAATAGGATTGGTTGGGTCGTGGTAATCCTTAAAATTTGGGTGGATAGCATGGGCTTGGTCAGCTGAGATTAAATAAGTATTTGCTAGAGCAATATAAAAATCTTCATCATCATAGCCAATATTATCTGCTAATCTTTTTAAGGTATCTCTTAAAAATGGAGAAAAAGCACCAGTTGGAGTTCTAGACCCTATTTCTTCATTGTCATTTAAAACTAGGACATTATTTTTATTTGCCTTTGCATCTACAAAGGCCATTAAAGATGCATGGACTGAACCTAGGTTATCAATACGACCTATTTGATACATATTATTTATAATAGCGCCTTTTTGCCTATCATATAGGCCTAAGTCGAAATCAAGTATCTCATTTGCATCTATCTTAACTTCATCAGCCAATAAATTTTCCAAATATCCATTTTCGGAATTTTCCTCTATGGTTTGAATAATTGGATATAGGTGGTCCTGGGGATTTAGAGCAAAACCCTTATTTACTTCCCTATTCATATGGATAGCTGGATTTGGAATGGTTAATAAGTCTTTATCTATATTTACAAGTTCACTTTTTATAACTCCATCTTTTTTATAGGAAACTTTACCAGCTAGCGATAGGGTCCTATCTGTCCATGTTGAATAAATCATCCCTCCATATGGTTCGATATTTATTTTTAAATAGCCACTATCATTTACTTCTGCATTTGATTTTACCTTAAAGGTAGGGCTATCTGTATGCGAACCTATAATGTCAAAACCTTTTGTAAGGTCTTCTCCCACCGTAAAGGCAATTAGAGCAGTATCATTACGAGTGACAAAGTATTTGTCATTTTTTTCTATCTCCCATCTAGTATTTTCTGAAAGCTCCTTAAAGCCATTTTTTAACAAAATATTTTTTGCATTTGCTACTGCAAAATAATTTAAGGGACTATTATCTATAAATTTTATTAAATCTTTACTAAACTCTAAACTATTCATAATATTATTTTACCCATCTTCGTTTTGGGTATCTATAAAGTGATTAAAGAGAGACTTTTGACTAATTTAGCTATTATCCTTATAATAGTAATAATAAGTTATACATATAAAAATATAAGGAGTTAAGATGAAAGAATTAGAAAATAAAATCTTAGAAGAGGGTGTAGTTCTAGGAGATGACATTTTAAAAGTAGATTCTTTTTTAAACCAACAAATTGATGTTGAACTAATCAAGAAAATGGGCAAAGAATTTGCTGAGCATTTCAAGGATAAAAAAATAGACAAAGTATTTACAGTAGAATCATCTGGTATCGCTCCAGCCCTAGCTACTGCAAGCGAGCTTGGAGTAAAATGTGTTTTTGGTCGTAAAAAACAATCTTTAACAACTAGCGAAGATGTATATCATTCAAGCGTATTTTCGTTTACTAAACAAGTTATGAATGAACTTATAGTAAATAAAGAATTTATCAATGAAGGGGAAAATGTCCTAATGATTGATGACTTCCTTGCCAACGGCCAAGCTGCAAAAGGAATGATAGCAATCATCCGTCAAGCAGGAGCAAATCCAGTAGGATGTGGAATAGTTATAGAAAAATCTTTCTCAAATGGACGCAATATTATTGAAGAAATGGGCGTAGAAATATATTCTCTAGCTAGAATTGCAAAACTTGAAGATGGCAAAATAGAATTTGCTGAATAATTTAACTACCAGGTTTATCCTGGTTTTTTTGTACAAAAAAAGTAGCCATATAGGCTACTTATTTTTTTTATTTATTTTGCATGGTCTGCTGCATTTTTACCAGCTATTCTACCAAATACTGTAATATCTGCTATAGCTGCTGATCCAAGTCTGTTTGATCCGTGGATACCACCTGTAACTTCTCCTGCTGCGTATAAACCATCGATTACTTGATCATCTTTTGTTAATACTTCAGCTTCTTTATTAATTTTTAGTCCTCCCATTGTGTGGTGAACTGCTGGAGCTGCTTTTAGCATGTAGAATGGTCCTTCTTCTACTGTCCATCCTAACATTCTTAGGTTGAAGTCTGGATCTTCTTCTTTTTTGGAATTTTCGTTAAATCTTTCTACTGTTTTTAGTAGCTCATCTTTGTCTATATCAAAATGTTCTGCTAATTCTTCTATAGTATCAGCTTTTACTAAATTTCCTTTTTCAAATTGTTCTTCAGCTTCTTGTGGATTAGATGCCATTGTTCCTGTAGTTTCATTTGATTTTTCATCCCATAGTAGGTATCCTACGTGGTCTGTTTGATCTTTTATAGCAAGGGAAATTTCACGTCTTGTTGCAAGTTCTTCAACGAATCTGTCCCCTTCTTTATTTACAAGTAATGCACCACCAACAAGTCTTGTATCACCTACATAAAGTAGTCTACCTGTTTCTGGGTCACATACTGGGTAAAGTTGGATTTTGTCCATATCAACTGTATCTGCACCTAGTGCTTCTGCCATGATGATACCATCACCTGTAGCTCCTGGTGAGTTTGTTGATTTAATATGTTCATCTATTTCATGGTCATTTTCGTAAGTCATTTCGTCATTTGCACCGAAACCACCTGTTGCAAGTACAACTGATTTAGCATTTACTGTTAGGTTTTCATCTGGAGTTTCAGCTTTGACACCTGTTACTTTGCCATCTTCAGTTAAGATTTCTTTTACATCTGCTTCTGTGATTACTTCGATTCCTAGTTCTTCACATTTTTTAAGGTAATTTTTAATTAATTCATTACCTGAGTGAGCTTCTGGGATAAGTGATCTTTTTACTGAGTGACCACCAAAGAACATTAAGCTATCTAGCCATTTTACTCCGATGTCATCTCTTAACCAGTAAGCATCTTCTGTAGCATGGTCTGCTAGAACATCGATTAGTTCAGGGTTACCACCAGCTTCTTTTACATCTTTTGCAAATAATTCTTTGCTATCTTCTATACCTTCTTTTTCTTGAAGTTCATTAGCTGGAGCTGCCATTTCTCCACCAGAAATTAATGTATTTCCACCAACTTGTGGCATTTTTTCTAGTAATACTACATTAGCTCCATTTTCTTTTGCGGTAACTGCTGCTGCAAAACCAGCTCCACCACCACCAACTACTACAACATCTACATCTTTTGTAGCGTCAGTTCTTTCTTTATCGGTGCTTGTGAAGTCTTCTTGGTAGTCTTCAATATTGTGACCTGCTGCTGTTATTGCTGCTGATACTGCTTCAATAAGAGCTTTAGATGAAGATGTAGCACCTGATACTGAATCAATATTTACAGATTGGTTTTCAATAATTTGTGGTACCATTTTGTCTATAGCTGCTGCTCCTAGACCTTCTGTTTCTTGGTGATCTACATGGATGTTTGAGATTTTGTCTCCATCAAAACTTACATGGGCAACTACTTCTCCCTTGTAACCTTTTGCTGTACCCTCTGTAGCATCTGGATCAACTTCTACTTCTTTTGTTTCCTCTTCTTTTGTATCTTCTACTTTTTCATTTTCATCAGCTTGCTCTGTTACTGCTGTTTCAGTAGATGTATCTTCGCTGTCTTGGGCGGTATTATCTGCGCCACAAGCAGAAAAGATTAGAGACATTGACAATATGTAAGGTAAAATTCTATTTTTCTTCATAACTCCTCCATCTTTTAAAATTTTACTTATGAAAATATATTATCAAAGAAAAACGTTTTATGCAATGTATTAAAGCATATAATTATTAAAGATAGATAGTTTTTAGCAAAAAATATTAGGTAATTTTATATTTATCTATTTAGTGATAGATTTAGCTCATAGCATACGAATATATAAGTAAAGGAGGTTATATGGATGATAGAAAATTAATATCTGGGATTAAAAAGAAAAAGGAATCTTACCTTATAGAATTTATAGATATATATGGCCCAGTCCTTAAAGCTAGCATAATAAAAACTATAGGAAATAGAAAAGAACTTGTAAACGAGATACTAAACGACTCTCTTCTTGCTATATGGGACAATATAGATTCTTTCGATGAAAATAGATCTTCATTTAAAAATTGGTGTGCTGGGGTTGCTAAATATAAGGCAATTGATGCTATTAGAAAAGAAAATCGCCATAAAAGTATAAATTTAGAAGATATAGAAGAAGCTATTGGAACTTATAAAGATTACTCCTTTGATGATAGCGAAGAAATTTTAGGACTTTTAAATGATGATGATAAGGAAATTTTTAGAAAATTATATATAGAGGGTTATTCTTATGATGATATAGCAAAGATAAAAGAAATACCCAAGGATAGGTTATATAACAGAGTTTCAAGGTCTAAGAAAAAACTAAAAGTAGAGCTAGGAGGAAGACATGACTAATATTTACGATAAGATAAACGATATTGATTTTGAAGTAGATAAAGTAGAATTAAATGATATTGAAAGGGCAAAAATGAAAAAAACTGCCAAATCTTATGCAAAAAAAGATTATAAAAAGAAATTATTAGTAAGTGCTGCAACAGTTCTTCTTTTTGCAGGTCTTATGACCCCATCTGTTAGGGCTGAGGTAGCTAAATTTACAACAGATATTAAAGTATCTATGATGAATGCCTTTGGGGCAAGTCCTGATTCTTATAAGTATGTGACAGAACTAAACAAGCCTGTGACAGTTGGAAATGACAGTTTTGTAATTGGTAATATCGCCTTTGAAGATGATAAGGTATTTATAAATACTCTTAGAGATAGTGATGGTTCTGTCGAAGGAATGATGGATGATTCATCAGATATTTATAAAATAGTTATAGATGGTCAGTCTTATGTAGCTCAAGGTGGCTCTGGAAGTAGAGGTTTTCTAGAAGATGGAAAGACTATATCAGATGTTAGTGTGATAAATTTTGATAAAGAATTCCCAAGTTATGAATCTACAGATGTTGATTTATATTTCACTGACTATAACAACACTAACGAGATAATTTCTATCAAAGCCAATATAAATACAGTCAATGAAGATAATGTGGTATATGCCAAGGAATTAAAACTTGATAATGGTGCAGAAATCGAGCTGTTAAAACTAAACTCAATCACTATGACTGCTATTATTAAAAATCTTGATCCAGATTATATCTATGAATTAATAGGAATGGATAAGGATGGTAATAGCTTTACTCTAGAGCCTAGATCTGGTGATGATAATGAGCTTACCTTCTTATATAACAAAGACATTTCTGATATGTCCCAAGATCAAATAAGGGATGCAGATGAGATTAAATTTATCTTTAAAGCAGCAAGTCTAGATAGGGAATCTGCAAATTCAATAAGTGGAGAATACGAAAATATTGCAGAATTTACCTATAAGGCAGAATAAATATAGGTAAACTAAAACCGACATCATTGATGTCGGTTCTTTTTAACTATTTACAATCACATCAACTTGCTCATGGATGACAGATAAGTTGTGTTTGTTTTCTGATGAATAAGCAAAAATTAGCCCCTCATCGTCTATATTTAATTTATTTTTTATTTCTTTAATATGTTTGTGTAATTGATTTTTAGAAATTTTATCATATTTGGTAGCTATTACAAAGCCTGTAAACCCTGATTCTAATATCCAATCATACATTTGAACATCTAATGCAGTTGGCTCGTGGCGGATATCTACTAAAAGAAATACTTCCTTTAGGTTTTCCCTATCATGGAGGTATTCGTTTATTAGTTTATCCCATTTTGCTTTTTCAGCTTTAGAAACTTTAGCATAGCCATAGCCTGGTAGGTCCACTAGCCTAAATTTATTATCTATATTATAAAAATTTATGGTACGAGTCTTACCGGGTTTAGAGGAAGTTTTTGCTAGGTTTTTCCTGCCTAAAAAAGCATTTATAAATGAGGATTTGCCCACATTTGAGCGGCCAACAAAGGCAATTTCTTCAAGATTTTCTGCTGGCCATTGGGATTTAAATCCTGCTACTTGTTCTAATTCGATTTTGTTAAATTTCATACTAAGGCCCTATCTATTACTTCAGAAACATTTTCTACTGGGATAAAGTTTATCTTATCTCTTATTTCTTTTGGAATATCTTCTATATCTCTTTTATTATCTTTTGGAATAATTACATCGCGAATACCGTAGGTATAGGCTGCAAGGGCTTTTTCTTTTAGGCCACCGATTGGCAATACATCACCTATAATGGTTACTTCCCCTGTCATTGCAATGTCATTTCTAACTTTTTTGCCAGTTAGGGATGATACCATTGCAGTGGTCATTGTAATCCCTGCTGAAGGACCATCTTTTGGTGTTGCTCCTTCTGGGATATGAACGTGGATATCTTTGTTATCGTAAAATTTACCGCGAATTCCTAAATCTTTGGCATGAGCTCTAATGTATGACATAGCAGCTTGGCCCGATTCTTTCATAACATCACCTAAAGATCCAGTAAATTCTACATTACCCTTGCCTTCCATAGTACTTGCTTCTATAGTTAGCATAGTACCACCTACAGAAGTCCATGCAAGGCCATTTGCTACTCCAACCTTATCTTCTTTAGAAATATGGTCATCAAAAAATCTTTCTTTGCCCAGATATTTACTATAATTTGACATAGTAACACGGACTTGGTCCTTGCCTGCTAGGATCTCTTTTACAGCCCTTCTACAAATTTTTGCTATAAGTCTTTCAAGTTCACGAACTCCTGCTTCTCTAGTGTAGTTTTTTATGATTACTTCTATAACATTATCTGAAATTGTAAGCTCATCTTCAATTAAACCATTTTTTTCCATTTCCTTGGATACTAGATATTTTTTAGCTATATTTAATTTTTCGCTATTGGTATAGCCTGATATTTCTATCATTTCTAGCCTATCATAAAGGGCATCTGGGATTTCATTTGCATCATTTGCAGTAGTAATAAAAAATACATCTGATAAATCAAAAGCTACATCTACATATCTATCTATAAATTTGTCATTTTGTTCTGGGTCTAGGACTTCAAGCAAGGCTGATGAAGGATCTCCCCTAAAATCAGATCCTAATTTGTCAATCTCATCTAAAAGGAAGACCGGATTATTAACCCCAACACGGTTGATATTTGATAAAAGTCTACCAGCCATAGCCCCTACATAGGTTCTTCTGTGGCCACGAATTTCGCTTTCATCTGTTACTCCACCTAGTCTCATTGATACAAATTCTCGATTTAAAGCTCTTGCAATTGATTTGGCGATGGATGTTTTACCAACTCCTGGAGGACCTACTAAACAAATAACTGTACCTTGGTTGTTGTTATTTTTTATCCTAACTGCTATGGATTCTAAGATTCTTTCTTTTACTTCATCTAAGCCGTAGTGGTCCTCATCTAGGATTTCTTCTGCATTTTTTATATCTAAAATGTCTTTTGTTTTCTCATCCCATGGTAGGTTTACTACAAAATCTAGATAAGCACTTATAACTCCATAGTCAGGGCTCATTTCGGGAATAGCTTCTAGTCTTTCAGCATCTTTGAGCAATGATTTTTTACTATCCTCATCAATACTTAACTTATTTATTTTATCAATTAACTCTTGAGCTTCGCTTTCAAAATCTCCAGTTGTTTCGCTTAGCTCACGACGTATCGCCTCAATTTTTTCTCTTAGATAATATTCTTTTTGAGACTGGTTTATGTTCTCTTGAACATCTTCTTCTATTTCTATGCTTAAATTTTTAAGCTCTATTTCTTTTGATAAAATACTATGCAGCAATGATAGTCTTTTTTCAGTATCAAGCTCTTTTAAAAGCGCATAGTACTCATCTGCTTTTAAATCTAAATGATAGATTATTATATCAGCTAGCCTATGGAGATTATATACTTCATTTATAGAAAAAGCTGACTCATCTAAGTTATTGCCATCTAGTTCAATATAAGTTTTAAAATCTTCTATAAGCATTTTACGAAGGGCTTCTTTTTTATTTGTTTCAGATTCATTTTCTTCTATATATTCGTATTCTTCTACTACTGCCTTATAGAAGCCCTCACCTGTACTTACTTCTTTTATTTTTGCAATTGATTTTGCTTGCACATAAACTCTTATATCCCCATTTGGTAGACTAAATGATTCTTTAATATTTACAACCATACCATAGTCATAAAGGTCATCAGATCTAGGGTTTTCATCAAAAACATTTTTTTGATTTACTAAAAAAACGTCTTTATTGCTTACATTTGCATTATCAATAGCATTTTTAGATATGGGTCTTGCACAATCAAAGTTTAAAATTGTGTTTGGATATGCCCATAGACCCCTGAGGGGTACGAGTGGATATTCATTTGTGCTTATTTTATAAACATCTGCCATTATTAACTCCCGTATAAAAAAGGGAATGGCTAGCCACTCCCTCCTTATCTTTTCTTGTATTTTAGTTTTGAGTGATCCTTAATAGAATCTTTTGTTACAACTACTTCTTTTATATCTGTTTTTGATGGGATTTCATACATCACATCTAGTAATAAATCCTCTAGTATAGTTCTAAGCCCACGAGCTCCTGTTTTTTGAGCTATAGCTTCTTTGGCTATCTCATGTAAGGCCTTATCTTCAAAGCTAAGCTTAACATTATCTAATTCAAATAATTTTTGGTATTGTTTGATTAGTGAGTTTTTAGGTTCTTTTAAAATGCGAATTAGGGCTTCTTCATCTAGGCTATCTAGGGTTACTATTATTGGCACCCTACCGATAAATTCTGGTATAAGTCCAAATTTCAGTAAATCTTCTGTATTTACATCAGCTAGGTTTGCCTTATGATCTGCTGCTACTATTTCTGCACCAAAACCAATAGTTTTTTGAGCTTGTCTGCGATTTATTATATCCTCGATACCATCAAAGGCACCACCTAGGATAAATAAAATATTGCTTGTATCAACTTGGATATACTCTTGGCTTGGGTGCTTTCTACCACCTTGTGGTGGAACATTTGCCTCAGTTCCCTCAATTAATTTTAAAAGGGCCTGTTGGACACCTTCACCAGATACATCCCTTGTGATGGAAGGATTTTCACTTTTTCTTGTAATTTTATCTATCTCATCTACATAAATAATCCCATGCTGGGCTGCTTCTATGTCATAGTCTGCTGCTTGGATTAGCTTTAAAATGATATTTTCTACATCTTCACCCACATAACCTGCCTCTGTAAGACTAGTTGCATCTGCAATTGCAAATGGCACATTTAACTTACGAGCAAGAGTTTGGGCTAGAAGGGTTTTTCCTGAACCTGTTGGTCCTAGCATAAGGATATTAGATTTGTTAAGTTCAACATCATCTATTTCTTCTTTGTTGGCATTTATTCTTTTATAATGGTTATAAACAGCAACTGCTAGGGTCTTTTTGGCATCATCTTGGCCAATCACATACTCATTTAAAAAATCATTTATTTCAGCTGGAGTAGATAAGACTATATCTCCATTTTCATCAAAGTAGTTTTCGTCAAATTTTACTTCTGCATTTATAATCTCGCTGCAAAGATTTACGCATTCATTGCAAATATAGGCATCTGGCCCTGCAATGATGCGCTCTACTTGAGAACTATCCTTGCCACAAAACGAGCATTTTACATCTTCTTCTTCGAAGTTTGCCATCTATTTTCCTACTTACTTTCAATAACTTGATCGATTAGACCATATTCTAGCGCTTCTTGCGCTGTCATGGCAAAGTCACGATCGGTATCTTTTTCAATTTTTTCTAGGTCTTGGCCTGTATTTTCAGCTAAGATATGGTTTAATCTATCTTTTATTTTTAAGATTTGTTCAGCTTGAATTACAATATCAGATGCTTGTCCTTGAGCACCACCGCTTGGTTGGTGAATCATGATATTTGAGTTTGGTAGAGAAAATCTCTTACCCTTTGCACCTGATGATAATAAAACTGCTCCCATGCTTGCTGCTTGACCGATACAAATTGTAGATACATCTGGTTTGATGTAATTCATTGTGTCAAAAATAGCAAGACCACTTGTTACAACTCCACCTGGAGAGTTGATATAAAATTGAATATCTTTATCTGGGTCTTCACTTTCTAAGAAAAGTAGCTGAGCAATGATTATATCGCTCATTTGGTCATTTACTTCCCCAGATAGGAAAATAATTCTATCTTTTAAAAGTCTAGAATATATGTCATAGGCTCTTTCGCCCTTGTTTGTTGATTCTACTACAGTTGGTACTAGGTAATTTCTAGTTTGCATATTATCTCCTTAATTTTTTAAGGATGATATCTTAATTTTCTTCGCCTTCTTTAGAATCTTCGCTGTGGTCATGGTCATGGTTGTGATCATCACCAACTGCTTTATGGTATTCTTCGTGTGGTAAAGCTTTTGCATTATTAACTAAAAGTTCTACAGCCTTACGACGTCTGATATTTTCTTTAATTGTATCTTCTGATACATTTTTTCTAAAGATTTCTTTGAATTTTTCGATATCATCTACACCGTACATTTTTGCTGATTCGTTGATTTCTTCTTCAATTTCTTCAGCTGTTACATCAAAACCTTCTTTTAAAGATACTTCATCAATTACAAGGTTTGCTTTAACTCTATCTTCAGCTTGTTGTCTATATTGCTCTCTTACTTGGTTTATATCCATTTGTGTCATTTCGATGTATTGAGCAAGACCGATACCCATTTGTTGTAATCTTTGGTCTAAGTTTTGCATTTCAACATCAATTTCTTGTTTTACAAGTGATTCTGGTGCTGAAACTTCACTAGCTTTTACTAGTGCATCAATAGCTTGGTTTTGTTTCATGTTTGTTGCAAAGTTTTCTTTATCTTCTTTTAATTTTTCTCTTAAATCTGCTTTTAGTTCATCAAGAGTTTCAAATTCAGAAATATCCATTGCAAATTCATCATCTAGTTCTGGTAATTCTTTTGTAGTAATTGAGTTAATTTCTACTTCGAATTTTGCATCTTTGCCTTGGAATTCTTTTGCTTGGTAATCTTCAGGGAAGGTTACATTTACATCAAATTTATCTCCAACTTTGTGTCCTGCAACTTGTTCTTCAAAGCCTTCAATAAATGTGTGTGATCCTAGTTCTAAATCATAATCTTCAGCTTTTCCGCCTTCAAATCTTTCTCCATCTAGGTAACCGTCAAAGTCAATATTTACTGTATCTCCCATTTTTGCTTCGCCATCTTCAACTGGGATTAATCTAGCATTTTCTTCTTGTTGACGAGCAAGTTCTGCATCGATATCTTCATCTGTTACTTCTGATGGGATATCTTCGATGATTAGTTCGCTGTAATCACCTAAAGTTGGGTGTGGTTTTGTTTCTACTTCTACTTTGAAAGTAATATCTTTACCAGCTTCTATATCATCAAGATCAACTGATGGTTGGTCGATTGGTTCAAGATCTAGTTCTTCTACTGCAGCTTCGTATGGTTCTGGGAATACAATTTGGATAGCTTCATCATAGAAGATTTCTGGACCGTACATCTTTTCTAGAACTTTTCTTGGAACATGTCCTGCCCTAAATCCATCAATTCTATATCTTTTTTTATTTCTTTTATAAACTGTATCTACAGCCTTTGCAAAGTCATCGTAATTTACGTCAAATTCAAATTTTGCAATGTTATTATCATGAGATTTTAATTCTGTCATATCTTCCTCCTGCTTATATAGCTACTCATTTGTTTAATATACTACATGTAAGACTATCAATCAACATTTAAAAGGTTAGATTTAATGTAGTTTATAATATCTTTCTTATCGTTTTTTAATTTCTCATCATAGATTAAATTTTCAATTAGTTTCAAGGTCTGACCAAGCTCTTTACCTTCTTTAAAACCCAGCTTTTTTAGATCGTTGCCATTTATCTTTATCTGACTTTTATTAGTAGGTATATCATCCTTTTTTACTTCTGCTAAAAGCTCTAAGCCAAGATCAATATTTGAATCGTCATTATGCTTGGTTGATAACACATCTGCCCTTTGCAGTTTAAAAAGATTTAATAAATTTTCCTCACCTATATTTCTTAAAAGCTTTCTTATAGATTTTTTAGTATAAGTATTGGTATTATCCATGTGGCGTTTTACTAAGACCCTAGTATTTTCTATAAACTTTTTAGAATATTTTAATTTTTTAAGTCGATCTACTAAAAGTTCTTCTGAAACACTTTGGTGGCCAAAAAATCTTCCTTCACCATTTTCATCTAGAAAAAAGGTATTGATTTTTCCCACATCGTGGTAAAGGGCTGCCATTCGCACTTCAAGTATTGGTGGAGTTTTTTCTATCACACTTAAGGTATGATTGTATAAATCCTCTGCATGAAAGGTGGAGTGTTGATCAAAGTCTTTTGTAGCATAAACCTCTGGGAATATGTATTTTAAAAGTCCCACCTCATCCAATAGCTTTATTCCCCTTTTTGGATCATCAGCTAATAAAATTTTATTTAACTCTACTTGGATGCGCTCTTTTGATATGTCATCAATAGATGCTGCATTTTTTCTAATAGTTTTTTTTAGATCATCTGCAATTTCAAAGTTTAGACTTGTAGCAAACCTTACCGCCCTAAGGGACCTTAACACATCTTCTTTGATGCGTTCATCTGGATTTCCTACTGCCCTTATCATTTTTTGGTCTAAATCTTTTTTACCATTAAAAATATCTAAGAGTTGACTCTTTCTTTTGGCCATGGCATTGATGGTAAAATCTCGCCTTTTTAAGTCTTCTCTTATATCATCGGTAAAGGCAATTTTTTCTGGGTGACGCTTATCAGAATACCCCGACTCACGCCTCATGGTTGTAATCTCGTATTCACTAGCTCCATCCAAAATTTTTATAGTACCAAACTTTGCCCCAATATCAATAGTTTTATAATCTTTAAAAACTTCTTTAATTTCATCTGGCCTTGCAGTAGTGGTAATGTCAATATCAAAGTTTTCTCGATTTAATAGCTCATCTCTAACACATCCACCCACTGCATAAGTCTCATAGCCGGCACTTTCTAGTTGATTAATTATATTATCCGTCATACTTTTTTACTTTTTTGATTTTTTCTGGATTTCTATCTTATAATTTACAACGCTATCGCCATTATAAACTTCTACTGAATCTGGTAGGGAGAGTTTTACCTCTCCACTTGTAGAAGATTTTTGATTTTTTAAATCTATTGGCAAGGTATATATAGCATCTATATCTTTGATATCTGCTTCTGGTCCTTTTATGATAACGGATTCTGGGGAAATCTCCCTAGAAACTTCTTCATAGTCCTTGTCAATATTCCCACTAGTTTCTAAAACTACATTTACTTCTTTTGTAGCAAAGACAAAAAATGAAACATTTACCTCTTCATGAGAAATATTTAAATCTGAAATTTGCTTACCATTTTTATCTAGGGCTTTAACAGGTAGGCTATGGATTTTTTCATCAAGAACACTAGCATCATCTATTTTTATCTCCAACCTATCCACTTTATTTATAAGGCTAGCCGGTCCCTTAATGGTAATTTCCTTAGGATACATTTCATTTACTTCTACAATCTTACCATCCTTTATTTCATCTGAAATCACTCGGTTAACTGGTAATGTTTTTTCCAAAACTTCTTGGATATTTAAGTTTATTTGCCCTGGATCTACTTCATCTACACTAATACCAGACGGAGTATCTACTTCTATATCTAGGGACTGAACGCCTGGTTCTAGGTCCGATATATCTACACTTGCATAAATATTTGCAGGCTTTAGGTTGACTAATTTTTCCCTAGATCCTTTTAATTTTACACTTGTGCCATAGGCAGCTTCTTTACCTACTATGGTGTATCCAGATTTTTCTAGCACATCTTGGTTTTTTATAACTACTGGTATATTGCGGAAGGTTTTATTTACTGTTGGATCTGTAGAATTTACAACAAAAGTCCACATAAAAATGGCTACCAAAACTGAAAGAATTTTTAATTTTGTATCATTTTTATTATTCATCGTCTTCTTCCTTCTTATCTTCTTTGTAGGCTTCTTCTTTTACTAAAACTAGGTCATTTTGTAGTCTTTGCTTTAATGAGTCCTCATCAAAATATCTATCTATACGGCCATTTTCTACTACAGAAATGTTTCCTGTTTCCTCACTTACTACAATTACTATGGCATCTGATTTTTCAGAAATCCCCACTGCTGCCCTGTGGCGGGTGCCCAGTTCTTTAGAAATTAAATTTGAATTTGAAAGTGGCAAATAACAAGCAGCTGCAATGATTTTTTCATTATTTATTATAACTGCACCATCGTGTAAGGGGGTGTTTGGTATAAAAATATTTATCAAAAGTTCGCTTGACACATCTGCATCAAGCCTTGTTCCACTTTCTACTATGTCATTTAGGCCAACTTCTCTTTCTAAAACAACTAAAGCTCCAATTTTCTGGCGGGCAAGGGATGACATAGCACGGGTTAGCTCATCAATAGTGTTTTCACTTTTTAAGACACGCTCTCCGGTAAAAATTGACCTACCTCGGCCAATTCTTTCCAAAGCTGATCTTAGTTCTGGCTGGAAAACTACTATTATAAATACTAGGGCTACTGTCAAGAACTGGTTCATGACCCAACTAACTGTATTTAGGCTTAAAATATCTGCAACTGATGCAAAAACTAAAACTATAATAAGTCCATATAAAACTTGCTCAGCGCGTGTGTTTCTTAATAGCGAAAATAACTTATAGATAGCAAAGGATATAATTGCTATATCTATAATATCTGTAACTCTTATAAGGGCTAAAGAGTTAATAAAATCTGTAAAATAATTCATCTATCCCCCATTCCTTTCCTACTAATATATTACTATTTATTAGGATAAGTGGGTAGTTTTTTAAAAAATAAAAAACACCTATAAATAGGTGTTTATTTTATCCTAGCATAACATCTAGAATCATCATTATTGCAAATCCTGCTGCAAATCCAAGAGTCCCAATGTTTGTATGGGCTTCTCCCTCACCTGTTGCTTCTGGTATTAGCTCTTCTACAACTACATAAAGCATAGCCCCAGCTGCAAAGGAAAGCAGGTAAGGCAAAATGGGAATCATTACCTGAGATAATAATATAGTAACTATTGCAGCAATAGGTTCTACTGCCCCAGATCCAACCCCCATCCAAAAGGATTTACCCTTATCTACACCAGTAGATTTTAAAGGCATAGATATAATAGCTCCTTCTGGAAAGTTTTGGATAGCAATTCCTACTGACAAGGCAAAGGCACTTGCAAGACTTACACTTTCTGTTCCATAAAGGGCACCTGCATAAGAAACTCCTACTGCCATACCCTCAGGGATATTGTGAATTACTACGGCTAAAACCATCATGGTTGTTCTTCTCATATTTTCACTATTGCGTCCTTCTGGAGTGATAGAGTCGATATGTTGGTGGGGAATAGCATTATCTAAAAATAATAAAAACAAAATCCCTATTAAAAAACCAATTACAGCTGGTACCCAGCTCATATTACCCATATCAGCTGCTACCATATCCATAGAAGGGATTAATAGCGACCAGATACTTGCTGCCACCATGACACCAGCAGCAAAACCTGATAAGCCTTTTTGTACTTTCGGGTTTAGCTCATCTTTCATTACAAATACCATAGCAGAACCAAGGGATGTACCTAAAAATGGGATGAGTAAACCAATTATCGTTTCTTTATTCATTTTTTATCCTAATAGTTTGGAGAATCTATTTTCCAAATATCATCTGCATAGTCTATTATAGTCCTATCTGATGAAAAATATCCAGCATTTGCAATGTTTATCAGGCATTTTCTAGACCATGCTAACTTATTCCTATAGTCCTTATTGATTTTTTCGTGGGCTTTTTTATAAGCTTCAAAGTCCTTTAATACAAAGTACCTATCTCCACGAGATCCATCTTGAGGATTTATTAATTCATTGTAGATATCAAGGAACATATAGGAATTGTTATCGTTTAATTCTCCATTTACCAAGGCATCCACCGCATCTTTAATGTCTTTATCAGTTTGATAGATTCCCCTTGGATTATAAGTGCCTGAAATTTCGTTTAATTCTTCAACTGTTGCGCCAAAACGGTAGTTATTTTCTTCTCCTGCATGGTCAAATATTTCTAT
Organism: Anaerococcus groningensis; assembly: GCF_046365465.1. Lineage (NCBI taxonomy): Bacteria > Bacillati > Bacillota > Tissierellia > Tissierellales > Peptoniphilaceae > Anaerococcus > Anaerococcus groningensis. Next base: position 5,165 of record NZ_JBGMEG010000006.1, on the reverse strand, counting down.
ATTTGCTCCATCAAGGGTACCTAGGGTTGGTGCACCATTTAGCATAAATTTCATATTTCCTGTACCAGATGCTTCCTTACCAGCTGTTGAAATTTGTTCTGAAACATCCGCTGCTGGATAGATTTTTTCTCCATATGATACTCTAAAGTTTTCAACAAATACTACCTTTAATTTTTTATTTACATCTGGGTCATTATTAACCACTCTAGCTACTTCATTGGCAAGTTTTATTATAGCTTTTGCCCTAAAGTATCCTGGAGCTGCTTTTCCCCCAAAGATAAAGGTTGTTGGGTAAAAGTCCATGTCAGGATTTTTCTTAAGCTCATGGTATAAATAAATAATGTGTAAGATATTTAAATGTTGGCGCTTGTATTCGTGAATTCTTTTTACTTGGATATCAAAAATTGATTCTGGATCAACTTTTATTCCCTCATGCTCTAATATATATGAAGCTAGCCTTTCTTTATTAGCTTGTTTAATATCCCAAAGTTCATTTAAAACATCCTCATCATCTGCAAATTTTTCTAGGCCCTTTAGCTCATCCAGGTTATACTTCCAATCATCTGTTCCAAGTTTTTTACTAATAAAGTCTGCTAGAGGTCTATTAGCATAAACTAGCCATCTTCTAGGAGTAATACCATTGGTTTTGTTATTAAATTTCTCTGGGAATATCCCATACCAGTGGCTAAAGGTATCATCTTTTAGGATTTCTGTATGAAGGGCTGCAACCCCATTTACTGAAAATCCTACATATATAGCTAGGTTTGCCATATGAACTTGATCATAAATTACTATACGATATGGGTCTATTTCTGTATCTGATAGGCCTTTTTCTTTAAAGTGATTTACCAAGACATCATTAATTTGATAAATTATTTCTAAACATCTTGGACTTACTTCTTCTACTATGTCAATTGGCCATTTTTCTAGGGCCTCTTGTAAAACTGTGTGGTTGGTAAAGGCAAAGACTTTTTTAGCAATGTCTAAGGCTTCTTCAAATTCTAAGCCATTTTCATCTACTAAAACCCTAATTAATTCTGGGATAGCAATATTTGGATGGGTGTCGTTTAACTGGATGACATGGTATTTGTGGAAATTTTTAAAGCGCATATCATCTGAAAAATATCTTTTGTATTTGGCAACTAAGTCTTGGATAGATGCTGATACAAAGAAGTATTGTTGTTTTAATCTTAAAACCCTACCTGCCCTTTGTATATCATTTGGATAAAGGACTCTGGTAATATCTTCTGCTCTATTTTTTTCTCTAACTGCCGCATCATATTCAAAATTATTAAATTTATCAAATTCAAATTCTTCAAAAGGTTCTGCTTGCCATAGTCTTAAGGTATTTACTTTTCCATTTTGATAACCTACTACTGGCATGTCAAAAGGAACAGCTTTTACTTGTTGGTCTTTAAAATTTACAATTCTAGAATCAGAATCAACTCTAATAGACCAACCATCCCCATCTTTTATCCAGCTATCACCTTTTTCAACTTGAAATCCATTTTCAAAATATTGTTTAAATAAGCCTTCACGGTAGCGGACTCCGTATCCATACATATTTATATCTTGGGTGGCAGCAGAATCCATAAAGCAGGCTGCAAGACGACCCAAACCACCATTTCCTAGGGCAGCATCATCTTCATAATCTTCTATAGCTTCAAAATCTATACCAAGCTCATCTAATAATTCTTTAACTTCATCATAAATTCCTAGATTTATTAGGTTATTTCCTAAAGATCTACCTATTAAAAATTCTGCAGAAAAGTAATAGGCAGTCCTTTCGTATCTAGATTTACTTTTGCTTGCCCTCCATTCTTGGTTGATACGCTCCAATATAGTATCACAAAGGGCATCGTACTTATCTTTTTCACTTGTTTCATCGAAATTTTTAAGAGTTATCCTCTGTAGGTTTTCTATATAGTCTTCTGTAAACTTATTCTTTTCTAACTTATCCATTATATCTCCCGTATAATCTTGACATTTCTTTTATTTTTTTTGCCAAATCATCTGTAAAGTCTTCACTTTTGGCCCTCCACTTCCAGTTGTTTCCTAAAGTAGAAGGCGTGTTTATCTTAGCTTCATCTCCCATTTCAAAAAAATCTTGGATTTCAAAAATTGCTACATCAGCAACAGATGCCATAAGGCTCCTTATTATTTCCCAGACATACTCGCTTTTTTCATTATTTTCTAAGCCAAAATATTTTTCTACTAGTAAAATATCCTCTTCATCCAAGGAATCTAACCAACCCTTTAAGGTGGACGAATCGTGGGTGGAGGAATATACTATTGCATTCTTTTCATAATTGTGTGGTAAATAATTGCTAGCAAAAGTGCCATCAAAGGCAAATTGGATAACATTCATACCTGGAAAACCGTAATGATTTTTTAAATCATCGACTTCCTTAGTGATATACCCCAAATCTTCAGCTATAAATTGTCTGTTAGGATAGTCCTTTAAGATCTCATCGAAAAATTCATAGCCACCTGCAAGTTCCCAAGTTCCAAATTTGGCGTTTTCATCTGTAGCTGGAATGGCATAATATTTTTCAAAACCCCTAAAGTGGTCTAGGCGTAAGAGATCGTGGTTTTTTAAAGCCATGCTTAGTCTTTTTTTCCAAAAGTCATAGCCATTATCTTTCATTTTTTCCCAGTCATAGACAGGATTGCCCCAAAGCTGCCCATCTTCTGAATAAGCGTCTGGTGGAGCGCCTCCAACTATAAGGGGCTGTTTAGTATCTTGATTTATTTTTAAAATATCTGCATTAACCCAAGCATCACAGGAGTCATAAGCAACATAAATTGGTAAATCTCCAATAATTTCTATATTTCTCCTGTTGGTATATTCTTTTAATTTTTGCCATTGGGTGAAAAATTCGTATTGGATAAAGATATAAAAGTCTATATCTTCCTCGTGTTTTTCTTTAAAATTAGCTAGGGCATAAGGATTTCTATCACGTAAGTCCTCATCCCACTCCACCCAGCTAATATCTAACTGATCGTGTTTGATAGCCATAAATAGGGCATAATCTTCTATCCAAAAGCCTTCTTTCTCTCTAAATTTAGCTATTTCATTATCAAGCTTGCCCTTTGAGTTTTCAAAAGCTTTTTCTAAAATACGATACCTAATATTATATTGGATAGCATAATCAATATATCTTTCATTGTCCCCAAAATTAATATTTTCTAGATCACTTTCATCCAGCAATCCATCTGCTATAAGCATATCAAGGTCGATAAAATATGGATTGCCTGCAAAGGATGAAAATGCCTGGTAGGGACTATCTCCATAAGAAGTTTGCCCTAGGGGTAAAATTTGCCAGTATTTTATAGAGGCCTCTGATAAAAAGTCAACAAAATCATAAGCAGCCTTGCCAAAAGTTCCTATCCCATAATTAGAAGGTAGGGAAAAAATCGGCATGACTACCCCATTTGATCTAGTAAGTCTTTCTTGCATCACATCTCCTATAATAATTCCATAAAGTTTATAACTGGTACTTCATAAGGGTGGTTGGCTTTTATAATACTAAAAACCTCATCCTTTTTTGCTGCATCTATCCTAAATTCTAGTTTTACTTCATCAACAGTAGTATGCTTGCCTATATCTCCCTTATCAGGCTTTGATCCTTCTAGGGGTGTAAAGTGTCCTGTTACCTTACTTTCTGCAAAAACAGAATCATAGCCATCATCCTTTAGTATTTCTTTTTCATTTAATCCATCTATTACCTGCCACTTATCTTCTTCTGGGACAAAAACTTCTACTTTAATGTATCTCATAATCATTCCTTTCAAAATAAATCAGCCCGCTATATGATTTGATTTGCTTATCAAAAATCTCAAAATTTATCTTATAAACATTGCCCCAACTAGATATTACTAGCTCGTGGTAGTCTCCCATATCATTGCACTCTGTTATAGTTACTCCATGGTGGGCTAAGACTTTTACATTTTTGCTCATCCAATTTATAAAAATAACTGGGCAATTTTTGCTAAGTGCTTCGTTGATAAAGGCAAGTTTTTCTTCTGTCGTATGTCTTCTTATAAAATACTCTTGCATGATGTGGGCATATAAAGTTAAATTTCGCTCACGTCTGATACGATTTACCCTGTGGTTTAAGGCTTTTACTGAGGGCACTCCATTTATATGAGGTCGAATTTTTTTATAAAAATCATAGTGGTAATGGTTATATTCTTCCAAGGTAAATCTTTCACCTTTATGGTACAAATATAAATAAGTATTGGTAAAGGCAGTCACCACACAAGATCTATCCCTATAAAATTTTGCCACTCCTAATTCTCCAAGAGCATTTTGATAGCCTCCATAATAGAGACCCTTTTTTGTAGTTACTGGAACAAATTCCCCTACTTTGCTGTGTTTTAATTTCATTATAATCCTATATTCTTTTTAAACTTTCTTTAATATAACTTTACCCTAGAAAATTTTTTTCTTCTATTATGAGATTTGATATAATTGTATAAGATAAAATAAGGGGAGAATATATGAAAACATGTTATATAATCGCTGGTGGCGACTTTGATGGTTTTTTTGATGAGATAAAAGAAGAAGATATGGTCATAGCAGCTGATAAAGGATATATCCATGCAAGAGAAGCTGGAGTTACTCCTACTATGATAATCGGGGACTTTGACTCATCAAATCAGCCTGATGGAGACTTAGTTATAAAATTAAATCCTATAAAAGATTATACAGATACAAAAGCTGCCTTAATGGTAGCAGAAGATTGGGGTTATAAAAATATAGTTGTTTATGGCGGATTAGGTGGCCGTGATTCTCACACCTTTGCCAATATTAGTAATGCCCTAGAGTTTAAAAAGAAGGGTATAGAAGTTACTTTAAAATCTAAATATAAAAGTTTTTATATAGTTAACGATAAGTTAGAGTATGATTTTAAAGATGAAGATGACTTTTATGTATCAATCTTTGCCCTATCTGAAAAAGCTCAGGGTGTAGATATCAAGGGACTTTACTATGAATTAAATAATTTTGATTTAAGTAATGATAATGCTCTAGGGGTATCAAATGAAACAACAAACAAGTCCTTTAAAATCTCTGTCAAAAATGGTTACCTCCTAGTGATATTTGAAAGTAAAACAATATAAAAAAAGCCCTAAATGAGCTGCACCCCAAAATCCGGAATACG
>NZ_JBGMEG010000005.1:0-95791 GCF_046365465.1 Anaerococcus groningensis | reverse complement strand
CTACCAGCTAAGCTGGTAGTTCTGATTATCTACAATACAATTGCTCTATATGTTGAAATTTAAATGTTTTATCTAGATTTAATAACTGGAAAATTTTGACAATAAAAGCTGGATAATGTATAATTTATGTAACTTAAATTAAGTAATAGACTTAAATTAAAAGAAAAATTAGGAGCTAGAAATGAAAAGAAAAAAAATATATGCAGGAACCCTTGCTCTAGCACTATCTATTGGGGTAGTAACTCCTATAGAAAATAATGCAATTGGGTCTGTGGCATATGCAACTAGTCAGCCTTCACCAACCGATACACCTACCACCACAAATGAATCAACAGATGATACCGATACAACAAATAATGGTGATAATGGTGGAGAGCAAACTAAAGAAAATCAAAAACTTATTGATTTAAAAAAATTAACAGATGAAGAAGCAGACGTTAAAAAATCAACTCGTTATATAAATGCATCAAATACAGAACAAAATGCCTACACTAGTGCAATAGCAGCTGGTAAAAATGTAAATGTAGATGCAAGTGAAGAAACTATAAATGGCTTAATAGATAATATCATTGATAAAAAGAAAAACTTAGGTGCAAGCTCTTTTGACACCTATGAACAACGTGAGGGTCTTAGCTCAACAATTGCCATAGCAGAAAAATTATCTGCAAGTATCGCTAGTAACACTAACGTTAAAAAAGAAGACAAAGATAAATTAACAGATGCAATTAAAGTAGCTAAGGCTGATGAAAAAGATGTTAATAAAAGCAAAGATGATATTATTACATCAAATAATAATCTTGCCCAAACTATAAATGATATTATAAAATCCAATAATTTAGATGCAAATAACTCTGCCCTAACTTATGATGAGTTTGAAAAAATCACTCCATCAGATAATGCAACCTATGGTAGAGCTTATATAAGGCTGGGAGAATTAATAAATTCTGTTAATGAGTTTTCTGAAACAGACAGTTATAAAAAACTAAATCCAGATACCCAGACCAACCTTACAAGTGTATCTACTCAAGCTGCAGAAGTTTTTAACAACTTAAACTCTGACGCAAGCAAATTAAATGATGCTTATAATAATCTAAATAAAGCTTATAACAGCGCTTTAGAAAAATCTAATACAGCAAATACTGAAGTAAGTAGGCTAAGAAAACAAATTGAAAATTCTACTTCTAAAAATCCTGAAGGTTATCAAAATGCAGGAGAATCTGCAAGGTTAACTTATGATATAGCAAAAGCTAAAGCTAATGAATTAATAGCTAAAGGTAATACAAATGCAGCTGATTTGCAAAAAGCAATAAACAACTTAAACTTAGCCAAGTTAGCTCTAGCACCTGTAAAAACAAAAACCATTGATAGTAATCAACAAAAAACATCAAAACAAAATTTACAAGAACTTATAAACGAAGCAGAATCTTATAGAAACAAAGATTCATACAAACTAGCTTCTGATGATGATAAAAAATCATATAACAATGCAATCACAGCTGCACAAGCCATAGTAAAAAAATCTAACCCAACAGATGAAGAGATAGATGCAGCAATAGCTACTATAAAAGAAGCTAAGGATTCTATTGATAAAAATGGACAAAATGGAAAAGAAACAGATGCCGAAAAATTAAATAGGCTGATAGATGATGCAAATAAAGTTATAAATCATCCTAATTATAAGAGTGTGGCCCAAAACTATAGGGATAGATTAGAAAAGGCCCTTAAAAAAGCAAAAGATGCTGAAACAAATGAAGAAATTTTATCAGCGATAAGTGATTTAGAAGCGGCTCTTAACAATTCTGATAATAAAGAAACTTTAGAGGAATTACTAGAAATAGCTAAAAAAGTTAAAGAACATAACGAATATAAAAATGTAGGGTTTACTCAAAGAGGAAATTTGGATAAGGCTATAACTGCTGCAAATAGTGCTTTAGTGGGTGGAAAAGCTACTGATATTGAAATAGCGAGAACAGGTTTGGTAAATGCTTTAAATCAGAGCGAAGTAAAACCTATTGCGGATTTAATAAGATTAAATACAAAAACAGATGACCCTTCCTATGTGAAAGAATTAAAAGATTTAATGGCTTTAGCAAATAAAGTGAAAATTCATCCAGATTATGCTAATGTTTCTGAAGATACAAAAAAATGGTTAGATGATATTTTAATAAGTTCAGAATCTGCATTGAGAAGAGGAAATAAAGAGTCAATTGAGCTTTCTACTGATATGCTAAAAAGACAGCTTAATCATAAAGAATTAAGGCCAATTGTTAAGAAAATTCAAGATGCAGAATCTGAAAAAGAGACACTAAATCCAAGAGAAATCATCAACAAAATGATTGCCAATGATGAGACTCTTAAGAAAAGCGAAAAGTATAGACGTGCTCAAAAATCTCTTAAAGAAACATACAACAAAGCCCTAGAAGAATCTAGCGACCTTATTAAAAATGATGAAGCTAAAGAAGAAGACTTAAAGTCTGCTTCAAATAAACTTGTCGAAGCAGCAAATGCTCTGGATGGAGATAAATATCAAGCTAGACTTAAAACATTAAAAGATGATTTTAATTCTAGAAAATATGATATAAGCGATAAAGCAAAAAGATCTGAATTAGAAGAAAAAATTAAAGCATTAGAAAATGATAATGCAACAATGGATGATTTATTAGCGGTAGAAAAAGAGTTTAAAAATGCGACGGCTGTTACAGGATCATCACAACCTGTTCAAGGTACAACTACAACTACAACCACTACACCAGTAAGTGGTACAACCACAACTACAACACCTGTAACCACAACAAGAGAAGTTCCTGCAACAATTAATCCAGGATCTATCGTAAGAACGGGTATAAAATCTCTTGTAGGGGTAGGAGTAGTTTTAGTAGTAGCACTTGGAGCGTATGCTCTTACTGGAAAAAATAAAAATAAAAAAGAAGAGAATGTAAAAACAAAAAGGAGAGACAACAATGAAATTAAATAAAACACTAGCATCAGCATTACTATTATCAGTAGCCCTAACAGGATGTAACAATATGGTACAAAATGAAAACGCAACTGACGAAAATGCACCAGTAGTAGAAGAAAACAAAAAAGATGAAACAGTAGAACAAGCAGAACCAGCTGAAACTACAGAAGATATAACAGCAGAAGAAGCTGATAAAGCTGAAACAGAAGAAACAACTGATGAAACTGCTACTAAAGAAACATCAGAAGATGAAACAAGTGAAGAAGTAGCTGATACTTCAAATCTTTCAACAGAAGAAAAAATAGAAGCTTTAGAACAAGCTATCTTTGATAACAGATCAAGTGCACGTGCAGTAGAATTATTATTCGAACTTTCACCAGAAACTGCTAATGAAAACGCAGATGTATTAAACGAACTACTAGAAAATTCAAATAATCTTTTAGAACAAGCTCAAACAGCTCTAGACGAATTAAAAGCATCTTAATAAAATAAAAGACCCCTAGGGGTCTTTTTTAGTTTGATTTTAAAAATTTTTCAATAGGGTATAATACAACAAAGAAAATAATTCTAGAAATAAAGGAGTTATCTATGAGAAATAAAATTTTAAAAACCAGCGCAGTCCTAGCCCTAGGTACACTTTTACTAGTTCCAGCTAATAAAGATGTATACGCTGCAAGTACAAATACTGAGGCTAACCAAGCTGTAAAAACTGCTGAAGATGAATTTAAAGCTACATTAGAAAAAGCATCTACTAAAATTGTAGAATACAATTCTGTTAAATTAGGTTATGAATACAAAAATGCTGATCAAGATCCACAGGTAAAATTTAATAATGCTTTATTAGGTCTTGAAAAAGCTTATGAAGAATCAAAAGGTAAGGAATATTCCGATGATAAAACTTACAACTTGTATACAAATCTAATTAATACTTATCTTAGAGCAGTAGAAGAGGCAAAAGCAAACTTAAATGGTAGAGAAGTAGATAAAACAGAATTAATAAATTTAACTACTGAGCAATCCCAATTTAGAGCAAGTGATGCTTATAAAAATGCTTCAAAAGAATTAAAAGATAAATATGATAATGCAGTAGAAAATGCATGGAAAACTGTAGGGGATAATGGGCTTAACCTTACCAACCTACAAAATGAACTAGCAATTAATGCTGTAAAAGAAGCTAAAAATGAAATTATTGCAAGTGATGATAGAAAGAAAGCTTTAGAAAAGCTAAGAGAAGAAATATCTCAAATTAATGCTATCAAGGCTGATAAAGATTTATATACAGATAAATCATACAATACTTATAACAATGCAGCAATTTTATCTAAGTCTACAATAGAAAATCCAAATTCTACTTTAGATGAAATTAAATCTGCAACAGACTTAATAGCTACAGCAAGAAAAAACTTAGCTAAAAAGCAAACTGCAGCAGACATAAGTCGTGAAGACCAAATAAATAGATTAGAAGAAGCAATCAAAGCCAATGAGAGAACAAAGGCTGCTGCTAACCTTCTAAAAGAACTTACTCCAAACATTGCATCAAAAAATATGACTAAATTAGATAATCTAATTAAACAGTCAGAAGATCTAATTGCTAGATCAACTAAAGTTTTAAACCAACTAAAGGGAATAAGAGGTTAACAATACCTTTCTCTAAGGAGGGAACATGAAATTTAAAAATAACGTATTAAAATATATTTTACTTGCAAATATCACAGTTTTAGGTTTAACTGGGCAAAATGCCTATGCCGATGATTTAAATACAGAAGAAGCTGTAATAGAAAATCAAAATTACGAAGCACAAGCCACAGCAGATAATCCACAAGCATTAACACGTGATCCAAAAATTGAAAGTCAAATCACTCAATTACAATTAGCAGTGGATGATCAAGTAAATGTGGTAAACTCAAATGCTTATTATAACTATGCCAGCCAAGACTTAAAGGCTGAATATGAGTCAGCTATTGCAAATGCAAAATCAGTCCTAGCTCGTAAAGATAGCGCTAGCTATGAAGAGCTTAGAAATGCAATGGCAAGAATAAACACCGCTAAGCAAAATATATCTAAGCAAGTAAATGAACAAGCAAAAAAACAAAATAAAAAGGCTCAACTAAATGAAGCTATTAGAAGAAACCAAACTACCCTAGAAGCAGCTAAACAATTAAAATCCTTAATGCCAAATGCTTCTAAAAAGTTTGAAAGACAATTAAACGGCCTAATGGCTCAGTCTGAAGCCCTAATAGCTAGAGCACAAAAAGTTTTAGCAACCCTTTAAGAAATTACCCTACAAGTAACTTGTAGGGCTTTTTTTATCCAATTTTACTTTAAAATCATCCTAAAAAATGTATATTATATATAAGTAAAAGAAAAGATTAGAGAGGGCTTGCGCATTGAAGAGGAAGATTTTTGGGCTTAGTTTAGCTATGGTTTTGGCTATAAATCCCATTATAAAAACAAATTTAAAAATAAATACAGCCTATGCAGCAATTGATCAAGCTCAATTAGATAGGCTAGATACAACAAAATTAGAAAGACAAGTTAAGGCTGCCCAATATTTAATAGATAATATGCCAAATATTATCAGGGGTGATAAGAAAAAAAGGCTAGAAACTCTTATTAAAGATAGTGAAGAACTTATAGCAAGGATAAATAAGATCAAGGCAAATTATGCTGTAAATGACAATCTAAGTATAAGAATAAAAAATATTATTAGAGATAATTTAGATAGGAGAAACACTCAATTTACAGTAAGTGTCAACGCTTATACTAGTAACCAACAAATTCAATCTTGGTTTCTGGAAACAGCTAAAGAAGACTGGTATTTCTTTTATAGTATGTATGGCAAAACAAATGTAAAAACCAAATATGACCCAAATAAAACTAGGGGAGACAAGGTATATATTGACTCTGCAACATTTACAGTAACCTATAGAGAAAATCCAAGTATTGACAACCAAGTAGAAGCATTTGCCAATGATTGGGTAGAGCAAAATATAAATACTTATGATAGTGACTTAGAGAAAACTCAAAAAATTCATGATTTTATTGTAACCAAAAACCAATATAATAGGGGAGATAGCAAAGATATAAGTGGTGGATATTCTATCTACCACCCAGCAAGCATCCTATATGGAAATGGTGGAGTCTGCAATGCCTATGCCACACTATTTGATAAACTTGCAACAAAAGCAGGACTAGATGTAAGATATGCAACAGGTCATTCCAAAAAAACTGGAGAGCCTCATATTTGGAATATGGTAAAAATAGATGGAAATTGGTATAATATAGATGCAACTTGGGATGATCCAACCATAACTTTCAGTGAAGGCAATGTAGAAAATCTAGGTGACTTTGTAATCTATGACTACTATCTAAAAAGTGATGGAGAAATCCAAAAATCAAGAACAATAGATGATAACCCAGATAGACCACAAAGCTTTTCAAGTCTAAATACAGGACTAGCCAATACTACTATCCAAAAAGTTGGAGATACTTATAGGGTGGTTAGATAAATAAAAAACGGATAGCATTAGCTAATCCGTTTTTTATTTTTTTTACTTCTTTCTTCTCTTAATCAAGGCATTTTTAATATCATCAAATTCATCAACTTTTAATACATAAATCACTCCTACATATATAAGTCCAGCAAAGGCTATTGTTACTAGTAGCCAAAGGTTTGATGGGCGAATTTGGTAGAAGTATTTGGCAAATATTCCAAGGACTGCTCCTGCTATTAGGATTTTGCCTATATTTTTTAAAATATACCTATAAGAAAGACTACCAAAAGTTTTATTATACATGAAAAATGCCATTAACACTGATGAAAGTTGACTAAGCGTTGTTGCCATGGCTAGCCCTACTAGTCCGTATTTCATTGACAAGGTGTAGTCTAGGATAATATTTATCCCTAGTTGGACAAAGGAAATAGCTGTTGGTACCTTTGTATTTTGGTGGGAGAAAAATGATAAATATAATAAATCAACTATGGCTGGGCCAAGTAGATACAAGGTGTAGGTAAATAAAACCTGACTAGTTATGATCATATCATTGTAGGTAAATTCTCCTCGATAATACACAAAGGAAATAATCGGCTCTGCTAAAACCATCATTCCAATTATAGATGGGATAAAAAGTAGCATGATTTTTACTAAAGTTTTGCTAGTTAAGTCTTTCATGCCTTTTATATCGTTATCAGCAACCATTTTTCCTATAATTGGATAGGCTGTGATTTGAAAGGGTACTATGAAAGTAGAACTTACTATCCTTAAGATTTTTAGGGCATAATTTACAACTGAAACTCCACCATCAGGAGCAACCAAGGATGCAAATGATTGGTCGACTATGGTTGATACATAAACTGCTGCCATAGAAAAAGTTGTAGGTAGGGATAATATTATAATTTTTTTCACATTTTCATCAAAGGAAAATCTTATCTTACCACGCTTAAAACCTGTTTTTTTAATGGCTCTTGGAAATATTATAAATTGGATGAAGTAGGCTAAAAATATACCAATTGTCATTATCCTAACATTACCATTTGATATAGCAACTGTAATAGCCAAAATTATATTTAAAATAATCAGTGGTAGGGCTGGTGTTAGAAAGTTGCCTTTTATCTGTAAGTATGCAGAAAAAATTGCTGCATAGATATTTGGGTATATGGTTAAAATTATGGCCCTCATAAAGCTTGTTGCAATTTTTAATTTTTCTCCTGTGTATCCAGCTGCAAAAAGTTTTACAATTGCTGGGGCAAAGGTAAAGCCTATTATCATTATGGCGGTAGTTAAAAATAAAGAGAAGTTTAATAAGTTATTTGTAAATTGCTCTCCTGATTCTTCTCCGCCTTTTTTTAAAACTTCGTTATATGTAGGTATGTAGGTTTTGCTTAGGGCATAGGTAATTACCGAAAAAATAAGGGTTGCCGCTGTTGTCGATGTATTAAAAGCATCTGTTATGGGACCTGTTCCGTAATAGAAAGAAAAAATCATCTCACGAATAAATGAGAAGATTTTTCCTACTAAGTTTAATATTATAAGTATTAATGTATTATTCATGATTTTTTATTGGCATAACCTAATAGAAAATTGTCTATTGACTCTATTTCTAGGGTTATGAGTTCGTCTATAGGTATCTCAAATTGGTCAAATATTTCTGCATTTGCCTTGTTTATAGCATCTATAACTACAATATCATCATTATAAGAATTTACATAGCCTGTTGATATATCATAGTAGTTAAAGCTTGTCGCAAGAGTTATTATTTTGTTGTGGTCTTTGGCATATTTTATCAAATCTATAAAATCTGGTTTGGATTGGTAGATTTCATTGTCGCTATCGCCAATAGAAATATTGCCCCAAAAACCCATATAGGTTTCTATTTTTTGTAAGTATTCAGTATTTTTTTCTATCCCGTCTATGGTTTTTTTATCAAATAAAAGATATCCATCAAACTTGCCTTGATCATCTACCAAGTGGGTGAAAAGTCTATCCTCACTTTGGTAGATGATATATCCTACGGCAAAGGAATCTTGATCTGATGAGTAAATTTCTACTAAGTCTTTCATTCATTCTCCTAATTATTTAAGAATCTTGATAAGAATTCTCTAGTTCTATCATGGTGTGGATTTTCAAAAATTTCTTTTGGAGATCCATCTTCTAAGATTATACCTTTATCCATAAATAAAACTCTAGAAGAAACATCACGAGCAAAGTCCATTTCGTGAGTTACAACAATCATGGTAATTCCAGTTTTAGCAAGTTTTGTCATTACTTCTAAAACTTCACCTACCATTTCTGGGTCAAGAGCACTTGTTGGTTCATCAAAAAGTAGGACTTTTGGATTCATGCAAAGGGCACGGGCTATAGCTACTCTTTGCTTTTGTCCACCAGATAGTTGTTCAGGTTTTGCATTTACAAATCTTTGCATACCTACATCTGATAAAAAGCTCATAGCTAATTCTTCTGCTTCTTTTTTGTTTTTGCCTAAGACCAATTCTTGGCCTAAGGTGCAGTTTTCTAAAACATTTTTATTTTCAAATAAGTTAAAGTTTTGAAAAACCATGCCTACTTGAGAACGGTAGTATCTTTCATCAAAATTATTTTCTAGGATGTTTTCCCCTTCATAGAGAATTTCACCACTTGTTGGAGTTTCTAATAGGTTTAAGCATCTTAATAGGGTTGATTTACCAGAACCAGATGAGCCTATGATAGAAACTACTTCGTTTTTTTCTACACTAAAATTTATATCTTTTAGAACTTTAAGATTTCCAAAGCTTTTTTCTAAATTATTTACTTTAATTATTGACATTTTTTGCTCCTGTACTTGATTCTAGTATATAATCTCTACCACTCATTCTTTTTTCTACAAGTAATAGTAATCTTGTAATAGCAAAGGTTAGTACAAAGTAGATTATTGCTGTTATAAAATATGTTGGGAAGTATTGGTAGGTAGATCCTGCAACTGATTTACTCATAAAGAATAATTCTGTAACAGAGATTACATTTAATACTGATGTATCTTTGATATTAATAACAAATTCATTACCTAATGATGGTAATATTGTCCTTACAGCTTGTGGAACAACTACATTTTTCATAGTTTGCCAGTGGGTCATTCCTAAAGCTTTACAGGCTTCAAACTGACCTTTGTTTATAGAATTGATACCCCCACGAACAACTTCTGATAAATATGCTCCAGTATTTATAGATACGATTAAGATAGCTGCAAACATGGTTGATAGGTCGATATCAAAATATTGTTTTAGTCCGTAGAAAATAATTACTGATTGCACCATCATTGGTGTTCCACGGAAGACTTCTACATAAACTCCAAGTAGGAAGTTTACAATCTTATAGATTGCATAACCAATAGGGTTTTTGATTTTATTAACTTCAGTTTTTCTAATAATTGCTACTAATAATCCGATTAAAAATCCTAAAAGAGTAGAAACTATAGCTATAAATAAAGTATTTACAATACCTTTTAAAAATAATGATGAATATCTAGACCAGATTGATTTCATTTCCCCAAAAAAGGTTTGGTTTTCTTCTACTGATTCTTCCTCTCCTTCTTCTTGTAGGGTTGAAATTTTAATCATATCTTCCATGATTTCATCTTGTTCACTATCTGAAATATTTGCTAAAATTTCATTTATATTATCTTCTAAATCTGATCCTTTTTTTACACCGACAGCTACACTAGTTAAGAGAGGATCTATTTCAAAACCATCTTCTGGTGCAAATTCATTATAAACTAAGTCTGCATTAGCGGCGATAGCATTCATAGCCCCAGATTTATCTGAGATATAACCATCTATATTACCAGCTTTGGTTGCAGCAATCATTGTTGGAAATGAATCAAGAGCTTGTTGTTTTTTAACACCATCCATTTGATCAATCAAATCAAGGTGGAAAGTACCCATTTGGGCGGTTATTTTTGCATCTTTAAAGTCATGGATAGATTTTGCATTTGCATAAGCAGAATCTTTTTTAGTAACTACTCCAATAGTTGCATTATAGTAGCTATCAGTAAAATCAATTTGTTTTAAACGCTCTTCTGTAGGGCTCATACCAGCAACTATGGCATCAATCTTACCAGAAGTAAGAGCAGGGATAAGACCGTCCCAATCTATTTTATAAATTTCAAGTTTTTTGCCAAGCCCTTCAGCAATTCTTTTTGCTATGGCCACATCATAACCATTCGCATATTCTC
This sequence comes from Anaerococcus groningensis, assembly GCF_046365465.1. Classification (NCBI taxonomy): domain Bacteria; kingdom Bacillati; phylum Bacillota; class Tissierellia; order Tissierellales; family Peptoniphilaceae; genus Anaerococcus; species Anaerococcus groningensis. The sequence goes on along the minus strand of NZ_JBGMEG010000005.1, from coordinate 85,125 downwards.
CTGGAGAATTAGATACTGGCACTCCTTCATTTTCCTCACTTACTTCAGAAAAGTTGAAGGGAGCATAGTTTACTTCCATTCCCACTCTTAAAACATCCTCACCTTCACTTGCAAAGCTTACATTTGTAAAACTAAATAATACAAGGATAAGACTTAGTAAAATTTTTCTTATTCTTTTCATAATTTTCCTTCCTGGGTCTAAAAATTCGTAAAAAAAATACACGTACACTTTCGCATTCTTGGGACGAAAGGCCGTGTTACCACCCAAATTCATGCACTTTTCACAAAGTACATCTCAATAAGTACCATCATACTCGTTTGCTGTAACGTGCAATCACGTCTTTGAATCAAATATCCTCAAAGAAACTCAAAGTCTTTTTTCACTAATCTTCCAAATATCCCTTTCCACCAACTGGGACTCTCTAGATTTTTCCAAAAAGCTACTCTTCTTTTCACAGTTGTTGAAGATATAATACAAGATTTTTATAAAAAAGTCAAGGTCAAAATGGTATAGTTAATCAAAGAGGTAAACTATGAAACTAAGTAAAAGGCAAAATGAAATAATAAAGATTTTGCAAAAAAGCGATGAGCCTAAGTCTGGAGAAGCCTTAGGCAATATATTTGGTGTATCAAGGCAAATAATTGTAAAAGACATTGGCGTTTTAAAGGCCTTTGGAGTCCAAATAATATCCACTAATAAAGGATATAAAATAGATACTGGAGAATATTTAACAAAAATAATAGAGTCAAAGCATGAGGATGGAGATATAAAAGATGAACTAAATACTATTGTAGATAATGGGGGAGTGGTTATAGATATTTTTATAAACCACCCAGTCTATGGAGTTATACGTAAAGATTTAGACATCAAATCTCGTAATGGAGTCAATAAATTTGTAAAAAATATGGACATTTCAACTCCATTAAAAAACCTAACTGGCAATATACATTATCATACGATTAGGGCCAAAGACCAAGAAACTTTTGAAATAATAGAAAATGCTTTAAAGGAAAAAGGATATTTAAAATAATTCCCCACTGTATATACAATAAATGTTTTTTGTGTTATACTTTAGCTAAGAAAAATCTTAGGAGAAGTTATGAAAAAATATTTAGAACAACAGGGAATTATACTTTCACCAAAGGTTTATTTTATAGATGCCTTGGGTGCTATGGCCTTTGGTCTTTTTGCTTCCTTACTTGTAGGAACAATTTTAAATTCTATTGGCAATACTCTTAATATCCCATTTTTGACAGAAAGAATATGGCCATTGATAGGGCAAGCAACTGGAGCTGCTATTGCAGTTTCCATAGCAAATGCATTAAAGGCACCAAATTTAGTTTTATTTGCATCAACTATAGTTGGTATAGGAGCCTATGAACTAGGCGGGCCAGTAGGGGTTTATGTAGCTACGATTTTTGGAGTAGAGTTTGGAAAATTAGTTTCAAAACGCACAAAACTTGATATCATAATCACACCTGCCCTTACAATTTTGGTCGGTGTTTTAGTAGGAGATTTGATTGGCCCAGGTGTAGCAGCCTTTATGACAGGTTTAGGTAATATAATAATGCGTGCAACAGAACTTCAGCCATTTTTAATGGGTATAGTTGTATCAGTTTTAGTTGGTATGGCTCTAACTTTACCTATATCATCAGCTGCAATTTGCATGATGCTTTCACTATCTGGACTGGCTGGTGGAGCTGCAACAGTTGGATGTGCTGCTCAAATGATAGGTTTTGCTGTGATTTCTTATAAGGATAATGGAGTAGAGGGTTTGCTTGCTCAAGGGCTTGGAACATCTATGTTTCAAGTACCAAATATTATTAAAAATCCGTGGATTTGGTTACCTCCTACGCTTGCTGGAGCAATTTTAGGACCAATTTCTAATTTGATTTTTAAAATGGAAAATACACCTTTAGGATCAGGAATGGGAACAAGTGGACTAGTGGGACAAATCTCTACCTTAAATGCAATGGCTGGATCTAGAAATATTTCCCTTCTACTTATCCAAATTTTATTTTTACACTTTATCCTTCCGGCAATTATTTCATATATTATTTATAAAATAATGTATAAAAAAGGCCTGATAAAGGATAATGATATGAAAATTAACTTTTAACGGCTAAATATAGCGTATTTGCTAGTTGTTTATGGCAATTTAACAAAAAATAGATATAATTAAGAAAGAAGCATTAAATAAATAATGCTTTTTTCTTTTATAAAGGAGAGTTAAATGGAAAAACAAAGAAATTTCGACCAATTTAAAGTAAACCTTAATGAAGGTTCTTCAGTTGGTAAAGTTATAGCAGTTATGAGTGGTAAGGGTGGAGTTGGTAAGTCATCTGTAACCAGCATGCTAGCTAATAAATTAAATAAACAAGGATATAAGGTTGCAGTTTTTGATGCCGACATTACAGGGCCATCAATCCCACAAGCTTTTGGTATTGATGAAAGTGTAACAGGTACTAAAGAAGGAATCATGTATCCAGGTGTTACCCGTGATGGAATTAAAATTATTTCTGTAAATATGATTTTACCAAATAAAACAGATCCTGTAGTATGGAGATCATCTATCGTTACTGGTGTTATCAAACAATTTTACACTGACGTAGATTGGGGAGAAATCGACTATATGTTAATCGATATGCCACCAGGAACAAGTGATGTGCCACTTACAGTTTTCCAATCACTACCAATTGATGGGATTGTTGCAGTAGCAACTCCACAAGATTTAGTAGGTATGGTTGTAGAAAAATCCCTAAAAATGGCAAAAATGATGGGTAAAAAAGTAATTGGTATTGTAGAAAATATGTCATATTTCAAATGTCCAGACTGTGGATCTGACCATAAAATATTTGGAGACAGCCACGTAGAAGAAGTAGCTGGCAAATATGACATTGAAACAATTGCAAAACTTCCAATCAACCCAGAAATTGCAAGTAAAATCGACGCTGGTCTTGTAGAAGACGTAAACTTAGAAGAATTAAATCCAATAATCGAAAAAATCGAATCATTATAGGAGGATTTATGAAAAAGAGACTCTTAGCACTTTTGTGCGCCTTAAGCATATTTGTTCCATCGCTAGCTCTTGCAGCGAATGATGCAAATAAAGATGCAGTAGTATATGGAGCTGCCCTAAATAATGAGCAAATAAACCAAGTAAACCAAGCCTTTGGTGTAACAAGCAATGACCCAAACCTTGCTTATAAAACAGCAACAGGCAATGATTTACAAAAATATTTAGGCTACTATACTGATAATTCTAATATGATTTCTTCAGTATATATCAAAAAATTACCAGAAAATTCTGGAATTAAGGTAAATATTGTAACGCCAGCAAATATTACATCTATTACCCAAGGTCAATATACCAATGCGGCCATAACAGCGGGAATTACTGATGCAGATATTTATGTAGCAAGCCCAAAACCTGTTACAGGGGAGTCAGCCTTAGTTGGTGTGTATGCAGCACTTGCAAATTCTGGTAAAGACATAGACCCAGAACGTGCAAAAGTTGCTCAAGAGGAACTTGAAGCTGTAAATGAAATTACAGAAGAAAATAAAGATAAATCTGGTTTTGATGCAGCAGATTTGGATAAGGTAGTTATAGAAGTAAAACAAAAACTAGCAGAGCATAAAGAAGAAACAGGACAAGCTGCAGATGCTAATCAAATAAACATCTACATCCAAGATGCTTTAAAAAATGTAAATCTTGAAAATGTTCTAAGTGATAATAATATAAATATTTTGGTAAACTTCTTTGAAAAATACCAAAATTCTTCAGCTATTGATAGTAAAGAAGTAAGGGAAAATCTTATAAAATTTGGCAATGAGCTAGCAGATAATGCTGGTAAATTTTATAACGAGAACAAAGATACAATTGATAATATTACTAAAGAAGCTCAAGATAGCGGTCTTTTAGATTCTATTCTTAACTTTTTTAGATCAATAGTAAATTCATTTATAAATATATTTGGTTCATCAAACGATAGCCAAAATTAGATAAAAAGAGGAGGAGCATATGCTCCTCTTTTATTGTACTATTCTTCTAATTGATATAGGATTTCTAATTGGTCCTATAATTATTCCATACCTTGGACTTGATGCATGGATCATATTTCCGTTTCCATCTGCCATTCCTACGTGGGTTATATTATTTAAACTTGTTCCAAAGAATACTAAGTCCCCGGCTTTTTCTTGACCAAATGGTATTTCTACACCATATCTTTGCTGACTTTGTGCAAAGTGTGGTAGGTTTATACCTATTTGACGATAAGCCTGCATAGTAAATCCTGAACAATCTATACCACGTACTGGGTCTATACCACCCCAAACATATGGATTGCCAAGATATTGAGTAGCCCACTTATAAAGCTCACTACCAGTTTTAGATCCTGTTACAGGAACTGTAGTTGTATTTGAACTTTGATTTTCTTGATTACTATTAGTTGTAGTTGTAGTGACATAAGATACTTCTGTTATCTCACGCATTTGGTTTCTAGCTGCTTCTTCGCTAGCTATCTGATTTTTTATAGAAGTATTCATGTCATTATAAAATTTAGTAAAATCAGCTAAATCATTAGCATCTTTTTTTGCAATAGCTAAATCTTCTAATTTTACATAACCTTCTTTGATTTTGTCACTTTTACTTTCAGCTTCTGTATCGTCTGAAGCGGTATTTTGGTCTAAGGCCACAGTTTCTGGAGTATCATGAAGGGTTACAACACTTGGAGTTTCTTCATTTTCGATTGTTCCTAGGGTAACTGTTTTTACATCGCTATTTTGATTTTTATCTGCTAAATCATCAACTGAGCTATTATTTTCAAGCTTTTCTAAATCTATAGTATTTATTTTTTTGTTATCTTTAAAATCTTCATTATAGGAAACTTTTACAAAGTCACTATCTGGTTCAAAACCTAAGATAGTAACCTTAGTTTTTTCTTGCAATTTATCATCGGTAAGATTTTTAGAATCACTATTAGGTCTTTCTTTTAGATTAGTTTCTGCAAGTAAACTAGTATGGCTTAGCTTATAAAACCATTTTTTTGCTACAAATCCTTTTTTGCCTTCAAATTCTATTTCGTACCAATCGTCATTTTCACTTTTTATTTCATAAGGGGTAAAGTCCTCGATGCCGCCAAGGATATCACTATTTACATCTTCTTTTACTCTGACATTTACACCGTCAGTAGTATTTTTATTTAAAATAATGGAATCAGCATGGGAAATTCCTGGATTTATAAAAAGTTGAGAAATTATTAATGAAGTAATAAAGGCTTTTTGAAATCTCTTTGTCACATCAATCTCCCTTTTAAGTACTCTAGTATAATTTTAGAAGAAAATGAGTAAAAAGTCAATTTTATAGGCTTTTCACCTACTATAATTAAAAAGATGGGTATAGGTAGCTAGAGGTGGTTATATGTTATACAACAGAGATTTTATAGATGAAAAGATAAAAAGTGTTATAAGAGCAAGTGAATCGTGCATTGGAGAAGGAGAATTAGCTAGCTACATACCAGAACTTGCAAATGTTAAACCAGATAATTTTGCTCTAAGTATTACATCTATTACTGGGGAAAGTTTTAATTATGGTAACTATAATTATGAATTTTCTCTCCAATCTATATCAAAAGTTCTGCTTCTAATCATGGCCCTCCATGATAATGATCCAGAAAAAGTTTTTAGTAAGGTGGGTAGTGAGCCAACAAGTTACGAATTTAATTCACTAGTGCCCATTACTGATAAGGCAGCCAATCCATTTATAAATGCGGGAGCAATTACTACCGCTTCAATGATTTTAGGAACAGATGTTGATGATAAATTTGATAGAATCCTAGATTATTATAAAAAATTATCCAAGCAAGAAAAAGCCCATCTTATGAAAGAAGTATATGCATCAGAAATGGAAACAACTGATAGGAATAAGGCTATTTCTTATTATTTAAAAAGTAAGGGAATATTTGATGAAGATCCAGAGAAAGTTTTGGATCTATATATTAAGGCTTGTTCTATTTCTACAAATGTAGTTGCTCTATCCAGTATGGGGGCGGCTATTGCTAATAGGGGATGTGACTTAGAAACCCATTACAATTTATTATCCAAATCTGAAGTTCAAATTGTCCTAAGTCAAATGGCAACTTGTGGAATGTATGAGAACTCTGGTAGATACTTAATGAATGTTGGTATCCCATCAAAATCTGGAGTTTCTGGAGGCATACTTGGAGTTGTACCAGGAGTATGTGGGATAGGAGTATATTCACCAAGGCTAGATGCAACTGGAAATAGTGTTCGTGGCAAGGAAATATTTAATATGCTAGGTCAAGAACTAGATTTATCAATATTTATAAATTAAAAAAGAGCAGTCAATCTGCTCTTTTTTATATTTTTATCTTATTGTTTTCGTATATATTTAGTATTAACAAAATAGCATATATTGCGCTAAAGGCTGTAAATGCTAAAGTCAAAGATGAGGTATGGAGGATATTATTTACTCCCTTTAAGAAAAATGGAGCTAAAAAGCCACCCACATTACAACCTATAAAAATTAGATTATTAGCAATTCTAGCATGAGATCCTTTTACAAATCTAGAAACTTCTGCAAATAAGTATGGAATGCATAGAGATTGGGATAAGGCTACAAAGACCATACATAATAAAGATATATACATATTATTGCCAAAAAATGCCAGGACAATATTTACTACTATATAGATTGCTAAACCTAGTATAATAGTTTTTTCTCTTAAGATTCGATTGATAATTCCAAATAAAAAACCAAAAATCATTCCAGACATTGGCAGGATAATCATGTATAAGTTTGCATCAACTCCAAGACCTTTTTGGTTGGTAGCTATGGTTGGAAAACGCACGCTAAGAGCAGTTACATTCATAATCATAATTGCTGCAAAAAACGCATAGAAAAATATTTGCCTATTTATTTTAAATTTTCCTATATCTGCTTTATCAGTGGTATCTACTTCAGGGATGACCTTATTAAAGTAAGCCATAATAAAAAATGCTATAAAATAAACTAAAAATGCATATTTCCAGTGGATTTTCATCAAAAGGCCAGCCATAAATAAAAATACCATTTGGCTGATAAATTCGGTGGAGTTTCTGATGCCATGGAGCCTATAGGCTTCATCGCCTTCATAAAATGTATTTATATAATTTGCACTATGTCCATTAAACAAACCAACTCCTGCACCCATGATAAGACGGCTTATAACAACCGATATGTAAGAAGTGTGGATGATTGGCAAAAGCGAGCTAAGGCCTACTAAAAAAAGACCAACCATTACACAATTTTTCATGCCGATTTTTTTAGTGACTTTTTCGCTTAGAAATATTGTAATGATGCTGGTAATTGATGATATAGTTATAAGAGATTCTGCATTTGTAATAGAAATACCAAAGTCTCTTTGCATAAAAACTAGAGTACCTGATATAACACTATTGCTGGCGACATAGAGGGCTATGGTTAAGATTGCTATTTTTATTTTTAAATCTTTTCTCAAATCTTTTTTCAAAATAATTCCTTTGCTACTATAATATTAGAATTATAATATCAAATCTTGAGATTTTGGTAAAGATTGATAGAGTCGCCAGTAAAAATAGGCATAAAAAAACTGAGGATAATCCCCAGTTTCATATTCTATGCTCTTGCGTCGATGTCACCATATTTTTCAGGTTCTTCGTCGAATTTTTTAACAGCATATGAGCAAATTGGAAGAATTTTTTTGTAATTTCCGCGTGCTTGTTCGCATACTTTATCTACAAGTTGTTCAGCAACTCCTTCTCCTCTATATTTTTCATCTACTACTGTATGAGTAATTGCCCATGTACTATCTATTTTTTCTTCTACTTCACAATAACCAACTTGGTCATCTCCATCAAAAGCTAATGCTTTTAATTGATCTTCATCAAATCTAATAATCATATTTTATCACCTCTAATATATAAATACCCATTTTGGGTAAAAATATACTATAGAGAAAAGGAGGAGTTAATATGCAAAGAGATTATAAGTTTTCTTCAGTTATTATTTTGCAATTTATATCAGCTATTATTGTTTTTCTAATTGCAAAACTTTTTGGAACTAGTCCAAATGATTTAGAAAGTATGGGTACATCATTTAGTGGAATAATTTCAAATATCCTCATAACTATAGTTGTCATTACCTTTCAATTTATGATTGCTAGAGGCCTAGTTTATAATAGGATGGGAACAGTTGGAGAATATATGGATGGGATAAATCATTTGAATTTAAAGGTGATTGGAGTTTGCTTTTTGATTTCGTTCTTACCTAACCTCGCTTGGATATTTTTGGGCTTTAGCCTTGTGACAACAATTGCAGCAGGTTTTATGATAAATAATAGTTTTAGTGCCGTATCAGCTGCCGTGGGCTTAGTCCTACTAATCCTAATTGGGCAAATAGTTTATTCAGCCTTTACAAATTACCGTTTTCTACTAGGAGCAGATAGACCAGAACTATCATTTGCTGATTTATTTAAAGGAACTTTTAAGGTTGGTAAAGACTTATTTGGCAAAACTTTAAAAACTTATGCTAAATGGTTTATCCTACCAGTACTTGTATTTATAGCTTTAATAGTTCCGTTAGGGACTTATGCTAATGGGATATTTTCTTTTTTTCTAATGTATATATTAATTTTAGCTTTTGCAATTTACGCTGTGCTAGCTACTACCTTTGTTTTAGGAGAATTATCCAACCACTATTTAGATTATAAAAACGACTACAATAAAACTTATGAAAAGACAATTTATGAAGCTTAATTATACAGAAAGGACTTACAATGATTAACGAAAAATTAAAAGAACTAATTTATAATGATGAAGAAAAAATTATTAAACAAAGAAGACACTTACACGAAAATCCAGAACTTGCCATGGAGGAGAGAGAAACCAATGACTTTATCAAAAAAGAATTGGAATCTTATGGCCTTAAAGTAACACAGCTTGAGCCAACAGGACTTATAGCAGAAATAAATCCGGATAGTGATGGCAAGACAGTTTTACTTCGTGCAGATTTTGATGCCCTACCTATAGAAGAAACAAATGACTTTGATTTTAAATCCAAGAATCCTGGTAAGTCCCATGCCTGTGGCCACGATACCCACACAGCTATGCTTTTAGCCGCAAGTAGAGCATTAATTGAAATAAAAGATGAACTGCCAGGAACAGTTAGATTATTGTTTCAACCGGGTGAAGAAACTGGTGATGGAGGAAAGGCTGTTGTAAAACAAGGAGTTACAAAGGGTGTTGATAGTGGATTTGCCATTCACATTTTTACAGACGTTCCACTTGGATATGCTGCTACAGGCTATGACCAAGTAATGGCTGGAAATTACTTCTTTGAAGTAAACTTCAAAGGGAAATCTGCCCATGGATCTACTCCATATGATGGCAATGATGCTATTATGATGTTAAATACTTTTATAAATGGTGCTAATGGAGCAATGGCTAGAAAAGTAGATGCATTAAATGAACCAATAGTATTAAACTATGGAACCATCTCTGGTGGATCAGTGGCAAATGCTGTAGCAAGCGATACAAAACTTACCGCAAGCTTTAGATTTTTTACAAACGAGTCAGCTGATAAATTCTTAGAAGAACTAAAAGAAATAGCAGATGCATCAGCAAAACTTTATGGTGGTAGTGCAGAATTTACCTATAACCAAGGAGCTGGTCCGGTTATAAATGAAAAAACATCTACCGATACAGCTGTAAAAGTAGCCAAAGAATTATTTGGCGATGACCATGTAAAAACTGATCTTAAAATTGCTGGGTCTGAAGACTTTGGATTTTTACTAGCTGGATACGAAGATTATGAAGGCATGCCTGGAGCTTATATGATCATTGGTGCAATGAATCCAGATGACCCTTCAACATTTCCTAAAAACCACGCCCAAGACTTTAATCCAGATGAAAGTGCCTTTAAAGATGGAGCGCTTTTACTAGCTCAATATGCCTATGATTTTTTAAATCAAGATAATTAGAAAAATATATAACTTGAGGCCATAAGGCCTCTTTTTTATTTAAATTATCTGAAATTTGTTATAAAATATAATTATATTAGAAAAGATATATTATGAGAATGGTTGTAATGGGATCTGGGTCAGTTGGAGCTTACATAGTTTCAATATATAATTTATGTAGCAATGACTTTAATAACCAAAGGGCTTTTGTGGATAGGAGACTTAAATTTATTTGATTCAATAATCTGTGGACTAGGGGCAGTAGGTACAGGTGGTTTTGCTAATAAAGACTTATCCATAGGCTATTATAATTCTATTTACACAGAGATTATTCTAGCTATCGCCATGCTTTTGGAAAGCTTGAAATATATCTGCTATTATTACTCCTAACCCCTTCGACCTATAAGAGGAGGTAGGGTATAAAAAATACTGGGATACTGATAATATATATATTTTCTATATTTGAATTTATATGCAAAAATGCTATACTTATTAGGTCTAGGAGGAATAGATGAATATTATAATTTTGGGAGCAGGAAAGGTTGGTTCCCATTTAACAAATGAATTATCCTTACAAGATCATAATATCTTAGTAATTGATCATGATAAGGATGTATTAAATAGATTACTTGAACAAAATGATGTTATGGCTATGGTTGGCGATGGAACAGATTTAAATATTTTGCAAGAAGCTAACGTTAGGGACTGTGACTTGTTTATAGCCCTAACTAGAAATGATGATACTAACTTAATTTCTGCAGCCCTTGCTAAGTCATTAGGTTCAAAAGAGATTATTGTTAGGCTTCGTGACCCAAAATACCTTGACCATTTGGATAAGATTCAAGAGATTACTGGATCAAATCTAGTAATTAACCCAGAATATTTAGCAGCTAAAGAAATCCAAAGGTCTATAAAATATTCTCATGCTAGAAATGTTCAAAGTTTCCTTGAAGATAGGGCCCTAATGATGGAAATTGTTATAAATCCTAATTCAAGGCTACATGGGCAAAGGCTAGCTGATGCCGATTCATACCTAAGCCAGTTTGACGTTTTAATAGGTATAGTTATAGAAAATGAGCAGGTTTATATACCAAATGGTGACTTTGTCTTAGAAGCTGGCCAAAAAATTTATGTTATGGGTAGTAAAGATGATGTTGACCAATTTTATAAGGCTGAAATATCTGAAAGTATTAGGATGAAAAATATTCTAATAGTTGGTGCAAGCGCCATTGCCCATCACTTGACTGACTTATTACTTAAAAGAAACTTTAATGTAACTGTTATAGAGCTTAATAGAGACAAGGCTATAGACCTTCAAGAAAAGTATGGGGATGCCCTAGTTATAAATGCAGATGGGTCAGACCCAGACATCTTAGAAGAAGCACGTATAGATAGTTTTGATTCAGTAATATCATTAACTGGTATAGATGAAGAAAATATCCTTATTGCTTTAATTGCCCAAAGATATGGAATTGATAAGATTATTTCAAAAGTAAACAGGACAAATTTATTAAAACTAACTGGCATCTTGGATATAGATGCTACATTTACCCCAAAATCTGCTGCTAGTAACTATATAAATAGGATTATCAGATCAAAGTATGATGCAAGAAGTGTATCAACCCTAAATAACCTCTATAAATTAGAAGGCGATCAGGTAGAAGTTTTAGAATTTGAAGTAAAGGAAAATTCTATGATTTTTAATCAAAGATTAAGAGATATAAGAACTAGACCAGACACCCTAGTGGCTATGATAGAACATAGTGAATTAAACGGGCAAATTGAGGTTGCAACTGGTAATTCAATAATCGATATGGGGGATAGAGTTTTAGTAATTACTAAAAACAAAAATATTACCCAAATAGATGATATATTGGAGTAAGTATGAATTTAAAAATAATAAACAATGCCATAGGTAGGCTCTTACAAGTACTTGCAGTACTAATGATTTTGCCCTTACTTATAGCTTTTATCTATCATGAGAGTACAAGTGATAAAATAAATTTTTTAATTCCTATAGTTTTATCAGGTGTGATTGGAACAATTATGACAAGGGCCGGTAGTGAAAAAGGTCATATCTTTACAAGAGAGGCTATGTTTACTACAGCCTTTTGTTGGGTGCTATATTCTTTAATAGGAGCCATTCCTTTATACCTAACACCTAGTAACTATCCATCATTTTTAGATGCTTTTTTCGAAATGGCAAGTGGATTTACAACTTGTGGTGCTTCAGTTGCTACTGATATAGATGTCTTACCACATTCTATAATATTTTGGCGTTCTTTTTCCCATTTAATCGGTGGGATGGGAATCTTAGTATTTACCCTGGCTATTTTGCCAAAACAGCATAAAGAATCCTCAAATCTTATGCAAGCGGAAGTCCCAGGGCCAACTTTTGGAAAGATTACACCAAAGCTTGCAGAAACTGCCAGAGTTTTATACATTTTATATATTGCTCTAACAGCAGTTACAACTATAGCCTTGCTTTTAGCTGGTATGAATTTATTTGATTCGGTAATTTTTGCTATGGGGACAGCTGGAACAGGTGGTTTTGCTAATCGCGGACTTTCTGTAGCTTACTATGATTCAAGGCTGATAGAAGTAATCCTTGGAGTGGCCATGCTACTTTTTGGAATAAACTTTAATTTATATTATTACGCAATTTTTAGATCAGTAAAGGACAGTTTAAAATCAGAAGAACTTTGGACCTACCTTGCTATTATCGGTGTATCAAGTCTTTTAGTTTTTGTATCTATCCTGCCTTTATATGATAGTGTAGGGTATGCGGGGGCCAATTCATTTTTCACCGTTTCTTCTATCATAACAACAACAGGGTATGTATCAGCAGACTTTGGCCAGTGGCCATTATTTGCAAGAAATATTTTAATAATACTTATGTTTATTGGGGGAAGTGCAGGCTCAACTGCAGGTGGTCTAAAAGTATCTCGCATAATCATGATATTTAGATCAGCAGTTAACCAAGTAAAACAATCCATAAACCCAATGAGGGTTACTGTAAATAGACTTGATGGAAAGAAGGTAGATGATGATGTAGAAAGAGCTACAAATAGATACCTACTTATGTATATACTTTTATTTATTATATTTTTAATAATTATAACCTTTGATACAAATGATTTTGAAACAGCCTTTACAGCAGTAGCTGCAACTATAAATAACATTGGTCCAAATATTGGTCAATTTGGACCTATGGAGACCTTTGCAGGTATGTCCTACTTATCAAAATTTGTCTTAACTTTATCCATGTTATTTGGAAGATTAGAGATTTACCCAATGTTACTGCTATTTTCACCATTTACTTATAAGAATATTAGAAATAAATAGATTGACAAAAATTTGCTTATTTAATAAAATATAAGTGAATTAAATAAATTTATAGGCAGCTTTGTATAAAAAGCTGAGAGGATGGTAAACCATCGACCTTACCTGATTTGGGTAATGCCAACGTAGGAAAATTTTGTTAATCGTTAAAGAATACCCTTGGGGTATTCTTTTTTTATAAAATAGGAGGAAAATATGAAGACAGCTCTAACAATTGCAGGATCAGATTCTTCTGGTGGTGCAGGTATCCAAGCCGACCTTAAAGCAATGACTTTAAATGGAGTCTTTGCTATGAGTGCTATAACAGCTTTAACTGCCCAAAATACAACAGGGGTTACAGATATTATGGATGTAAGTCCAGAGTTTTTAAATGCTGAGCTTGATGCAATTTTTACAGATATCTATCCAGATGCTATAAAAATTGGTATGGTTTCTGATAAAGAATTAATCATAGCTATAGCAGAAAAATTAGTAGCTTATGATGCAAAAAATATAGTTCTAGATCCAGTTATGGTTGCTACAAGTGGGGCAAAATTATTAAAAGATGATGCCATAGCTACCTTAAAAGAAAAATTGATTCCCTTAGCTGACCTTATTACTCCAAACATTCCAGAAGCCGAAATCCTTGCTAATACAAAAATTGTAGATGATGAAGATATGGAAATGGCAGCCCAAAAAATTTATCAAGATTTTGGAGTAAATGTATTATTAAAAGGTGGACATGCTATTAATGATGCCAATGACTTTCTTTTAGTAGATGGCAAAGAAATTTGGATAAATGGTAACCGCATAGATAATGACAATACTCACGGTACAGGCTGTACACTTTCATCAGCTATTGCAGCAAATCTTGCTAAAGGCAAATCATTAGAAGAAGCAGTAAGGCTTGCTAAAAAATATCTAGAAGGGGCCTTAAAAGATGGTCTTGACTTAGGAAAAGGAAGTGGACCTATGAACCATGCCTTTGATATAAAAGATGAGTATAAAAAATAAACAATAAGTATCCAATTACTATGATTATAACTATCATTTAACCTAAAAAAAGAGTTTGACATTTGAAATATTAATCTTTATAATTGGGGGTAGTTACAATCTAATAAAAATAAAAATACATTAAGAACACCTGTGGGGTAAGAATTGGTGGGGCAACTCACATTTAGCCATACTTTAAACTCATTTATATGGTTAAAACTCACAACCACAGGGGGCAAATTGCCAAATCCTGATAATAAACTTCATACCTAGAGGGTTTAAATAATGAGTAAGTAGGTATGATTATAAAATCCTTGTTCAAAATAATGTGCAAGGACTTTTTTTGTCTATTTTTAAAAATAAAAGGAGGTCCTATGAAAAAAAGAATTTTGTTGCTAGCAATGATTTTACTAAGTCTTAGCTCATGTACTAGCAAAAATAAAAGCCAGGTTGTAGTTTTTAATGCTGGTGAGTATATGGATATGGATTTAGTAGAACAATTTGAAGAAGATACTGGCATAGATGTAGTCTATGAAACATTTACATCTGATGAGGAGATGTTTATAAAACTTTCCCAATCATCAAATAACTATGATGTAATAGTGCCAAGTGATTACATGGTAGAAAGACTACTTAAAAATGATATGTTAGAAAAAATTGATTTTTCAAAGGTTCCAAATTTTAAATATGTGGATGAAAAATATAAGGGCCTTGCCTATGATACAAAAAATGAATATACAGTTCCTTATTTTGCCTCTCACTTTGGTATAGTTTATAACACAGATATTATCAAAGAACCTATTACAAAATGGGCAGACCTTTGGGATCCAAAATATAAGGGTGAGATAATCATGTATGATTTACCAAGACTTTCCATGTCAGTAGCCCTACAAAAATTAGGTTACTCTATAAATACTAGAAATATGGATGAGCTAATAGAAGCTAAAAATGAGTTAATCAAACAAAAACCTCTAGTATATGCATATCTTACAGATGAAGCCCGTGACTTGGTTGTTCAAGGTGATGCGGCAATTACTGTTATGTATTCTGGTGATGCACTATTAATGAGAACGCAAAACCCTAATTTAAAGTACGTAACTCCAGAAGAAGGGATGAATATGCAAGTAGATAACCTTGCTATACCAAAGGGAGCAAAAAATAAGGAAAATGCAGAAATATTCATAAATTATTTTACAGATCCTAAAATAGCAACAGCCAACGCTGAGTGGATGGAAGGTTTTACTAGTGCTATTGATGGGGTTAGAGAAAATCTACCAGAATATATAGCGGAATCAGAAGAGGCTTACCCAGATTTTTCAAGACACCCAGAGCCTGAGATGTTTGAGGACCTAGAAGATTATATGCAAATTTACAATGACTTTTGGGTGGAAGTCTTAGCAGCTTATTAGGAGGTAAAAATGAGCGAAGTTTTACAATTAAAAGATATAAATAAGTTTTATGATGAAAAACAAATCCTAAAGTCTATTAATTTAGATGTGGAAAGAGGCGAATTTTTAACTCTAATCGGGCCTTCAGGATGTGGAAAAACTACAACTCTTAGAATAATAGGTGGCTTTGAAAAACCTAGTAGTGGAGAAGTAATTTTTGAAGGAAAAGATATTTCAAATATTCCTCCAAATGAGAGAAATATAAATACAGTCTTCCAAAACTATGCCCTCTTTCCTCATTTAAATGTTTTTGATAATGTAGCTTTTGGTCTTAGAATTAAAAAAAACAAAGAAAATGAAATAAAGAAAAAAGTAGAAAATGCACTGGCCCTAGTAGACTTAGAAAAATATGGAAAAAGGGATATAGCAAGATTATCAGGAGGTCAAAAACAGAGGGTGGCTATTGCCCGTGCCTTAGTAAACGAACCAGAAATTATTTTGTTTGACGAACCTTTGGGTGCTCTTGATTTAAAACTTAGAAAAAGAATGCAAATAGAACTTAAAAATATCCAGCAAGAAGTAGGTATTACTTTTATTTATGTTACCCACGATCAAGAAGAAGCTTTATCTATGTCAGATAAAATTGCAGTGATGAATAAGGGAATCATAGAGCAATATGGTACACCACAGCATATATACGAAGAACCAGTAAATGCTTTTGTAGCAAATTTCCTAGGAGATTCAAATATCTTTAGGGGCAAAATGGTAGATAGATCTATAGTAAATTTCCTAGGCCATGACTATCCGTGTGTTGATAAAGTTGAGCCTGGCAAAGACGTAAGTGTAATGCTGCGTCCAGAATATTTATATTTATCAGAAAACGCAAATTTAAAGGGAAAGGTAGTAAGGTCTATGTTTAAAGGAACTTATTATGACATTCGTGTGAGTGGAGATAATTTTTCCATAAATGTCCACCATCCAGAAGACATTGCCCTAGGAACGAATGTGTGTGTTGCTATAGATGCTGATGCTATCCATGTTATGGAAGAGAAAGCTAATCCTAGCCAATTAGTAGAACCTGGAGGGAATAAATAATGAAAAAATATTTAAATATTTACCTAGTTTGGGCAGGAGTTTTTATTATATTGCCCTTAGTACTAATACTTTTTTACTCTTTTAATGGTTCTGGATCCATAGCCTTTGAAAATTTTTCTTTTAGTTTTTCAAATTACAAAAGATTTTTTGCACCTCTTTACCTAAAAATGCTAGGTATTACTTTGTTGATATCATTTTTAGCAACTCTTGGTTGTTTATTGATAGGGTATCCAGTTGCTTATATTATTTCAAAAATGGATGAAACAATAGCATCATCTCTTATCTTTGTTTTTATAATGCCTATGTGGATAAATCTTTTACTTAGAACTTATGGATGGATTACCCTCTTAGGTAGAAATGGGGTTTTAAATAGGTTTTTAGCTTCATTTGGTAGTGGCCCTTTAGGGATTATGTATACTCCAACAGCCGTAGTTTTGGGGATGATTTATGAATTTTTACCCTTTATGGTTATTCAAATTTACAATGCCTTAAGAAAAGTAGACAAAAACTTAATAGATGCTGCCCTAGACTTAGGAGCCGATAGGGGAACGATTTTTAGAAAAGTAATTTTTCCTCTATCCCTACCAGGAGTTTATACTGGCATAATTATGGTATTTATCCCTGCTATATCTACCTTTGTCGTTTCAAACTTACTTGGTGGGCAAAAAGTTTATATGATAGGAAACTTAATTGACCAGCAATTTACTTTTACAGGTGACTGGGGCTTTGGATCTGCAACAGCCATCATTCTTATGCTAATCTTATTTTTGGCCTTATTTATTCAAAGAAGATTTGGTCGTGACTTAGAGGGAGATATAGTATGAGAAAGTTTTTAGAGCGTCTGTATACAATTATAGTTTTTATATTTTTATATGCGCCAATTGTAGTAATGATTGTTTTTTCTTTCAATGATAGTAAGTTACGTGGTCGATGGGTTGGTTTTACAACTGATTGGTATAAAGAATTATTTTCCAATCCTGAGATAATATCAGCTGTAAGAACAACTTTGATAGTAGCGATAGTTGCGACCATTGTTGCAACAATCATAGGAACATTATCAGCGATCGGGATTTCAGAGCTACGTGGTAGAAAGAAAAACATGGTCTTAAACATAAACTACTTACCAGTGCTAAATCCAGATATCATAACTGCTATTTCTCTAATGGGTCTATATGGATTTTTAAAACTAAATTTAGGTTATATAACCCTAATTTTGTCCCATGTTATGTTTTGTATACCCTATGTAGTTTTAACAGTGCTGCCAGCTGTAGAATCAATGGATAAAAACATTATAGAGGCTGCCCTAGACCTAGGGGCAACCCCATCATATGCGGTAAGAAAAGTTTTGATACCTAATATTAAAAATGGTATTTTTGCAGGAGCTTTGATATCATTTACTTTATCCCTAGATGATTTTGCTATATCCTATTTCACATCGGGAAATGGAGTATCAAATCTATCTATGACCATTTATTCTATGGCAAGACGCGGGATAAATCCTTCTATAAATGCACTTTCTGCAATTATTTTTGTTGTAGTATTTATATTTTTACTTATCCAAAATAGAAAAGTTCTTATGGGTAAGGAGAAAAATCCAACAAGCTTTATGCCATAAAACCTTGACAATAAGAGAAAACTATAGTAATATATATCAGTCGACTAAGAAGTTTCTTTTATGAAACTTTTCGATCAAATCGCGCTTCCTGTAAGCGATTTTAAAAATAAATGTCAGGACGAGTACAGCCGCCACCTACCAGTTGCGGTGTCTAAATACGGTAGGCGAAAAATTTTATAGGAGGAATATTGATGAAATATCAAAAAACTTACACTCCAAGTGCAAACGACATCGAAAGAAAATGGTATGTTGTTGATGCTGAAGGAGCTGTTTTAGGACGTCTTGCTACCGAAGTGGCAGCAATATTAAGAGGAAAACACAAACCTACATTTACTCCAAACATGGACATGGGAGATTATGTAATTGTTGTTAATGCTGAAAAAGTTAGACTTACAGGTAATAAAGAAAATCAAAAAGAATACAAAAGATACTCAGGTTATGCTGGTGGTTTAAAAACTACATCTTACAAAGATATGATGGATAAACACCCAGAAAGAATCGTTGAACATGCAGTTGTTGGTATGCTTCCACACAACAAACTAGGTCGTCAAATGGCTAAAAAACTTAGAGTTGTAGTAGGCCCAGACCACAATCACGAAGCGCAAATGCCTGAAAAATTGGAATTAAAGTAAGGAGACTTAAATGGCAGATACAATTATTCAATCAACAGGACGTAGAAAAACTTCTGTTGCCAGAGTTACAATGAAACCAGGCAGCGGAAATATCCTAGTAAATGGTAGAGATTTAGAAAATTATTTTGACTTTGAAAGTTTAAGAAATGTAGCAAAATCACCATTAACACTTACAGAAAATGAAAATAGCTTTGATATCAAAGTTAACGTAAACGGTGGTGGATACAATGGTCAAGCAGGAGCTATCAGACATGCAATCGCAAGAGCTCTTCTTGAAGTAAACCCTGACTACAGACAAGCTCTAAAAAGAGCAGGATTTCTTACTCGTGACTCACGTAAAAAAGAAAGATACAAACCAGGTCAAAAGAAAGCAAGAAAATCTTCACAATTCTCAAAAAGATAATATTACAAAATTTACAAGCACATACCAGTTATGTGCTTTTTTGATTGGAAATTTTAAAGGTATAATTATTTTATGAATAATATAAACTACAACCTAGAAATGGAAAAGATAATAGATAAAAATAAAAAAAACGGGATAAAACCAAGTCTGCTTATGCAAGTTTGTTGTGCGCCCTGCTCAACGACTGTAATGCATAGAATTAAAGATGATTTTGCTATAGATATGTATTTTTATAATCCTATGATATATCCAAGAACAGAATTAGAAAAAAGAAGTGATTATGTAGGGGTGCTTGCAAAAAGAATAGGCCTAGATGGTAAGGTTATCGTCCCAGAAAATGATGTAAGAGACTTTTATGAAATAGCTAAAAAAAGGAAAAATAATCCCGAGGGTGGAAAGGCTTGCTATGATTGCTATAAGCTAAGGCTTGAAGAGACTGCAAAATATGCCAAGGACCATGGCTATGATTATTTTTGCACAACCCTTTCTATTTCGCCTTATAAAAACTCAAAATGGATAAATGAAATAGGTAAAGAATTAGAAGAACAGTATGGGGTAAAATACCTCTATTCTGATTTTAAGAAGAGAAATGGCTATCAAATGTCCATAGAACTTTCTAAACAGTACCAACTATATAGGCAGTCATATTGTGGCTGTGTTTTTTCCTATAATGAGATGAAAGAGTACAAAGAAAAAGTGGAAAAAGAAGGCACAGGTGAATAAACCTGTGTTTTTTTGTGTATTTTGGGTATCCTTATAATACGAAAATTATGAGCTAACCCAAAACTTATTGATATATAAGTTTGATTTTTATGGTATGTATGTATAGTATGACAACTATTTAGAAAATGAAAGAGGTATAAAATGAGTGAAGTATTAGATTTATTAAATGAGCAAATGAATTTTGAGTTTGAATCAGCATATATTTATAAGGCAATGAGTGCCTTTACAGATGATCTTGACCTAGAGGGTTTTACCAAATGGTTAGATATCCAAGTAGAAGAAGAAGTTATGCATGGTGAAGGTATGAGAAAATTCCTTCAATCAATAGGCTACAAACCTCACTATAAAGCTTTACCAGAACCAAAAGATGACTATAGAACCATCCTAGAAGTTATAAAAACTGCTCTTGACCATGAAAAAGAAGTTACACAAAGAATAACAGAAATTTCAGATAAAGCACGCGATGAAGATGCAAGAGTATTTTCATTTATCCAATGGTATATAGATGAGCAAGTAGAAGAAGAAGATAACTTTACAAAAATGCTAACTCGACTTGAAAGGGTTGGTGATGACTGGCACTCAATTTACATGCTAGATCAAGAACTTGGCCAAAGAGGACCAGCAGAAGAGCCACAAATTGCAAATATATGAAAATTAACCTAAAAAATTCACTTGCCATCCTAGAAGTAAATACAAACGGGGCCTATATCGACAACTTTGAAGTAAAGGATGTACCGATCTTTTTTCCAAGAGTTATGGTAAAAATTGGCGATATTTTAAAAGTACGAGGCGGTATGCACGTTTGCGCTCCTAATTTTGGTATAGATGATAGATTAAATACCCTTCCATCCCATGGTTTTGGAAGGGATTTATTATGGGAAGTAGTAGAGCAAAAAGAAGATTTTATAAAGCTTACCCTAGATGGTATAGGTGTTTATGAAAATGTGAAATTTATCTTAAGCTACCAGCTAAAAGGGCCTAGTCTATTTTTAAAATTAAATATAGAAAATAATTCTGATGAAGAAAAATTAATTGCCCCAGGCTTTCACCCATACTTTTATGCTGATCATAACGCAGTAATGATAGATGGTGAGAGTATAAAAAAAGATGAATTACCAAATAGTATCTATAATGATAGAAAAGATCAAGCCTTTATGGCAAATGGCAATAACATTGAGATAAGAGGCATTGAAAACATTAACCAATACGTTTATTGGTCAGACTATAAGGGAGATTATATCTGCATTGAACCAACATATAGCGGCAATGCCTTTGAAGATTTAACTAAGGATATTTATAAACTTAATCCTGAGGATGACTTTTCTATAGCTTGTGAAATAAAGGTTAAAATTTAATGAGTGATTATTTAATAATTTTAATATATGTTTGAATATTCTAAAAGTATGGTATAATATTATTAGGATATTGAAATATTATCTTAAGATATTTCGGAAAGGAAAAGTATATGTTAACTACAATCTTAACTTTTGCCCTAGGAGCTTTTATATTCTCCCTAGTGTTTAAAATTATTTTTGGTGTGTTAGGCCTAGTATTTAAAATTATTGGAAAAGCCTTATTATTGCCATTTCTGTTAGTAGGAGGCATACTTTTCCTACCTTTAATAATACTGGGTCTAGGTGTTGGACTTATAGTTCAATTGTTACCAGTAATTCTAACTGGTGGTATAATTTATCTTATCTATAAGAATTTTTTTGCAAAAGAAAAAAGATATTGGTAAAAGAAAAAACTGACTATTAATAGTCAGTTTTTTTATTTATCATTAAAAGCGTAGGTTTCAATTGCTTCTGCAACTGCACCTTCATTATTTGTAGCAGTAGTTACAAAATCTGCAACTTCTTTTACCTGCAAGTGGGCATTTGCTACTGCAACGCCAATTCCTGCAGCTTCTATCATGGCTACATCATTGTAATTATCTCCAATTACTAAAGTATTTGCCATATCAATGCCATAAGTATCACAGACTTTTTTTAGGGCTGTAGCCTTATTTACATTTTTTGCATTTATCTCCATATACATATCTGATGAATAAGCAATTTCACAATCGTAGTTGGTAATTGCTGCTACATCTACTTCTAGCGAGTGCAAAAAGTCCATGTCCTTATTTTTAAATAGGACTTTTAAGATTAGTTCATCTTTTAAAAAGTCTATATTATCGCTGGTGATTTCTTTAATTCTTGTATCATTGGTATATTCGTTTGATTTTTCTATACGATCTAGATTTATAGCATATTTGCAATCTAGGGTATAGATAAAAAATTGCAGCTTATTTTTATAAGCATATTCAAATACGCGTTTTGCGTATTTAAATTCCAATGGCATAGAATCTACGATTTCACGGTCGATTGCCTTTAGGGTTATAGCACCGTTACAGCAGATAATATATCTATTATCACGTATAACTCCTGCCTGCTCAGGGATTTCATTTAACTCATAGGGTCCACGACCAGTAGCAAGAATTACTTTTTTGCCAGCATTTTCTGCTTTAGCTATGGCTTTGGTATTTATCTGTGGTACATTTTTTGTATCATCTACCAAGGTTTCATCGATGTCAGATGTTATTAGTTCTATCATAATTGCTCCTTTTTTATTTTATTCCCAATTGAGCAAAATATAGGACAGACTATTTATTTTCTTTTAAAAATTCAATAATATCATCTGATTCGTATAAGTACTCACCATCGTGGTATAGGCATGGGATTTGTCTTTTACCACCTTTTTCAATTAATTCGCGCATAGCATCGCGGTCGTTTTCTATATTTACAACTTCAATTTCTATATTATTTTCTTCCATAAAGCTTTCCACTTTTTGGCAGTATGGGCAAATAGTTCCTACAAATAATTTATAATCACTCATTATTTTTCTCCTTTTATTTGTTTTCATAATATCTTCATTATGGTATATTATACTAATAGTAACTAAATTTTAAAGGTGGTAAGATGAAATCTAAAGTAATGAGTGTCATTAGGTTTTTCCTAATCCTTATAATACTTGCATGTATTGGGATTTTGGGAAAAAGACTACTAGATTACAGAACAAATGCAAATAATAATAAGGAACTAGCAAATGTTGTTAAGGAAGTAGAAGAAGAGATGAATCATGATAATGATGTTTCTGCTAATGCTACTGATCCTTGGGAGCAAAAGCACCAACACTATATAAAGGTAATGGATGCTCTTGCTAAAAAATATAACAACGATGATATAGTAGGATTTATTGATATTCCAGATGTGGGGATTTCTTATCCTATCCTTCAAGGACCAGATAATGATTTTTATCTAAGACGTGGGATAAATAAAGAGTATGACATTGCTGGATCTATATTTATTGATATGAATAATAAACCAGATTTTAATGATGATAATACAGTTATCTATGGTCACCACTTAGAGATAAACTCTATGTTTACTCCTCTTGACCAATATAGAAAACAAGACTTTGCACAAAATCATACTACAATTTATTTGGCAACTAAAGATGAGCTTCGCGAATATCAAATATTCTCAGCCTACGGAATCCCAGCAGACTATGCTTACAGGACTCTTTATTTTACAAATAGAGATGATGTAGTTCCATACTTTAACCAACTTAGAAGCAATTCTGAAGTAGAGTTACCTAGTGCTTCATTTACTCCAGACAGTCAAATTATAACTTTATCAACCTGCCAATATGATTATGCAGACCAAAGGCTTGCTGTTCATGCAGTTAGGGTGAAATAATGAGATATAAATTTGAAGAGAAAAATGAAATAAATATAAAAGAAACAGAGGAAGGGCTGGTTTTAGTCCACGATTCTTTTAATCCAACCCACATTTTTGAGTGTGGGCAATGTTTTAACTTTAATATAGAAAAAGACGGGTCTTATACAGCAGTCCATCTTGGTAAAATTATAAATGTTTTAGCTAGGGATAATGATGTGCTTATCAGAAATATTTCCTTAGATGACTTCTATGAAGTATTTTATGACTACTTTGACCTAGGTACAGATTATAAGCAGATAAAAGAAGATTTATCAACCAATGAAGTTTTAAAAACGGCATCAGAATACGGCGGTGGTATTCGTATTTTAAACCAAGAAATGTTTGAAACAGTTATTTCATTTATCATCTCTGCCAATAATGGTATAACTAGGATAAAAAACTCTATAAGAATTATTAGCGAAAGATATGGAGACTTAATTGGAGAATACATGGGCAGAGAATACTATGCTTTTCCAAAACCAGAAATTTTAGCAAAGGTAGATCCACTAGAACTACGAGAATTTGCTAGAGTGGGCTTTCGTGATGTAAGAATTGTAGAAGCAAGCAAGATGGTGGCGGATGGATTTTTGGATTATGAGAGTGATCAAAAACTTAGCACAGTTGAATTAAAAGAAAAATTAATGCAAATGCCAGGCATTGGTCCAAAGGTAGCTGATTGTGTCTTGCTTTTTACCTACCATAGGAGGGAAACTTTCCCTGTTGATGTATGGATAAAGCGTGTTATGGAAACACTCTTTATAGGCCATGAAGTTCCAAAAAAACAAGTAGATGACTATGCTAGAGAATATTTTGGTGACCTAGCCGGCTATGCCCAACAATACCTATTTTATTATGGCAGAGAAGAAAAGATTGGCAAATAATCCTAAGATGAGTCTTAGGATTATTTTTTTGTCCGCAAATTTTATAAATCGTATAATAATGATAAGGAGTGTTTAAATGCAAGATATAAATAAGATTAAAGAACAAACTATAAATGTAATAAATGAATTAATAGATGAGGCTGCTCTAAAGAAAAATGACATCCTTGTCTTAGGTGGATCAACTAGTGAAATAGGTGGGGGCACTATTGGCAAAGATTCTAGTCTTGAAATCGGCAGTGCTGTAATAAAAGAAGTTTTAAATATAACTAGCAAAAGAAATATAAATCTAGCTGTTCAAGGCTGCGAGCACCTAAACCGAGCGCTAGTAATTGAAAGAGAAGTAGCTAAGGCAAATAATTTTGAAATAGTATCTGTAATCCCAGCCCTTCATGCAGGTGGGGCAATGTCTGTTGCAGCCTTTGACCAAATGAAAGATCCAGTTATAATAGAGCATGTCATAGCTAAAGCTGGTGTTGATATTGGAGATACAGAAATAGGCATGCATGTAAAATTTGTCCAAGTACCACTTAGACTTTCGCAAAAATACATTGGTGATGCTAGAGTAACCGCCCTAAAATCTCGCCCAAAATTAATAGGCGGAGCCCGTGCTATTTACGAGTAGATTGCTTGTTATTTATAATAAATATTGTATAGTACATGAGGCAAAAATGAGAATTAAGGGGAGTTTATGCAAAATTATGATGTAATAGTCGTTGGTGCAGGGGCTGCTGGAGCCTTCATGGCCTACGAATTTAAAAAATTAAATACTGATAAAAAAGTATTAATAATAGATGGTGGTAGGCAAGTAGCTAGCAGGTCTTGTCCAATCACAGATGGTAAGGTGGACCACTGTATTCACTGCAATCCTTGCAATATTATGTATGGTTTTGGAGGAGCAGGAACACTTTCTGATGGAAAATACAATATAACAACAAGTTTTGGCGGCGACTTACATGATTACATAGGTGAAGATAAGGCCATGGAGTTAATGGAATATGTTGACTCTGTTTTAATGGAATTTGATGGAGGAGACTTAGAATTATATTCTACTGACAAAAACGATTTAAAAACCAAATGCCTCCAACACGACCTTCACTTATTAGATGCAAAAGTACGTCACTTTGGTACAGAAAGAAATAAAATTATTTTACAAAAAATATATGATTATGTAAAAGATCAGATCGACTTTAAATTTAAAACTATGGTAACAGATGTAGCTTATGAAGATGAGCTTTACACTCTAAAAACTGATGATGGTGAAACTTATACATGTAGGGATTTAGTTTTAGCTGCAGGTCGTTCAGGATCTAAATGGATATCAGAAGTATGCGATAAGTTTGATGTGCCAACTCGTAAAAACCGTGTCGATATCGGTGTACGTGTAGAAGTACCGGCTGAAGTTTTTAAACATATTACAGATGATGTTTATGAAGCAAAAATTATGTATCAAACCAAACAATATAATGATGTAGTACGTACATTCTGCATGAACCCATATGGCCAAGTAGTTGTAGAAAATACAAATGGAATCCAAACTGTAAACGGTCACTCCTTTACAGATTCAAAACTTCAATCAAAAAATACAAACTTTGCTCTGCTTGTAACCAATAAATTTACCGAGCCTTTTAAAGATTCAAATGAATACGGTGAATCCATAGCAAGACTTTCCAATATGCTGGGTGGTGGAGTTTTAATGCAAAGATTTGGCGATCTTATTAAAGGGCGCCGTTCATCTGAAAGACGTATGGCAAAATCATTTACCAAACCAACCTTAAATGCAACTGCTGGGGATTTATCCCTTGTTATGCCAAAAAGACAATTAGATGATATTATAGAAATGATTTACCAATTAGATAAAATTGCTCCAGGTATGGCTAATGATGATACTCTTTTATATGGTATAGAAGTTAAATTTTATAACTCAGTAGTAGATGTAGATAGTAAATTTGAAACTAAACAAAAAGGTTTATACTGCTTAGGAGATGGGTCAGGAGTAACCCATTCTCTTTCCCAAGCCTCAGCATCGGGTGTTGAAATGGCTAGAATTTTAAGTAAAAGAGCTTAACAATGAAATATATTTATGAACAAATTTCCAAAAAAGATGGCATAATATTAAGGGGTGTTATAAATACCCCTGATGATTTTGATGCTACAAAAAAATATCCTACCGTTATTTTCTACCATGGTTTTGGTGGAGATCGCAATGGAAGTACTTGGTTTCGTGGACAAAATGCCAAGTATCTAACAGATAGGGGATATGTAACAGTGCGTTTTGATTTTTCAGGTACCAATGAATCAGATGGTGACTTCTATGATATGACTGTAAGTCGTGAGGAAGAAGAAGCAATAATGATTTATGATTTTACTAAGCTACGCGAATATGTAGATAGGAATAGAATTTACCTGGTGGGTCACTCATTAGGAGGAGTAATATCTACCCTCATAGCTAGTAAAGTCAATCCAAAGGCTATGGTGCTTTTAGCTCCAGCAAGTGATATGAATAATCCTCAATATTTAAAAGTTGCTGGTATGGCATATTTTGATCCGAAAACTGCCACAGGTGACCTAGATAAATTTAAAATAGCAAAAGAAGTAAAAGAAATAGAAGATGTAGATATTGGTGGAGTAAAACTTCACAGGAGATTTTTACTAGACTTTTTACCAAAAGATATTTACGGGCAAGCTAGTAAATACCAAGGCAATGTACTTATCCTACGCGGGACTAAGGATGATCTAGTTTTTAATGACGCTAACGAAAAACTCGAAAAAGCTTAT
The DNA here is from genome assembly GCF_046365465.1 of Anaerococcus groningensis. Taxonomy (NCBI): domain Bacteria; kingdom Bacillati; phylum Bacillota; class Tissierellia; order Tissierellales; family Peptoniphilaceae; genus Anaerococcus; species Anaerococcus groningensis. The sequence continues at coordinate 57,544 of NZ_JBGMEG010000005.1, read as the reverse complement.
CCAAACGCTAGTTACCAGCAAGTAGATGGTGCAGACCATTCTTTTAAAAACTATGAGCATAGGCAAATTATTTTTGAAAAGATGTATGACTTTTTAGAAGCCAATTAATAATAAGACCACCTTCGGGTGGTTTTTTATTGTGAAAATACTTATTATAAGATGAAAAATTAGTTTTTAAAGTTATAATAAAAGTATGACTAAATTTTTGATTACCACTAGCTTTGGCCTAGAGGCCCTTGTTAAAAGACAGCTTTTAGATATGGGCTATGAAGACTTTGAAGTTAGTGATGGGATGATTTCCCTTAATGGGCAATTATCAGATATTTCAAAACTGAATATAAATTTACGTGAAGCTGATAGGGTCTATCTTGTAGTGGATAGTTTTAAGGCAGGCGATTTTGATGAACTTTTTGAAAGGGTAAAGGCTATTAGCTGGTCTGATTTTTTAGATAAGCAGAGCAATTTTATAGTAAATGCTAGAACCTATAAGTCTAAGCTTTTTTCGATAAGAACTATTCAATCAGTTACTGAAAAAGCTATTATAGATTCTATGAGAAAAAAATATAGGGTAAATCACTTTGAAAAATCTGGTCATAGGGTCCAAATAGAAGTGATGCTTAAAAATGATATTGCAAGTGTAGTTATAGATACATCCGGAGAGGGGCTACACAAACGTGGTTACCGTGAAGATACAGTAAAAGCACCTTTACGCGAAAATCTTGCAGCAGCTCTTGTTGATTTATCATTTTACAATCCTGATAGGTTTTTATTTGATGGATTTTGTGGGTCGGGGACTATATTAATAGAAGCAGCTAGAAAAGCGCGCAATATTGCTCCAGGTATAGATAGAAACTTTGATTATGAAGACTTTATTTTCTTTGATAAAGACCATCACAAAAATGCAAAAAAAGAAGCCTTATCAGTAATTGATTATGATAAAAAACTTAATTTGCTAGGATCAGATATATCCGGTAGGGCTATTAGCCTTGCAAAAAATAATGCTATAAATGCAGGTGTTGAGGAAGATATTTCATTTCTTACCCGTGACATCTCAAATGTTGCTTTAAAAGATGACTATGGGATTATTATAACCAACCCACCTTATGGAGAGAGATTATCTAGGGTAGATACTGATGAGATTTACCAAAAAATTAATGATAAATTTAAGAACATGGATACATGGTCTTGTTATTTTATAACCAGTGATGAAAGATTTGATCAGAAATTTAAAAGAAGACTTTCTAAAAAGAGAAAGCTTTATAACGGTGGAGAGAAAGTTGATTTTTACCAATATTTTGGGAAAAAACCAGATAATAACGGAGGAAATAATTGACTGATAAAAAAGAAAAGAATGATGGTAAGAGGATAGGACTTATTATTATATCAATACTTGTTGCTATCTACTTAATAGGAACAGTGATATTTTCGTATATAGCTTTGCCAGGAACATTTTTAAATGGCAAGGACATTTCTTATGCTTCAAAAAAGGAAGCTTTAGAAAAAGCTCCAGATGATTTTAGCTTAAATGTAACAGGTAGAGATGATAGAGATTTAATAATTAACCCAGCTGACATCGACTATGATGCTAAATTACCATCAGATGCAAAAATAGATCAAAACCCTTTTACTTGGCCGGCTGCTCTAGTAAATAATAAAAAGCAAGACTTTGATTTTGAATACAAGGTTTCTTATGATGAAGATAAACTTGATAAAAAAATCGAGGAATCAAAGTTAATGAATGGTATAACAGAGCCAAAAGATGCAAAAATTGCCATGAAAGATGGAGAGTTTTTTATAGAAGATGAGGTTATTGGTAATGAGGTTGATAAAAAGAAATTAAAAGAGGCCATTATCGATAATATCAATACAAAAAGTAAGGAACTAAGCTTAGACGATAGCTACTACCACAATCCAAAAGTAACTAGTAAATCAGAAAAATTACAAAAAGTTCTAGCTGATTCTGAGCATATCAAAGACATGAGTATCAAATTTAACTTTAATGGTTTTGACTTAAAATTAGAAGGCAACTCCTTACTTGATTTATTTGATATGACTGATGAAGGTCTTGAGTTAAACTATGATAAAGTTTATGACTATGCAAAATATCTAGCAAGCGAAACAGATACCTATGGAAAAAACCGTAAGTTTAATGCTACAGGTATAGGAGAAATAGTTGTAGCTCCAGGAGTTTATGGCTTTAAACTAGATGTTGATGGCATGGTTGATAAAATTTATGAACAAGTAAATTCTAGAGAAAGCGGTGTTATAGAACCCGTTTACGCAAATATTGCCTATGTAAGAACAGATACTGGTGAGGATATAGCAGATACTTATGTAGAAGTAGACCTATCCCGTCAACACATGTGGTTTTATAAAGATGGTAATTTAATCTTAGAATCTGACTTAGTTTCAGGTAGACCAATTGATGGCTGGGCGACAAATGTTGGTGTAGGACAAATTTTAAATAAAGTTGCCGACACTACTTTAACAGGTTTAAACTTTGATGGCCAAACTTCATACCAAACTCCAGTTGATTACTGGATGCCAATAGGCTGGGATGGAGAAGGCTTCCATGATGCACCATGGCGTGGTGGATTTGGTGGAAGTACTTACCTACAAAATGGATCTCACGGTTGCTATAACCTACCACCATCAGCAGCAAAAGCCTTATTTGAGAATGTTGATTATGTAACACCAGTAGTAGTTTATGAATCAAGCACAAATTACTCACCTGGTATGATTTATTAAGAGATATTATGATAAAAATTGAAAATCTAAGTTATGCCTATCCATCAAATGATGATAGCGAGGGCCATTTTGCCTTAAAAGAACTTAATCTTGAAATAAATAAAGGAGATTTTGTTGCTGTTTTAGGCCATAATGGGTCTGGTAAATCCACTTTGGGAAAGCTGATGAATGCGCAAATTTTTCCAACTACTGGAGATATTTGGATAGATGACTTAAATACAAAAGATGAAAATTTAATATGGGATGTAAGGGGCAAATGCTCCATGGTTTTCCAAAACCCAGATAACCAAATGGTGGCTACAACTGTAGAAGAAGAGGTAGCCTTTGGGGTGGAAAACCTACAAATCCCAAATCCTGAGCTTAGACAAAGAGTAGATAGCGCAATAGACTTAGTTGGCATGAGTGATTTTAAAACAAGAAATCCCGCAAATCTATCTGGTGGTCAAAAACAAAGGGTATCAATTGCAGGTGTAGTTGCTATGATGAGCGACTACATTATTTTTGATGAACCAACTGCCATGCTTGACCCCAAGGGACGTAAGGATGTTATAAAACTTGTAGAAGAGTTAAACAAAAATTATGGTAAAACTATAATTTATATTACCCACTACATGGAAGAGGCTATAATAGCTGATAAAATTGTAGTTCTTGATAAGGGACAGGTAGCCCTAGAAGGAAGTGCTAGAGAAGTTTTTTCTAAAGTTGATCAAATGAAATCTCTAGGCCTTACAGTCCCACAAGTTACAGAAGTGGCCTATGAACTAAGCAAAAAAGGTGTAAAATTTGAAAAACTACCCTTAAGTATTGATGAAATGTTGGAGAGTATATGAATATAGATATAAAAAATGTAGATTATATTTACAATCAAGGCATACCTGGTGAAGTATATGCTCTAAAAGATATCAATTTAAATATAGGTAACCATGAAATTATAGGCTTAATAGGACAAACTGGATCAGGAAAATCAACTCTAGTTCAATTATTAAATGGACTTTTAATCCCAACAAATGGAGATGTAGTTGTAGATGGTGTAAATACCAAGGATAAAGAGAAACGTAGGGATATCAGATTTAAGGTTGGTCTTGTTTTTCAATATCCAGAACACCAGCTTTTTGAAGAATCTATAGCAAAAGACATATCATTTGGCCCTACAAATATGGGTTTAACAGAAGATGAAGTAGATTTACGTGTAAAAGAAGCCATGAGTAAAGTTGGTCTTGACTATGAAACATACAAAAATGTATCTCCTTTTGAAATATCTGGGGGTCAGCAAAGAAGGGTTGCCGTTGCAGGAATTATTGCTATGAATCCAAAGGTTTTGGTTCTAGATGAGTTAACTGCAGGTTTAGACCCAGCAGGTCGAGAGGAAATTTTTAGAGAAATCATAAGTATTTATGAAAATGATCCAGAACTAACTATTGTTTTAGTTAGCCATTCCATGGAAGATGTGGCAGAGTATGTAGATAGGGTCATTGTTATGAATAAGGGTGAGATTTATAGTGATGCATCAACCTATGATACCTTTACTAAAGTAGATTTAGAAAAAATTGGATTAGATGTTCCTCAAGTATCAAGATTTATGAAAGCATACAAAAATGAGGGCCATGATGTCCGTGATGATATCTACACTATAGAAGCTGCAGTAGAGGAATTAAGTAAATATTTAGGAGTAGCCCATGAATAAAATAACAATCGGTCAATACCTACCCTTTGATACTTTTATGCACAGGCTAGATCCTAGGGTAAAGCTTATCGGAGTTTTTGCATATATTATTACAATATTTTTTGTAGATGACTTTGTAAGTTTCATTCCCTTTGCAATTTTATTAGTTCTTATGCTTTATACAGCAAAAATCCCTGTAAAGAACGTTTTTAAATCACTAAGACCCCTACTATTTATTATCATAGTAACTGCAATTATTAACCTATTTACTGCCCCTGGGAATACGCTAGTATCTTTTGGTAGATTAACTATAACTGATGAAGGTGTCTATAGAACTCTTTTTACAATTATAAGACTAATTTTAATTATTCTTACAACATCCATGTTAACCTATACAACTAGTCCCATGGAGCTTACAGACGGCTTAGAAAAATTATTTTCACCCCTAAAAAGATTCGGTTTTCCTGCAGGAGAGCTTGCCATGATGATAAGTATTTCCCTAAGATTTATCCCAACCTTATTTGATGAGGCAAATAAAATAAGAATGGCACAAATGGCTAGAGGAGCAGATTTTGAATCTGGAAACATCTTTAATCGTGCTAAGGCAATGATTCCTCTTTTAGTACCACTTTTTATAAATTCATTTAAAAGATCTGATGACCTTGCTACAGCCATGGAGGCTAGGATGTACCGTATTGGTGAAGAACGTACTAAGCTAAATGAAATCATTATGGATAAGACAGACTATATAACGCTGTTTTTATTTTTAGGATTTTGTGTGCTTATGATTGCTAAAAAATACCTATGGTAAAAAATATACTTTTAAAAATTGGTTATGATGGAACAAATTTCCATGGATACCAATACCAAGAAGGCTTAAGAAATGTAGAAAGTGAAGTAAAAAAAGCCATTCATAAAGTAACTGGTGAAAATAACCGCATTATTGCAGCAGGCAGGACTGATGCAGGAGTCCATGCCTATGCTCAATACATAAATTTTCTAACAGCTACCAATATCAACCCAAGAGCCTTTAAATATCATATAGAACCATTCTTGCCAGATGATATTATTTCCCTAGAATCCAAAGAGGTAGACCTAAGTTTTCATGCTAGATTTTCTGCAAAAACTAAGACCTACCAGTATGTAATTTATAGAGATAAAATTATGCACCCTATATATAGAAATTATATGGAGCATATTACCTATAAGCTTGATTTAGGAAAATTACAAGAAGGCTTGGATATTCTAAAGGGAGAGCATGACTTTAAAGCCTTTATGAGGGTTGATAAGGATTTAGAAATAAATACTGTTCGTACTTTAAATGATGCGTACTTTGTTGCAAATGAAAATAAAATAGAAATCTACTATAAGGCCAATAGTTTTTTACATAACCAAGTTAGAATTATGTCAGGGGCCTTGGTAGAACTAGCCCGTGGCAAGCTAAGTATGGATGAATTTAAAAACTATTTTGCTTCTAATAACACTAAAAAAGCCAATCCGGCCCTAGCAGCTAGTGGCCTATATTTATGGAGTATCGATTATGAGTGAAGATAAAACAAAAAAATATAATTTTTTGGAAGAATTTAAGATATTTGTATTAATTTTTACAGCTTTCGCTGGCTATCTTTATGTACCTAAGGAACAATTGATATATTTTGCAATTTTTTCATCTCTTTTACTAATAATTGCTACTTTATACATTAGAGATTATGATTTATCTTTTAGTAAACACTTATTAAATATTGCTATAAGTCTATATAATATAATTACTTTATTTTTTATGGTACAATATTTTATATCGTCTAATGAAACAAGGATTTTTGAGACATTACTATATCCATTTTACAAGGACGGGAACTTTAATATTCCCATGATTGTTTGGATATTTATTCTAACCTTGTTTTTACAGATTTTACAATTTAAGACAAGTGGACCTGAGGGGGATACCTATGGAAGATAATAATAAAAATATAAATGAAGAAGAGCAATACGACCAAGAGTTAGAAGAAATTCTAGATGAAGAAAGCAAAAACCAAGGCAAGAGAAGAAAAAGACGCAAAAAATTTAGTCAAAGAAATATTTTAATCGCTGCTTTAATAGTAGTTTTGCTAGCAGCAGCTCTTTACTTTATAAATAAAAAACAAAATATGGATCCACAAGACAGTCAAACATCAGAAGCAATTGACCAAAATTCTTATAATGGCTCCACTATCATGCGCGTTGACTTAAACCAAGTGAAAAAAATTAATATTGACCTAGATGTGGCTGATATTCGTATCCAAAAATCAAATACCAACCCTTATATAGAGTATACTGAGCTAAAAAGAGGGGAAGAAGATGTCTACACTATCGATGTTTCTTATGAAAATGGTGTGTTAAACCTCAAGTCAGACATTAAGGGTAAGGAATTGAATATGAAAAATAAGGTCCAAATCCTTAGAATATTCTTACCAATGGATAAGAATTTAGAAGAAATCAAGGCCAATGTTAATGCTGGTGATGTAAAAATAACTGATTTAGAAGTTAGAAATCTAGATTTAAATGTAAAAACTGGCCACATTAGCTTTGAAAACTCATTTTTTGGAGGAAGTGTGACTAATGAAGCAGGAGACATTAGCCTAGAAAAATCAGAACTTTTAAATACAAAACTTGCTACAAATGCGGGAGATATTATTATTAACGAAAGTAAGCTAGGAACTAGGTCGGATTTTTCAACTCAAACTGGAGATATTATAATTAGCTCAACTGATAGCCTTGATAACTATAATGTAAAGGCAAATCTAGAAGTAGGTAACTTTATTTTAGGAAATATTTCTTATAGAAATATCAAAGATGGCTTTAGCAAAAATAATAAGGCTCAAAAAGATATTAGTCTAAAAACAAAGGTAGGAGATATTACCTTTAACAAGGGTGAGGGAGCTATCTTAGAGGAAGAAGAATATATAACTAACCAAAGTCCAAGAAGTGACTATGAGGAAGAAGCCGATGAGCAACCTCAAACAGAGCAAATAGACCAAGAAGAAACTGAAGAAGAATTAACCGATAGTACAGAAGAAGATTTACCAGAAGAAATCGAGACTGATAAAGAGGTTGATCAAACCGAAGGAAATAATAATTAAGTTCTTAGGAGCTTAATTATTTTTTTTAGGATTTATAATGACAGAAAATTTATTAAAGGAAAATTTAAAAAAATATTTTGGTTATGAAAGTTTTAGGGCAGGCCAAGAAGAGATTATAAAAAATATCTTAGATGGTAAAGATGTACTAGGAGTGTTACCAACTGGCGGTGGCAAGTCTATTTGTTATCAATTGCCTGCTTTAATGATGGATGGAATTACTCTTGTCATATCGCCCTTAATATCTTTGATGAAAGATCAAGTGGATGCCTTAAACGAAAATGGAATTAGTGCAAGCTTTATTAATTCGACTTTAACCACTGATGAGTATAAGCAAACCTTAAGTGATATCAGACGCGGACATGTAAAACTACTTTATATTTCACCAGAAAGACTAGAAAATAATTTTTTTATAGAATTTATTAAGAATTTGAATATAAATTTTGTAGCAGTAGATGAAGCTCACTGTATAAGCCAATGGGGCCATGATTTTAGGCCAGCCTATAAACTTATTCCAAGTATCTATGATGTTATTGGAGAAATCCCAGTTGCAGCCTTTACGGCAACAGCAACCAAAGAAGTACGTGATGATATAATTAAGAACTTAGAACTTAAAGATCCCTTTATAAAGGTAACAGGCTTTGATAGGAAAAATCTAACCTATATTGTAGAAAAACCAAAAGATAAACTAAAATTTTTAAAAGGATATTTAAAAGACCATGATGATGAATCCGGTATCATCTATGCCTCCACTCGTAAAAAAGTGGATGAGGTTTATAAGTCGCTTAAGAAAATGGGCCTTGATGTTTGTAAGTACCATGCTGGTTTAGATGAAAGTACAAGAATTAAAAACCAAGATGACTTTATCTATGAACGCAAAAAAATAATAGTTGCTACCAATGCTTTTGGTATGGGCATTGATAAAAGCAATGTACGCTATGTTATCCACTACAATATGCCCAAGGATATGGAATCTTATTACCAGGAAGCAGGTCGTGCAGGACGAGACGGAGAAGATGCTGATTGTATTTTATTATATAACGCCCAAGATATAATTATTAACAAATTTTTGATAAATCAAACTAATAACTTTTCCTTTAAGAAATATCAGCTAGAAAAATTACAAACTATAATAAATTATGTAAATACTAGCAATTGCCTTAGAGGATTTATCCTTAGTTATTTTGGTAGTGAGGCTATGGACTATTGTGATAACTGTTCTAATTGTCTAAGTGAAGTAGATAAAACAGATGCAACCATTGATAGCCAAAAAATTTTATCCTGTATTTATAGGCTAGATCAAAGGTACGGGTCAAAAACCATAGTTGACTGTCTTAAGGGATCCCAAAATAAAAATGCGCGTGAGAAAAATTTATCTGAAGTTTCGACCTTTGGAATTATGAAAGAAAATGATGATAAATATATCAAAGACCTTATAGGAACCTTGATTGCAGATGGCTATATTAGAGTAAGTGGCGGCCAATATCCTATTTTAAAGCTTACAGAAAAATCAAAAGAAGTACTCTTTGATAATGAGAAAGTATTTGTTATTGAAAATAAAGCTGATCCGGTAAAAGAAATGGAAAAAAGCCTAAGAAATATTGACCCAACCGACTATGATGATAAGTTATTTAACCACCTTAAAAAAGTAAGGCTAGATTTATCAAAAAATCGAAATATTCCACCTTTTATTATATTTTCAGATGCTTCTTTAAAAGATATGGCAACCTTAAAACCACAAACAGAAGAAGAGTTTTTAGAAGTAAAGGGAGTAGGAGATAAAAAACTTGTCCAATATGGGGACATATTTATAGCTGAAATATCAGAATTTTTGGCATAAAAAGTAAACAAAAAATCTCACCTAAAAAGTGAGATTTTTTATTAGCTATAATAGGGTAACACCCCTATTTTCTAGAGCCATCCTATAATCATCTGGCCAGTAGGAAACCTGTACTTCACCAATGTGAGCTTTTTGTAGGAAGAACATACAAAGTCTAGATTGACCTATACCACCACCAACAGTTTGTGGTAATTCTCCATCCATTAGCATTCTGTGGTAATTATATTTTAAACGATCTAGATTGTCTGATTGTTTTAATTGTTCATTTAATCTATCTGGATTTACCCTAATACCCATAGAAGATAATTCTAACTGGTCATCTAAGATTGGATTATAAACTATTAAATCCCCATTTAATAACCAGTCATCGTAGTCTGGTGCTCTGTTATCGTGTTTTTGTCCGTTTGAAAGAGTAGTACCAATTTGCATTAAGAATATCGCCCCATATTCTTTTACTGCTAGTCTTTCTCTTTCTGTACTGTCAGCTACTTCTGGATACTTATCTAAAAGTTCTTGGCTGGTAATAAAGGTTATTTGATCTTTTAAAAGCTTATGTCTTTGAGGAATAAGACTGCAAAGATATTCATCTAGAGATTTTAATGTTCTGTAGATAACATTTACTACTCTTTTTAAATAATCTTCATTTCTCTCGCCTTCTTCCATAATAAGTTCCCAGTCCCATTGGTCTACATAAAATGAATGGGTATTATCTGGCACTTCACAACGGCGGATAGCGTTCATGTCTGTGTAAAGGCCTTCATGCATTCTAAAATTATATTTTTTAAGGGCGTAGCGTTTCCATTTGGCAAGGGAGTGAACTATTTCTAGCTCTTCGTTGTTTGCTTCTGGAACATCAAATACTACCGGACCTTCAAAACCGTTTAAGTTATCATTTAACCCTGATTCTTTTGATACAAATAGTGGGGCTGACACCCTTTTTAAATTTAAGTTATTTGCTAAGTTAATTTGAAAATAATCTTTTATTTCTTTTATTAATAATTGTGTTGTATATAAATCTGGATCTGAAGTGTACCCATCTGGTACTATAATATTGCTCATTTTTAACCTCTTTTTCTGTATAATCACTTAATGATTATAATTTTTTACTAATTGTTGTCAAGGATAACGTTTTTAACCGAATTCTTTTATTAAAATTTTTAATTTCACCAATTAAGTTAAAATATTCTCTGTAAAATTGTTATAAAATAAAAACATCATTTATTATTAAGGATGATAAGTTAGTCGGTCGTTACTATTATTTAAATATGAAGGAGAGATAATGGATAAAAATTATTCTAATTTATTTACTGTTGATGGACCTGTTAGTTTAAAGCAGTCCTTGCCTTTAGCTTTTGAGCATCTTATAGCAATGATTGCAGGTTGTATAGCACCTACTTTAATTTTTGCAGGAGCTGCAGGTCTTGATTATGGTCATTCTATATTACTAGTGCAAATGTCGCTTATAGGATCAGCACTTACTACACTTTTGATTATTTTAGCTCCAGCGCGTCTTATAGGAAATAAACTTCCTATGATTTATGGGGTAAGTTTTTCTTATGTTCCAACAATGATTGCTCTTGCCAACCAATTTGAGAGTTTAGGGTCAAAAAATATCGTGGCCATAGTTTTAGGAGCCCAACTTATTGCGGCAATTTTTTCTTTTATTTTTGGTTTTGCTCTTAAATATGTCTTACCATATTTCCCACCTCTAGTAGCCGGTACTGTTGTTTTATCAATCGGACTTTCTTTATATCCAGTTGCTCTAAATTATATGGGTGGTGGAGGAGATGTGAGTATGGCAGGATGGGGATCTTGGCAATATTGGTTTATTGCAGCGGTGACCCTACTTGCAAATATTATCTTTACCCACTTTGGTAAAGGCATGGTATCATTAGCATCTGTCCTACTTTCTATGATAGTTGGTTATGTATTAGCGTTTTTTATGGGCTATGTAGATTTATCTCCAGTGGCAGAATCTGGGTGGTTTTCTTTTGTAAGTCCAATGTATTTTGGTATCAAATTTGAACCATCAGCAGTTGCAGCCTTTATTATTATTTTCATAGTAACCTGTATTGAGGGAATAGGGGATATGAACTCTACTACTATAGGTGGTATGAATAGACCAGCTACAAGTGATGAACTTCGTGGTGGTATCATGGGCTTTTCTGTTGCAAATATACTTGGAGCTTTTATAGGAACCCTACCTACTGCAACTTTTTCACAAAATGCTGGGATAGTTTCTATTAATAAGGTAATAAATAAAAAAGTATTTATTACTTCATCTATTATGATTTTAATAGCAGGTCTTGTACCTAAATTTTCTTCTCTGTTACTAACAATTCCATATCCAGTTATAGGGGGAGCTACCATTTCAGTTTTTGCTGCTATAACAATGAATGGTATAAGAATGATAACTAGCCAACCCTTATCTATGAGAAACACTTACATAGTTGGTGTATCTGTAGCAATAGGTTTTGGTTTTACCCAAGTAGTTACTGCAGCTCATAATGCAGGAGTTACATTTATGCCAGAAAGCTTAGAAGTAGCTATAGGCTCATCTCCAGTTGTTCTTACAACCTTATTTGCATTTATAATGAACCTAGTTATCCCAGAAAAAGAAGAAGATAAAGCTTGATGTTTGAAAATTTTTAAGTGGGTATATAAGTAATGTAGTTGGAGCAAACTTTACACAAATTTTACAAAACTTTAAAATAAATTAAATAAAGCTTGTGTAGAATACTTAAGTAAAGAAATATAAGAAAACTATAAGGAGATATTTCATGACACTTAAAAATTCAAAAATTATTGCAGCAGCACTTTCACTAGGATTAGTTTTAACAGCATGTGGAAACAATGCTGAAAATAAAACTGAAGAACCAGCTGCAACAGAAACTACAGATACAGCTGAAACAACAGAAGAAGCTACAGATGATGCTACAACAGAACCAGCTGATGAAGCAAAAGAAGAAACAACAGAAGAAGCTGACACAGCTAATGCAGAAGACTATGACTTTACAGTAGTATCAAGAGAAGATGGTTCTGGTACAAGAGGAGCTTTCATAGAACTTGTTGGTCTTGAAGAAGAAGCAGCAGATGGAAGCAAAGAAGATAAAACAACTGTTGATGCAGTAGTTCAAAACTCTACAAACGGAGTTATGACAACTGTAGCACAAGACCCATCAGCTATTGGTTACATTTCTCTTGGTTCATTAAATGATACAGTAAAACCAGTTAAAGTTGAAGGTGTAGAAGCAACAGAAGAAAATATTGAATCAGGAGATTACAAAATCTCAAGACCATTTAACCTTGCATACAAAGAAGAAGGTCTAGATGAAATCTCTCAAGACTTCTTAAAATATGCTTTATCTAAACAAGCCCAAGAACTTGTAAAAGAAGAAGGATATGTACCTTTAAAAGATACTGAAGAATACACTGCAGCAGAAGGTTTAAGCGGATCTATAACAGTAGCAGGATCTACATCTGTAACTCCACTTATGGAAAAATTCAAAGAAGCTTATGAAGCTCTTAACCCAGATGTAACAATTGAAATCCAATCTAACGGATCATCAGCAGGTATTGAAGCAGTTATCGATGGTGCAGCACAAATCGCTATGGCATCAAGAGAACTTAAAGATGATGAAAAAGAGCAATTAACACCAGAAGTAATCGCAACAGACGGAATAGCTGTTATTGTTAACAAAGACAGCAAAGTTGAAGATTTAACAATCGAACAACTTAAACAAATCTTTGCAGGTGAACTTAAAAATACTGGAGAATTAAACTAAGAAAATGAAAAATACAAAGGAAAGATTTGGTGAAATCTTATTCTTTATATCAGCAGCAATGTCCGTAGTACTTATACTATTAATCATATTCTTTATCTTTAGATCAGGAATAGACTTCGTAAGTAAATACGGACTTGTTCCGTTTTTAACGGGAGAAAAATGGGCGCCTACAGCAAAACCAGCAAGCTTTGGAATCTTGCCTATGATTGTAGGCTCTCTTATTGTAACAGCCTTATCAACACTGATAGCCCTTCCTTTTGGGCTAGCAGTGTCCATATTCATGGCCTATTATGCTGATAAAAGTTATAACTTTCTAAAATCATTAATAAACTTATTGGCAGCTATCCCTTCAGTAGTATATGGTTTCTTTGCCATGGTGGTGCTTGCACCAAGAATTGGTAAAATATTCCATACTTCACAGTACAACATGCTTACAGCATCTATTTTGCTTAGCATAATGATTTTACCTACTATGGTAAATATATCAGAAAACTCTCTTCGCCAAGTACCAAAAGTATTTTATACTGGATCACTAGCACTTGGAGCTACAAAAGAGGAAACTATCCATCACGTTATGCTTCCTTACGCTAAAAGCGGTATCTTTTCTTCAATTATCCTTGCTATTGGTCGTGCTATTGGTGAAACAATGGCAGTTTATCTAGTAGTTGGTAACCAACCAAGAATGCCAGGTTCTATTTTAGATGGAGCTCGTACTTTAACAACTAATATCGTTCTAGAAATGGGCTATGCGTCTGGTATGCATAGAGAATCTCTAATTGCTACGGGTATGGTGCTATTCTTCTTTATATTAATAATCAATATTATATTTAATATTATAAGAAGTAAGAGCGAGCAAAAGTATTAATTATTGACTAGGAGTATATATGACTAAAGCTTATAAAATTTTTGTATGGCTATTTACTGTGTTGGCATATGCTTTTGGTGGAATAATTATTCTCTACATCTTATTTCAAGGTATACCAAACATATCACCATCATTATTTGAATGGCAATACACTTCAACAAACGTATCTATAATGCCGGCCTTAATTTCGACATTATTTACTATTTTATTAACATTATTAATCGCATTACCAATGGGTATTTTTACAGCTATCTACCTATCAAATTATGCTGAAAACAAGTACTTTATTAAAGCTGTAAGATTTGCTACAGAAATCTTATCATCAATTCCATCTATTGTTTATGGTTTATTTGGATATTTATTTTTTGTAACTAAAACAAATCTAGGTCTAGGTATGGGATATTCTTTAATAGCTGGATGTCTAACAGTCGCTATCATGATCCTTCCAACTATTATTAGAACTACAGAAGAAGCAATACTTACTGTTAATCCCCTTCAAGCACACGCATCTTTAGCTCTTGGTGCTACAAAAATTCAAACTATTTTTAAAGTAGTCTTACCAGAAGCCATGGATGGTATCTTAGGTGGTATATTTCTAGCAACAGGTAGGATAGTTGGAGAGTCTGCAGCATTAATTTATACTATGGGTACTCAACCTTCTATTCCAAAAACTCTTGGAAACTCAGCAAGAACTCTAGCTGTACACATGTACATGCTTTCCTCAGAAGGTTTCCATGTAAAAGAAGCTTATGCTACTGCAGTTTTACTACTGATATTTGTTATAATAATTAACTGGATATCAGGAAAAATTACTAAAACCTTAGTTAACTAAGAGGAGAAATAAATGGATAAAAAAACATTCGAGCCTTCCGATAAAAGAAAGGCTAGTTTAGATAAAAATCTAGGTAAAAGTGAGGATAATATTAAAGACGTATCTTCTACTAATACTGAGTCAGCAACAGAAAGTGGAGCTGACTACAGCCTAGACTACGAAGATAGGGATGATAGTAAACCAGTTCATACCCTTGATCAAACAAATAAATATTCTGATTTAGAAACAGCAATTCTTGTAAAAGACCTTGACTTATATTATGGAGATTTCCAAGCCCTTAAAGGAGTTAATATGGATATCAAAAAAGGTCAAGTAACTGCTTTTATAGGTCCTTCAGGCTGTGGTAAATCTACAACACTTAAATGTTTTAACAGAATGAATGACCTTGTAAAAAATTGTAGAATAGATGGGCTTATTGAGATAAAAGGTAATGACATCTATAAACCAGGTGTAGATGTAGTAAACTTACGTCGTAATGTGGGCATGGTTTTTCAAACACCAAACCCATTTTCAAAATCAGTTTATGATAACTTAACCTATGGTCCAAAACTTGATGGTATCAAAGACAAGGATGCCTTAGATGAGATTGTAGAAACATCATTAAAACAAGCGGCAATTTGGGATGAAGTAAAAGATAAGCTAGACCAAAATGCTCTATCATTTTCAGGTGGACAACAACAAAGAATTTGTATTGCAAGAACATTATCTGTAAAACCTGAGATAGTTTTAATGGATGAGCCTACTTCAGCGCTTGACCCAATATCTACAGCTTCTATTGAAGAGTTGATGGAAGATTTAAAAGAACAATACACAATTGTTATTGTAACTCACAACATGCAGCAAGCTGCTCGTATTTCAGATCAAACTGCATTTTTCTTAACAGGTGAAGTTATTGAGATGGATGATACCAAACAAATCTTTGAAGATCCAAGAGATAAGAGAACTGAAGATTATATCACAGGAAGGTTTGGTTAATATGAGAACAAGATATAGACAGGACCTAGGTTCTATCAAAAACATGAGTAACGAGCTAATGGAGCTTGTTATTCTTTGTTATGATAAAATTGATTTATTTTTAGAAAATAAAAATAATAGAAATCTAGAAGAAATAATTGAACTAAATGATGATATAAGACGTAATGCAGCTGATGTTGAAAGATTTTGTTTTGAGCTTCTTGCTCTACAACAACCAGTTGCGAAAGATTTAAGATTTTTACAAATGTCTATAAAGCTTGCTTCTACTTATAAAAGAATAGCTAGCCACCTAGCCCAAGCTTCTATGATAATGATAGAATATCCTCTAACAGATGAAGAAATTGACCTAGTAAAAAGATTTATAGCAAATCAAAAACAAATGGCTAATGATAGTATAAATAGCTTTATCAACAATGATAATGACCTAGGTCTAAAAACTATCGAAGATGATGAAGTTAACAACAAACTATTTGTAGAGGCGGTTAATTACATTGCAGATTTAAATAAAAATAATAGCATAGGTGCTATTGAGCTATCAGAAAAAGTTTTATTATATAAATATTTTGAAAGACTAGGCGATCGCTTAGCAAGAGTCGGCGATTTAGCTACGAGGCTTTAAATATGATTTATGTAGTTGAAGATGATAAGTCTATAAGAAATTTAGTAGACTATGCTTTGACTGAAAAAGGCTATCAGGTCACCAGCTTTGAAGATGGACTTGATATAGTAAATACCATAAAACAAAAGGGTGGTCAGCTTTTAATACTAGATATAATGCTGCCAGAAAAAGATGGAATAGAAATTTTAAAGGAAATAACGGAATTTTCTGATATACCAGTAATACTTCTAACAGCAAGGACAGATGAATTTGATAAGGTCCTAGGTTTAGAGTCTGGGGCAGATGATTACATTACCAAACCGTTTTCTATCTTAGAACTTATCTCAAGAGTTAAGGCAGTCCTTAGAAGATCAGTAAAAAAAGATAGTGACCACATAAATTATAAAAATATCTCTATAAATACAAAAAAAAGAACAGTAAAAGTAGATGGCAAACCAATAGATTTGACCTTTAAAGAATTTGAAATGCTTTTATTATTTATGAACAATATAGGCAATGTCATAACTCGTGAGGACTTTCTATTAAAAATATGGGGCTATGATTATGAAGGCGAAACGAGGACTGTGGATGTACACATAGCATCCCTTCGTAACAAGCTTCTTTCAGAAGGTCGCCATATAAAAACAGTTAGAAACTTAGGTTATAAGTTTGGAGAAATATGAAAAAACTTGCAGAAAAATCTGTGAAAAGGCTGGCCTATCGGATAATAGCCCTAACTTTTTTAGTTAGCAATAGTATTTCTTACAGGATAAATGACAAAGCTCAAAGTGATTTTGCAAAAAATTCTTTGAGCTTTCTTTTAATGAAGGAAGAAGATGCCGATTTTATAGATATCCTAGAAAAATTTAATAATAACCATAAAAACTTATCCCTAGTTTATTTAACTGATAAAAATGAGGTTTTATATAATCCAGATAAAATAAATACTAGTAATTTCAAAATCAAAAATTTTGAAAGTGAGAATGTTGGATCTAGCATAAAGTTTTTTAGAGCATCAGAAGACCAAGAAGTTTATGGGGCTAAGGCTAAAAATGTATTGCTAATTGCTAATAAAAACGATATATGGTTTTATATAAATATTTATTTATTGTTATTTTATATTGCTTTGGCATTTTTAATAAATATCATAGTAAATAGATATGTCGATAAAAAAGTAGATGTATATTTAAAAAAAATAAATTTTGATAATTATAGTAATATTCTAAGGGACAATAATTACGATGAAATTAGCCACTACCTTAAAGGTTATATAGATGAGATAGAAAAGGCTGGTAAGGAAAGAAATGAATTAAAAGCTAGGTTATTAGAATTTACAAATATAACTAGCAACATGAAAGAAGGTTTTATCCTTTTTGATGGAGATGGCAATGTAGAGCTTATGAATGCTTCTGCTCAAAATTATTTGGGAGTTAAAAAAGATGCTCACATTAGCAATCTAATAGATAATAAAGAATATAGTCTAGCCCTTAGAGAAGCATCTATTTTAAAACGTAGCAAGAATCTTGATATTAGAATAAATGGCTATTATTTAAGAGTATTTATAGATCCCCTAAGCACTAGTGATAAAAAAGCCTATGCTATGATTATAGTGGACAATTCTGAAGATGTCCGTGCTGAGCAAATGCGTAGGGAGTTTTCTGCAAATGTAACCCACGAACTAAAAAGCCCTCTAACATCTATAAACGGTTATGCAGAACTGATTGCAACAGGTATAGCCAAACAAGATGATGTAGTAAAATTTGCAGAAATAATTTATAAAGAAGGCAATAGGTTGCTAGAGATAATAGATGATATATTGAAAATATCTAGACTTGATGAAAATAATTTTGATAAGAACTACATAGAAGTAGATATTAATGAAGTTATTAGTGCAAGTATTGAGAAATACCAAAGACTAACTGATAATAAAAATATAACAGTAGTAAATAATGTAAAACCTTATAAAATTAAAACTTCAAAGTCATTGTTTTATGATTTAATCTCAAATATTTACGAAAATGCTATAAAATATAACAAAATAGGTGGGTCTATTGAATTTTCTTATATGGTCGAAGAAAATACTTACTTTCTAAGCATACAAGATAGCGGCATAGGTATAGCCTCTGCTGATATTAAAAGAATCTTTGAAAGATTTTATGTAGTAGATAAGTCTAGAAAAAGAAATCAAAAATCAACTGGTCTTGGTCTTTCAATTGTAAAACATATTGTAAATTACCTGGACTACGATATAAAAGTTGAGTCAAAACTAGGAGAGGGAACTAAGTTTATTATTGAAATTCCATTAGAGTTTGACCGAAAAGATAGTTTATAAGTGGTGATAATTTTTTATCATTGCTTATAAGCTTTTTCTTTGTTATAATTTATGTATAACCAATAAGGAGGTCATATGAAAGTTGTAATTTGTTCGTGTGCAAGATGCACCGCAGCAGGTAGTGAGTTTTTACTAGATTCAGTTCATGAAGTAAAAAGTGACTTACTAAAAGCTTATGCTTTCGAAAAAATAGATACAAAACCAGAAATAGACGTAGACTTTACAAACATAATGGATGATGTAGAAGATTCTGACAACAGTGTTCCATTAGCTAAAGTTGATGATACATATTATGAAAAAATTAAGCCAGAAGAGCTTATGGAAAATATATATAACCAATACCAATTTAATAATGAGGTCAAATAGATGAAAGAAACATACATAGACATATTAAACATAAGAAGAATGGCCTTTGAACATATAGCAAAAATTGCTTATGAAAACAGACCAATCACAGATATAGGCCTAGAAGTATACGACATACTACCAGGAGAAAAAGCTCAATATAGAGAAAATATTTTCTTAGATAGAGCAGTAATGGGTGAAAGACTTAGAATGGGTATCGGCCTTGATGCAAGAACAGCAGATAAAACTGATGCTATAACAGAAGGTCTTGACAAAATGGATGTAAGCCACAGAATTTACAATCCACCTTTAGTAAGCGTAATAAAAATAGCTTGCCAATCATGTCCAGAAAATAAAGTAACTGTAACAGACCAATGTATGGCGTGTATTGGGCACCCATGTGTAAATGTTTGTCCAAAAAATGCAGTTACTTTTACCAAAGATGGATCAGTAATTGACCAAGATAAGTGTATAAAGTGTGGTAAATGCGTTGAAGCTTGTCCTTACAATGCTATTAACCACCAAAAAAGACCATGTGCGGCTAGCTGTGGTGTAAATGCTATTCACTCAGATGAACTAGGCCGTGCAGAAATAGATGCTGATGCATGTGTAGCATGCGGTAAATGTATAAGTACCTGCCCATTTGGAGCAATCTCTGATAAATCTGAAATTTACCAACTAGTAAAATCTATCCAATCAGAAAAGAAAACTTATGCTATAGTTGCTCCATCATTTGTTGGACAATTTGGTCCAGATGTAAGCCCAGAACAAACTAGAGAAGCTATCAAACAATTAGGTTTTGATGAAGTTATTGAGGTAGGTTTAGGTGCTGACCTTACAACAATGAATGAAGCTCACGAATACTTAGAAAAAGTACCAACAGGCGAGTTTCCATTTATGGGAACATCTTGCTGCTTCTCATGGAAGATGATGGTAAGAAAGAAATTCCCAGATATCAATGAATACATATCAGAATCATCTACACCAATGATTTATACAGGATTGCAACTTAAAAAGAAAGATCCAAACTGCGAAATAACCTTTATAGGACCATGTATTTCTAAGAAACTAGAAGCTTTAGAGCCAGAAGTAGCAGAAATAATCGACTTTGTAATTACCTATGAAGAACTTCTAGGAATGTTCCTTGCTAAAGGCATAGAACCATCTGAAATCGAAGTAGATGATGTAATGATGGATGCTTCAGAAACAGGTAGAAATTATGCAAATGGTGGAGGAGTTGCGGAAGCAGTTGTAAGACGTGCAAAAGAAATAAGACCAGGCATAGAAGTAGATGTAGAAGCTGCAGATGGACTTGCAAACTGTGTTAAACTTGCTCAAATGGCAAAACTTGGACGTATGGATGGTAAATTAATCGAAGGTATGGCCTGCCAAGGCGGTTGCGTTGGTGGTCCAGGAGTAGTAATTGCAGATAATAAAACAGCTAAGGCTGTAAAAGCATTCTCAAAAGCATCTGACTTTAAATCTCCAGCTGATAATATCCACATTCCAGCTGAAGATAGACCAAATGATGATTTATTAAAATAAATTAAGGAAATTAATTGATGAAATTTAAATCTAAGTCACTAGTCATCCTATTATCCCTCGGGTTAATAGGATGTTCTAGTAATACAACTAATGATGAAAATAACAATAAAACAGTAGAACAAGTAGAAAAATCAGAAAAAGTAGAGGAAACTCAAACAGAAAAACCAGAAGAAAAGCAAACGGAAGTAGATGAAGATAAAAACGAAGCTACTTACCAAGGCAATCTTGCTATGCTAAAGGGTCCTACAAGTGCTGGAGCAATAAATATGGTAGACATCTCAAAAAATGAGAATTCAAGCTTTACTTTTAATCAATCAGTGGAGGGTGCTCCAGATGCAGTAATTCCACAATTAGTTTCTGGCGAAGCTGATATGGCAATTATTCCTCCAAACCTTGCATCTACTGTTTATAATAAAACTGAAGGCAAGATAAAAGTTTTAGCAATAAATAACCTTGGTGTTTTATACTTAGTTGAAAATGGTGATTTAGATATAAATTCTGTAGAAGATTTAGTAAATAGTGGAGAGACTATTTATACATCAGGCAAGGGAGCAACACCAGACCTTACTATAAATGAAGTTATAAAAAATGCTGGCTTTAGCGAAAGTGATGTAAACATAGAATATCTAGCAGAAGCTAGTGAAGTAGCTCAAAAAATGATAGCAGGAGAAGCAAAAGTTGCCCTTCTTCCAGAGCCAATGGTGACAAATGTACTATTGAAAAATGAGAATGCAAAAGTTGCCTTAGATATCAATAAACTTTATGAAGAGGCCACATCTAGCCCTCTTATTTCTGCAGTTTTAGTAGCTAGAAGTGAATACTTAGATGAAATAGATGTGCCACTTTTATTAGAAATGTATGAACAATCAATTGATGAAGCAAAGACAAATGTAGATGCTACTGCAGCCCTTCTTGGAAAATACGATATTATGCCAGAAGCAGTTGCAAAAAAAGCTTTACCAAATCTTGCTTTAAAATACATTGATGGGGATGAGATGAAAACCATGGTTGAAAGCTATCTTGACCATCTATATCAAAGCAATCCTCAATTAGTAGGAGGATCCTTACCAGCAGATGACTTCTACTACACAAAATAAATTAAGAAAAATTTTAATAGCTATAACTTGGATATTGATTTGGCAAATTATGGCTGGTCTTATAAAAGAGGAGATACTACTACCATCTCCTCTTCTTGTATTTAGAAAATTTATCTATCTGTTAGGACAAATTGATTTTTATAAGGCAATATTTGCCTCTACAAGCAAAATAATAGGTGGTTTTATATTATCTATTCTAATAGGGACAATATTTGCATATTTTGCATATAGGTCCCATTTATTTAATGAATTCATTAGCCCTCTTATTCGCATTTTTAGGTCGGTTCCCCTTGCAAGCATAGTTATATTTTTATTATTTTGGGCAAACAAAGCATATCTTTCGATCTATGTAAGTTTTATTATGGCAATGCCCTTAATTTTTCAAAATGTATTTGATGGCTTAGTTAATATCAGCAAAGATATTTTAGAAATGGCTGATATTTATCAGGTGACTGAGCAAAAGAAAATAAAATATATTTATAGGATAAAGGCAAAACCTTTTCTGTATTCTTCTATTATAAGCATATCAGGTTTGGTTTTTAAGGCGGGCATAGCAGCTGAAGTTATAGGCTTACCTCAAGATTCTATCGGTAATAATCTTTATAATGCCAAAGTATATTTAGATATGCCAAGTCTATTTGCCTGGACTTTGGCAATTTTATTGGTCTCATCACTTTTTGAGAACTTACTTAAAAAACTTTTGGGAGCAAACCATGATTGAATTTAAAAATGTATCTAAGTCCTATAATAAAAAAATCCTTAATGACTTTTCTTTTTATCTAGCTGATCTAGAAAATATGGCGATTTTTGGCAAGTCTGGTATAGGAAAAACTTCTATATTAAATTTAATCTTGGGTCTAGAAAAACCAGATACTGGAACTATTAATAAAAACTTTTCCAAAGCTTCAGTAGTATTTCAAGAAAATAGGCTAATTAATGAGATTTCAGCCTTAGATAATTTAAGGTTAATAACTGATTATGGTAATTTAGCTAAAGAAATTCTCAATAAATTTGGCATCTATGATATAGATAAAAATATTAATTTATTAAGTGGGGGCATGCAAAGAAAAGTTACCCTAGCTCGTGCTTATTTATTTGCTGGTGATATTTTAATTATGGATGAGCCTTTTACTGGGATAGATGCATCTAGTAAAAAAGAAATAGCAAATCTTTTAAATAATAAATTTAAGGGAAAATCTATAATAATAGTAAGCCACAACCCAGAAGATTTTGAGCTTTTTTCTATAAATAAAAATAAGATTATCCACTTATAGTTGTATTTACTTTTTTTTATAGATATAATAAGTAGATGAAATAATAAGAGAGGTTATTATGGGTCAAACGACATTTATGCTCATGTTTATAACCATCATCTCAAAAATCTTTGGATTTGTTAGAGAAGCGGTTATGGCAAATTATATAGGAGCGGGCGAACTAAAATCAATTTATACAACTGCAAATACTCTTCCGGTAGTTGTTGCAAACTTTGTAGCAGTTGGTATTATTTCAGGTTTTATCCCTATCTATAATAGAGCAAAAAACGAAGAAGGTGAGGCTTCTGCAGAGAAGTTTACCTCAAATATTTTTAATATCTTGATGGTATTTGCAACAATTGCTCTTATATTAGGTTTAGTTTTTGCAAAACCATTTTCAAAAGTTCTTTCTCCAGACTTAGATGGAGAGTGGCTAGATCTAGCAGCTAACTACACAAGAATAATGATGTTTGCAGTTTATGCTTACCTTTATTCTGCAGTATTTAGAGGTTATCTAAATATAAAGGGAGATTTCTTTAATCCTGCTATTACTGGGATAATTATGAATATTGTAATAATTATCTTTACAGTCCTTACAGGAAAAACTGGAAATGCCTATTTACTTATAATAGGAGCGCTTTTAGGAAATGTTCTACAATATATACTGTTCCCAAGAGCTACTAGAAAATCTGGCTACCACCATGATAGGATTATAGATTTTTCCAATAAATATGTTAGACAATTAATGGTTATAGCAATACCAGTTATAGTATCATCTGCAGCTGGTGAGATTTCTATAATAGTAGATAACTCTATGGCATCAGCATATTTTGGTAAGGCATCTATTTCCAAATTATTTTATGCAAAAACTATGCTTACTTTAATTACAGGTGTTATTACAGTTTCTGTTACGACAGCACTTTTTCCAAAAATAGCAGAGCTTGGTCAATCTGGAAAAATCAATTCTATGAAAAAGTCCATTTCTTCATCAGTTGTAACTACATTATTACTGGTAGTTCCTGCAACTATTGGAATGTCTGTACTATCTCAACCAATTATAGAGCTTGTTTTTGAAAGGAATGCTTTTACTCCAGAAGATACAATTATTGTAGCAAGTTTATTATCAAGCTATGCACCATTTGTAATTTTCCAATCAATTTCAGATGTTGTGGATAGAGGATTTTATGCAGTAGGAGATTCAAAAACACCAGTTGTAATTGTTGTATTACAACAGCTTATAAATATTATTTTTAATATGATATTAATAAACTTTTTTGGAATAAATGGATTAGCACTTTCTACTGTTATTTCAACAATTGTGGGCTCTATATTAATGATTTATAAATTTAGAGATAACTTTGGCTCTTTTAATTTTAAGACAGCTTTATTATCTATAATTAAAATCATAATTGCAACTGCCCTTATGGCGCTAACTGCTAGTGGTGTTTATAAACTAACCAGTGGCAAGATGCCACATATCCTAGCCTTATTTATAGCGATTTTACTAGCTGCTTTGGTATATGGATTTTTAATTCTAATTGCAAGAATACCAGAGGTAATGAATCTCGTAAATATAATCTACCATAAAGTATTTAGAAAAAGAAAAGCAAAAAAACATATACAAGCACCAAATCAAAAAGGTGATACTTTAGGAGAATTTAATAGGAGAAAAGATCCTAGAAGATCTGCTAGGGAAAAAAATAAGCAGTAGGTACAATGCCTGCTGCTTTTAATTTAATATTTGATTTTTCATAAAGATTGAAACAACTTTACTAAAGTTTTCTAGGTTAGTTATTCTTACAAAATCTCTGTTATAGATTAATTTTGCATTTTCCACATCATCATCTTCTCCAGTAAAGACACCTAAGACAGAAACATTATCATTTCTTAAATTTCTTATCTCAAAGGCAGTATCATCTATGGCAGTTTGCCCAGTATATTGGTCCTTATCTTTTACTTTTACTGTATTTATATTAGCTCTTTCATCATTTGGCTTTCCATCTGATAGGACTATTACTAAATGACGGACATCTTCTGTTATATCTATTAGATGGTGGAGGGTTTTAAAGGCGAGTCCATCTCTATTTGACCCTGCTGCAAAAAAGTTATATACTTCGGTGTTTTTATTTTTTTCATTATAATCACGAAAAACATTAAAAACTGTGTGATCACGAAGCGTTGAAAAGCTAGTAACTCTAATAGGAATTCCCACTTCATCCATGGCTTTTGCTATGATATAAGCTTGGTTGGCAACTATATGTTGGCGTTCTATTTGGCTAGCTGATGCATCTAAAATTAAATCAACCTTAAATTTAGTTACTTCATCATTTTCTTGGTTTAAAAATACATCATAATCATGGATTACAGGCGCTCTCCATACCTTTGCAGAGTCGATTACTCCATAGTTTTTGGTAACATCTACATAGTCTTCAAAGGTAGCCAATGAATTTTTAATGGCTAATGATAGCTCATTTATATTTCTATGATTTATAGCAAAATTACTTTCTATATACTTTTTGTTTCTTTCATATTGCTCACGTCTATTTTCTTTGTAGAATCTAGCATTTGGTTTGTGGGTATATTCACCCTTGGTAAAGTAAAGTTTTTTATTGCTATGAATACCAGTAGCTACCTCTTTTTCAATTTTTTCTATCTGGCCTAAAGGTAGGATAGGTTTGCCAAAAAAATCTTCTATAAATTCACTGGAAGAATGGTAATCATCTTGAGAGGAATTCATAAACATCAAATTTTTGTTTAAATCTTCTTTTCTATCTTCATAATAGATAAGACCGGTAAATTCTGCTGCCCCAATCCCAAATTGCTCGTCTATATTTTCATCGCTATATTCTGTTGGGCTATCATCATCTTCTGATTTAAACTCTTGGGGCTTATTCTCTTCAACCATTTTTTCAAATAGTTCTTCTTCTTCCTTGGCCCTTTCAAAATTAAAATAAGTTTTAAAAACATCGTTTAATTCATCGACTAAGACATTAGTATCTGTAGTATTTATTTTAAATATTGCTTCATAAATAGACCTAAATACCGGTCCTTCTACTATGGGTTTATTTAAAACCTTGCCATAGTAGGCTTTTTCCATTTGCTCAATCAAATTATCAGGTTCGTGGTAGCGATATCTAGTTAATTTTTTTCTAGCATATTCTTTTTGTAAATCATCTATAACTAAGTTTTCTTTGCTAAGCTTTTTAAAAGATATTTCTTCTATCAAAAGATTTGTTATAAACTTAAACTCTTCATAAAAAGGATTTTCGCTTCTCAAATAAGCAAAAAATGAGTTTAAGATCTTTGTGTCAAAGGTCTTGTAGGTAAATCCATAGATGATATTTTTATAAACTTCATTCATGGGGTAGGACTTAGCTGGTGTAAATCTATAATTGTCTGCAAAATCCCAAATAATATTATATTCTCGAATTTTATCAAGAGACTCAGTCATTAAAAACGCTCTCCTGGATAACTGGTGGCACCTTTGTTTTTATAGTATCTATTACAATTTGTCTTTCAAATTCATCAAAGGATTTGTTGGCAATACCCATTAAAATTGCTTCGTATGGATTTAGTCCTACTTCCATAGTTTCGATAGAAGAAATAAGCCCACGTAAGTCTACAGATTTTGTAGAAATTTCGTTATTTTCACTCTTAAATTGTAGAGAAATGAACATATCTAAAAAGGCATCTCTATATTTATCTTTTAGTTTTGGGAAAGTATCTTTTAATAATTGGTCTAAGTTTTGACGGGTAATATTTGGCATATTTATAATCATAAATCTAGACGCTAGGGCTTCGTTTACTTCACGAGTACCCACATAACCGTAGTTCATGGTTGCTATAAATCTTGTATTTGGATCTAGGTTTATCTTTTCATAACCTGGGAGGTCAATTATTCTTCTGTGGTCAAGAGTTGCGTGTAAAACGGAAATTGCCTCATTTTTTGCCATATTTATCTCATCTAAAACTGCAAAACCACCTTGGGTTGCTGCTTCATAGATAGGTCCTCTTCTAAAAGAAACTTCTCCATCTTTAAAGGTATCAGCACCGATTAGTGAATTAAAATCAGTATTTATATGAAAGGAGACATTCCAAGATGGTCTAGCAAATAAATAAGATAGGTTTGAAGCAAGCACGTTTTTACCTGTAGCTTTTGCACCAGTTAGCAAAATATTTTTGCCAGCTAGAATTGCAGAAATAGCTTGTTCTAAAACTTCCTTTCCATAATAGTTAAATTCTGGTTTTGTCACACGTGGATCATCAAATAATCCATTTTTTTCTCTATATATTTCAACTTCTTTTATAAGATTTTTATCAACATTTTGTTTTTCTAAATATTCAATCATTTTTACTCCTTTTAACCATAATACTATACAATTTAATTGCAAAAATTCACTTGACAAAGTCCATTTATAGACTATACTATAGTAGTATTTATTAGGAGGTCTAAAATTGGACGAAAAATCATGCGAAATTTTTAATATTTTTTCCTTATGAAGGAAGCTAAATGGCCTTAATAAGCAAAGAGTGGAGGCCTTTGGCCTAAATAATATAGAGTCCATTATCTTATTTCATATAGATAAGATTGAGAATTTAACTCAAAAAGATTTAGTAAATATTCTTAATATGCCCAAACAAACAGTAAATAGCATAATTATGAATTTAAAAGACAATGACCTGATTTATATGAAGTCTATTGATAGCGACAAGAGAGTTAAGAAATTAGTATTAACTGATAAAGGTGCAGAAGAAGTAGCGAATATAAATAGGTCTTTAAGTTTTTCTAATAGTAAAATTTATGACCAACTGGGTGCTAAGACAATAAGATCTATAGAAGAAGATCTAAATCAGATAATAAAAGTAATAGAAGAAAATATGAATGAGGAGGTCATATGAAAAGTTTATTAGAGTTTAATGAAGCTTTTTCATATTTAAAGCAATACTTAAACCAATATCGAAAAAATAGAATAATTTCTATGATAATGACAGTATTAGAAACTATTTTTGAACTTTTAATACCTGCTGTAATGGGGGTTATTTTAAATGAAGTAATCTATCAAAAAGACCCTAGCCAGGCTTTAAAATATGGAGCAATTATAATTGTTTTATCGATACTATCTATGTTTACAGGTATAAAGGCTTCACAAAATGCAGGTATAACTTCTACTGGTCTTTCTAACAATGTAAGAAAGGCTCAGTTTAGAAAAATTCAAGATTTTGCCTTTGAGGACTTTGAATATTTTGGGGTGCCATCACTTTTAACAAGACTTACAACAGATATGCAGTCCCTAGCCCAATCAACTTTTATGACAACAAGATTTGTTATAAAAACAATAGTAATGGCAATAGTTTCCTTTATCCTAGCATTTAACACTAGCTCAAAATTATCTCTTATATTTTTAGTTTTGATGCCAATATTAGTAATTATTTTATTATCAATTACATCAAGGGCTATTCCAAAATTTAGGCAAACTCGTAAACAATATGACAAGCTAAACCTAATTATAGAAGAAAACTTAAATAATATGAGGGTTGTGAAAGCCTTTGTTAGAAAAAAATATGAGATAGATAAATTTGCTAGTGCTAATGAAGAAATGTTTACGCTAGCTGATAGTTCAGAGGGAACAGTTTCTTATGTTTTCCCAACAGCAAATGCAATTTTATATGTGGCCTTTGTTGCCCTAACATGGTTTGGTGGAATCGAAATTATAAATGGTAATCTTGGAGTAGGAGATTTAGTATCCTTTAACATGTATGCCATGATGCTTTTAGGATCACTTATTGGTTTATCAATGGTAATTACCATGCTAATGACAGCATCTCCTTCAGTTACCCGTGTTAAAGAAGTATTAACTAGAGAAATTTCAATGGATAATAGTGCCAAGATAGAAGGTCTAAACTTAGAAGATGGGTCAATTGATTTTTATAATGTAAGTTTTAAATACGAAGAAGATTCTGATGCCTACCAACTTAAAAATGTAGATTTACACATAAAATCAGGTGAGGTAATAGGTATACTTGGACCAACAGGTTCAGCAAAATCAACCCTTGTTCAATTAATACCAAGACTTTATGATATCACAGAAGGTAGCCTAAAAGTGGGTGGCCATGATATTAAAGACTACGATTTAAAAACTTTAAGGGATAATGTAACCATAGTTTTACAAAAAAACACCCTATTTTCTGGAACAATTATCGATAACTTAAAATGGGGAGACCCTGATGCAAGTTTTGATGAAGTAGTGGCTATGGCAAAAATTGCCCAAGCAGATGAATTTGTAAGAGAAAGAAGTGACGGATACAAATCTGAGCTTGGCCAAGGTGGTACAGGGGTATCAGGTGGTCAAAAACAAAGACTAACTATTGCAAGATCTCTACTTAAAAAACCAAAAATTTTAATATTAGATAACTCAACTAGCGCTGTTGATACTAAAACAGAAGCCAAATTATTAGAAGGCTTTAGTAACTTAGATAAAGATATGACACAAATTATTATTTCTCAAAGATTATCATCCTTTGAGAAGGCTGATAGAATAATCGTTATGGATAATGGAGAAATATCTGACATAGGCACAGCAGAAGAATTATATGAGAGAAACGAAATATATAAAATGACCTATGATATTCAACAAAAAGGAGGGGAAGATGAGTAATAAAAAAGCTGAAGTTAAAACAGAAGAAGTAAAAATTTCTACTGATAAAAAATCTCGTGACCTAGACTGGGCTTCCCTTAAAAATCTTTTTGCCTATCTATTTAATAATAAATGGCAAATGGTGGTTGTATTTATATGTGTAATAGCATCATCAGTTACTCAAGTATGGGGCATATCAATGATGCAACCTATAATAGATACCTATATTTTAAAAGGTGATGTTAATGGATTAAAAATAGCAGTTATTAAGATGGGTTTTGTCTATCTAGTATCTGTAATTACTACCTTTATTTATAATAGGCTAATGATTCGTATAGGACAAAGGTCAGTAAAAAATCTTAGAAATGATTTATTTGTCAAAATCCAACAGATGCCTGTAAACTTTTTTGACACTAACCAACATGGTCAGATAATGAGTAGGTTTACCAATGATACTGATACACTTTCCCAATCATTATCATCAACTCTTCCAACTTTAATTAGATCTATTTTAATGATAATAGGAACTATAGTTGTAATGATATCTCTATCACCATTACTTACCTTAGTAATGTTTATAGGGCTTGTAATTATGGTTTTTGTTTTAAAAAATATAGTAAGCAAAACAGGAAGACTGTTTAAAGAATCTCAAAAAAATGTATCAATCCTCCATGGTTTTGATGAAGAGATGCTATCTGGCCAAAAAGTTATAAAAGTATTTAATAAAGAAAATGATATAATAAATCAATTTGATGAAAAATCAGAAAATTTAAGGTCATCTATGGCAGATGCTTTAGTAAATGCTGGTAAGATGATGCCATTTTTAGTAAATTCAATAAATATAATGTATGCAATTCTTGCGGTAACAGGTGTTGTTTTAACTATAAATGGGGCAATGACAGTGGGTATACTTGCAACGTTTTTAACAACTGCTCGTCAATTACAAGGACCTATTTCAAATATTTCCCAACAAGCAAACGCAGTCTTTTCTGCTATGGCAGGGGCTAGCCGTATATTTGAAATCATAGAAATGCCTATAGAAAAAGATACTGGTTACGTGGAGCTAGTAAATGCAAGAGTAGATGAAAATGGCAATGCTATCGAATGTACTGGAGAAAGATGCTATTCATGGAAATGGGAAGAAGATGGAAAGCCAGTTTATAAACAACTGGAAGGAAGAATTGACTTTGAACATGTAGATTTTTCTTATAATGGCAAAGATAAAATTCTAAAAGATGTAACATTTTATGCAAATCCAGGTGAAAAAATTGCCCTTGTAGGGTCAACTGGAGCTGGAAAAACAACTGTAACTAATGTAATAACAAGATTTTATGAAATTGATAGTGGATCTATAAAAATAGATGGTATAGATACTAGAGATATCAAAAAAGACCACTTAAGAAAAGCCTTTGGTATGGTGCTTCAAGATGTAAATTTATTTACAGAAAGTGTAAATGATAATATTAGCTATGGAAAACTAAATGCTAGTGAAGATGAAATTATAAATGCAGCTAAGCTTGCAGGAGCAAATGGTTTTATAAATAGGCTACCAGAAAGCTATGAAACGGAAATAAGTGGGGATGGGTCATCACTATCTGATGGACAAAACCAATTGATTTCCATATCAAGAGCAGCGATAGCAAATCCACCGATGCTTATACTAGATGAGGCAACAAGCTCAATTGATACAACAACAGAAATAAAAGTAACCAAGGCTATGGATAAACTAATGGAAGGATCTACTTCTATAGTTATAGCCCATAGACTATCTACCATACAAAATGCGGATGTAATTATGGTTATGGAGCAAGGTAGGATAATAGAACGAGGTAACCACACTGAATTAATGCAAAAAGGTGGTACTTACTATCAATTATATACCGGTGCTTTAGAATTAGACTAAAAAATCGCTCACTAAGGTGGGCGATTTTTTACATAGCTTTTATATATTTTTTACTAAAAGTTTACCTATTATATTAAATTTAGGATATACATATAATGTAAGGACAAAGAATTTCGCAACCCTATGACTTACATAAAGAGAGCACCTATTAGGTGCTCTTTTGTCGTTTTATTGTTGATTTCTAATTAGTTGGTCTTGTTCGTTAAAGAATTTTTTGTAACCTAAGCGTAGGAAGAAAAAAACACATATGGTTACAGAACTTAAAATTGCAGTCATAATTGCAATTTGATATTTTATAGCAATTAATGGTGAAACACCACCTAAAATTTGACCGGTCATCATACCAGGTAGGTTAATAATCCCCATATTTTTTATATTATTCAAACTTGGAGTGATTGCAGTATCAAAAGCATCTTGGATAATTTTATCCATAGCCATTCTTGGAGTAGCCCCAAGCATTAAAGAACCTTCTATATTTACTCTATTTGTATCAATAGATTTTAAAACTTGATTTAAAGCAAGATTTATACCTGTCATAGAATTTCCTATAATCATTCCACCAAGAGGAATTAAGTATTGAGGGTCATAGATAGGAGTTGGTCTTACTACAACAATTAAGAAAAATACTAGTGTAAATATTGATCCTATTAAAATAGAAATGCTTATTGCGCCAATCATACCCTTTGATAATTGTCCTTTTTTAGAAGAGACAATATTAAAGATAGCAAAAAATTCCATAAGTAAAATCATAAGTATTGATAAAACAAGGGATGAACTATCAAAAATGTAAACTAGAACAAAACCTGCCAAAAATAGCTGAGCAGTCATTCTAATAGTGCCTATGATAAATTCCTTGTTACGATTTAATCCATTTAGTGAGGTTATAATCATAGCAAGGATTACAAAAACATAGGTAAGAAGCATTTGATTGGTACTTAAATCTATAACTGACTTATCCATTGACTACCCTCCCATCAACAATATTTATAACTCTATCACTATATTTATCAGCCATAGAATTTGAGTGAGTAACATAAATTATTGTTTTATTTTCATCTCTTGCCATATCAACCATAGATTTTATAACAAAATCTTCAGTTATATCATCAAGAGCAGAAGAGGGCTCATCTAAAAGATATATTTCACTATCTAAAAGCATAAGGCGGGCTATAGAAACTCTTTGTTGCTCCCCACCAGATAAGTTTTCTATATCTTTATCCAAAGGCTCATCTAAGCTAACAGCCTTTAAAGCAGATAGCAATTTATCATCGCTAAGAGTTTTTTTTCCCTGAAATTTTCTGCCTATAAGTAAATTATCCCTTATAGTTCCAGGAAAAGTTACCGGGCTTTGAGAAAGCATAGGCACCTTTCTTCTATAAGATACCGAATTAATACTCGCAATATTTTCTTCATTTAAAGCTATTATTCCGCTATCAGGAGAGATTAATTTATTAATAAGTCTAAGAAATGTAGACTTACCAGACCCACTAGGTCCTGTGATACAAGTCACCTTGCCAAGCTCTATTTTTAAATCATCTATAGCAAGGATATCCTTGTATTTAACATTATCAAATGTAAACATAAAATCCTCTTTTTCTATAATATTTATCTAATATACTGTATAATAATAAGGCAAAATTTCAAGACAGAAGATTTGACAAAATAAAATGAAAAGTTTAAAATATATTAGTAATCTAAATTAGATTATGAAATTGTAGTAAAAATTAAGTAAAAAAAACTTTACAAACAATTTTTTTAGTTGTATAATGTAAAAGTACATGCGGATGTGGCTCAGTGGTAGAGCATCGCCTTGCCAAGGCGAGGGTCGCGAGTTCGAATCTCGTCATCCGCTCCATTTTGCGCTAATTAGCGCCTGATATTTTATTCTAATAATAAAATATCAATTAATCGAAAATACCAGGTGGCGTTAATTGTTCTAAAAATAGAATGATTCCTCGTTTCTTGGTTGTTTTTGTTTTAAAAATAATAGTCTGTGGTTTTCCTTGGGTACTTATTGACTATTGTCATGAGGATTCAGGATATTGGATGGGCTTTCGTGCTTCGCACGACCATTGCATGGAGGGTCCTCAATCAGCCGGATGGGCTTATATATGGCGCCATAGCCAAGTGGTAAGGCAGAGGTCTGCAACACCTTTACCCCCAGTTCAAATCTGGGTGGCGCCTCCAAATACAAACTCTCATTTTAAATAATGGGAGTTTTTTTATTGAGGAGTTTTATGTTAATTATTAGCCACAAATCTACAGTTGAGTTTAAAGAGTTTTTAAAGGACAACAAGCTAGATTTTATAGAAACAATAGATAATCCAAACCTAGATCCTAGGATTGCTGATCACCCAGATTTATCAATATTTCCTTTAAATGAGAATGATCTATCAATTGATAGTAGTGTTATAAATTATTATCAAAAAAATATTACTGATAAAAATTTAATACCAGGAGAGAGTGTAAGTAAAAAGTATCCTTATGATGCTATTTATAATGTTTATAAGGGATCTGCTTTTTATATCCATAATGATGTTACTGAAAAAAATATAAATAATTATATGAAAGTTAATAACTACAAGCATTTGTTTACAAATCAGGGGTACACTAGGTGTTCTATAATTCCTATGGGGGATAAGATTTTGACGGCCGATTTTGGTATCTACAAGACCTTAAAAGATAAAATAGAAGTTATTTTATTAAGACAAGAAAATATCCCTCTAGATGGATTTGATGAAGGATTTTTAGGTGGGACTTGTGGATTTTTTGATAAAACCTTAATTTTTAATGGTAATATTGAAAAATTATCTAACTATGAAACTCTTAAAAAAGAGAGTGAGGCTTCTAAAATTAGGCTTTTGTATCCTAAAAATTGTGACCTAGTTGATACTGGATCAATTTTATTTATTTAAGATATAGATAATTATAAAAATAAAAGTATAATTATAAAATATTTTAAAAGGATAGGAGTTTTATTTTGGATATTGTATTTATAGGTTTTGCCTTATTTTCCTTATTTTTTGGAGCGGGCAATTTAATTTTCCCGCCCTTTTTAGGGAGAACTTACGAGTCAAACTGGTTGATTTCAAGTATTGGATTTATCTTAACTGGAGTTGGCCTTGCCTCGGTAGCTGTTTATTCTATGGCTAAGAAAGATGGAGATATAAAAGAATTTATAAAAATAGGTGGAGAAAGATTGGGTAATCTTGTTTTACTAATCATTTCAGTAGTGATTGGACCTCTTGGAGCTATACCTCGTACAGGTGCTACTAGTGGGGAGGTTATGATAGCTTCTGGTATAAATATTTCCTACAATTTGTTCATTATTTTATTTTTTGGGTTAACTTTAATTTTCATACTAACTGATAACAAAATTATAGACGTAATTGGTAAATATTTAACACCATTACTATTAATCGTATTATTTTTTATGATTATATCGGGAATTATAAATCCTATTGGTAGCCCAAAGCCTAGCTCAATAACTAAGTCACATACATTTACCAAGTCAGTTATTGAAGGCTATAACACTATGGATGCCTTAGCTTCAATAGTTTTTGCACCTATAATAATAAAATCTTTAATAGAAAAAGGTTATGAAAATGAACTTAAGAAAAAAACTGTACAAGTTATCTTAGTTGCAGCTACGGGACTTGTTTTAGTTTACTTATCACTTACATATTTAGGAGCGACAAGTTCAACACCTTATCCTGATATTAATTCTAGAGTAGAACTTTTAATAGTACTTGCAAGATCGATTTTAGGATCGTTTGGTAAATATATTTTGGCAGCAATTATTGTTTTAGCTTGTTTTACAACTTCTATTGGCCTTATAAGCTCTATTTCTGATATGTTTACTAAGATGTGTAATGATAAAATTTCCTATAATACAACTGCGATTATAGTAGTAATCATTTCAATTATCCTTTCGATGGTTGGAGTAGATGGGATAATTAACTTTACCTTGCCACTTCTAACCTTTGTTTACCCATTAGTTTTAATAATGATTGTATTTAATTTACTAAATTATAATCTAAGCAAAGCTTATAGAAAAATTATCCTAGGACTCACAGGAATTATTTCCTTAATTCAATCCCTAACCATGTACATTTCTATGATTAATCCAAGTTTAGGAGAAAATTTTGAGAAAATTATTTCTTGGCTACCGCTTTATGATTATGGTTTTCCGTGGCTAGGACCTTTTATTATTTTATTTATAATAGGACTTTTAAATAGGGAAAAGGGAGAAACTTTAGTCTAATAATTATTTATGTTATAATTGAAAAAAAGCCTAGGAGAGAATAGATGGATATTATTAAACCTTCAACAATTGCTGGAGTTATGGAATTACTTCCAGATAATCAAGCGGTTTTTGACAGGATGAAAAATACAATTGAAGATACTTTTAAAGATTATGGATTTTTAGCAATCGATACACCAGTTATCGAAAAAAACGAAATTTTATTTGCTAAGGGTGGCGGAGAAACGGAAAAACAAATTTTTGAAATAGCAAGTGACTCAAAAGATATGAGCCTGCGTTTTGATTTAACAGTACCCCTTGCAAGATATGTTTCAGAACACTTATCTGATTTAAATTTCCCTTTTAAACGCTATCAAATCGGCAAAGTTTACCGTGGTGAGCGTAATCAAAAGGGCAGATATAAAGAATTTTACCAAGCAGATATTGATATAATTGGTAACAATAGCCTATCAATTTATAATGATGCTTTACTAGCAAGAGTGATTTTTGAAGCCTTTACTAGGATAAATTTCCCAAATATTACTTTTCACATAAATAACAGAAAATTATTAAATGGATTTTTTAACTCTATTGATATAGAAGATAGTACTGAAGTTTTAAGGACTATTGATAAAAAAGATAAGATAGGTCTAGATAAAACTAGAGATTTACTAATAGATTTAATCGGTGAAAAAAAGGCTGATAAGACTTTAGAATTTATCAATTCAAGTGAAGATAATGAAAAAGTTTTAGAAAATTTAGCGGCTTTTGCTGGTAATGATTTATACTTAGAAGGTTTAGAAGAGTTAAAAACTGTTTATGAATACATGGTGAAATTTGGAGTGGCAGATAAAAATATAAAAATTGACCTTGCTATTACTCGTGGACTTGATTATTATACATCAACTGTTTATGAAACTTTTATAGATGGCTACGAATCAATCGGATCAGTTTGTTCAGGTGGTAGGTATGAAAATCTTGCCAGCAACTTTACCAAACAAAACTTGCCTGGAGTTGGTATGTCTATAGGTTTAACTAGATTATTTTACCAATTACAAGAACTAGGACTTGTGGAAGAAGAAAAATCTAGCAAGATAGATTTATTAATTTTACCTATGGATAAAGAATTTAACTTTTATGCCATAGATGTCTTATATAAACTAAAAGATTTAGGTAAAAAAGCTGATATTTACTTAGAAACTGGTAAGTTTAAGAAAAAAATAAACTTTGCTGATAAAATAAATGCTAAATATGCTGTAATAATTGGAGAAGAAGAGGCTTCTAAAAATGAAGTTTCAATAAAAAATATGGAAACAGGGGAACAATTTAATAAAAGTTTAGAAAATTTAGATTTTTAGATTGATTTTATTTTAAATACCTGCTATATTGGTAGTAGATAATGATTTATCAAAAATATTTGGAGGTACATATGACTTTATTAACACAAACAGTACAAACTGGCGATTGGACAAATGAAAAACACGTTCCAGAAATTGATTTTGAAAGTGTAGAAAATGGCAAAGTAAAAATCAGAGCTGCAGTAGGAACAGAAATCGAACACCCAAATACTTTAGAACACCACATTGCATGGATTAAAGTATTTTTCCAAGCTGAAGATGCACAATTCCCTGTAGAAATTGCTTCATCTGAATTTACAGCTCACGGAGAAGATGATCTATACACAATTCCATGTGCAACAGGATACATAAAAGCAGGCAAAAAAGGTACAATTTATGCCCTAAGCTACTGCAATATCCACGGATTATGGGAAAATTCAGCAGAATTAAACTAATAAGCTAAAATAAAAATCAGACATTAACTTGTCTGATTTTTTTTATTTATTTTGATTTTTACTATCCGCTATAGTCTTTAAATTACTGGATAGGTGATATATTGGCAGGATATCTATATAAAGATTATAATTATTTTCTTTTATATAATCACATAAGTCCATCATCCAAACAAGGACGTATTTATTTAAGTAAAATCCTTGGATGCCATTGGCAATTATAGATCTTCTGCCATTTATAACTATGTCATTTCGGATTTTCTTAAAGTAGTCATTCCAATATTTATTTGCCTCACTATCCAAAATTAAGCCCTCAATTAAATTTTTAAGGGCTATTACGTATTTTTCTTCCATAGGATTTACATAAAAATCTACATACCCATCCTTATTTAAAATTATATCTTCATTGACTTTTTTATTTTCATAAGCTTTAAAATAAGAATCCCTATTAAAACCTTCAAAAAACTTTGGATATAGACCGTAAGGATATGTTGACTTTTCTATAGTATTTTTTAAAAATTCTAATTCATAGGATCCATTATCAAAGCAGGCTATAAAAATAGGGGATAGGGTTATTAAAAGCCTTAGCCTGCTATTATACCTATCATTTAAAAAAGAATATTTTATATAGTCTTTATTTTTTTTAATATCAATCATTATTTTGGATTACATCAAAAAACTTAGCCCCGTTTGCCTTAGCTAAATCTTCTGCTTTTATTTTTAGACTATGGCCGACTTTACCAGCTGATACCTTTATAAAGTCATGGTCTTTGGCGCTGGCATCAATTATTACATCATAATCTTTTTTCATAGCAAGGCTAGTTGTTGCACCTCTTTCATAGCCTACTTTAGATTTTAAATCTTTAAGTGGCAGCATTTCTAGAGACTTTACTCCTACACATTTACTTGCTTTTTTAAAATCAATATTTTCTGCACCTGGTATAACAAATATAAATATATCTTTTGTATTTGAAATAGTTGCAAGAGTTTTATATACCACGCTTATATCTTGGTGGGTTTCTTCAGTCATATCAATTGTAGACTTAAACTCCCCTTCAAATTCATAATCGATATGCTCATAAGGGATATCTAAGTTTTCTAATGCACGCATGGCATTTGTTTTTATTTCTTTTTTCATTAAATCACATCCTTTCTCTCATTATACTCTATCATTATTCACTTATTGGGTATAAATTTTTAGAGAATGGAGTTATATATGAAAGAAGAGATTATAATTACCTATGTTTACCACTCTTGTTATACTGTGGAAACTAATGATTTATTTATTATTTTTGATTATTACAAAGGACTTTTAAATATTCCAGAAGATAAAGAAGTTATTTTTGTATCAAGCCATGCCCACAGCGACCACTACACTTCAGAAATACTAAAAGTGCCTGATATGAAAGATAAAACCTATATTTTAAGTTCTGACATAGTTAAGCTGCCATCAAATGAAAATATCATCTACATAAGAGATGATAAAATTTCTATGGACCAGCTAAAAAGTTTATACAATTCTAAAAATGTACACTTAGTAAGTAAAAATAATAGCTATAATATAAGGCTTAACAGCGGGAAGACCTTAAAAATCAAAACTTTTGGGTCAACTGATAGGGGAGTTTCTATTTTACTATATGTAGATGATATGACCATATTTCACGCAGGCGACCTTAACTTTTGGGCTTGGCCACGCTATGATGAAAATCAAATGCAAAAAGAATACGATGATTTTATACTAGAGGTAGAAAAAATCAAAAAACATCCCATAGATATTGCTTTCTTTCCAGTCGATCCAAGACTTGAAGAAAATTATTATAAGGGTGGGGATATCTTTATAAAAGAAGTACGTCCACAAATATTTTTCCCAATGCACTACGGGGATAAGCTTGAAATTACCAGTAAATTTAAAGAAAGCTTTAGCTATGAATTTACGGATGTGAGGGAAATATTTGAACCTAATCAAAAAATAACGATAGACATTGATGATTAAATCAAATATGATATATAGATAATAAGAAAAACGAGTTAGGAGATTTATGGAAAAAATAGCAATATTAGCAGATACCGCATCTGATATTGATATAGATATAGCAAAAGATTTAGGTATATATCTTTTGCCCTTATATGTGAATTTAGATAGCAGGTATTTTAAAGATAGAGTTGAAATTAGCCCTGATGAATTTTATGGATGGGTTAGGGAAAATAATTCACTGCCAAAAACCAGTGCACCATCACCAGGTGATCTTACTAAGCTTTTAGAAGAAATCAAAAATGATGGTTATGAAAAAGTAATTATGATAAGCCTTGGTGCAAACTTTTCTTCTACCTACAATTTATTTAACATGATAAATATAGAGGGCCTAGAGACTTATGTATTTGATAGTGGAAGCCTTACTATGGCAGAAGGATGTTTTGCCCTTTATGCAAAAGAATTAATAGATAAGGGCTTAAGCTTTGATCAAATTAAAGATAAGTTAGAAGAAAAAAGAACTGACTCTAAGGTGTTTTTTACCCTAGATACCTTTAAATACCTAGTAGAAGGGGGCAGAGTTCCAAGAACTTTTGGAAAAATTGGTAATGCCTTGTCAGTAAAGCCAATTATAACCATTAGCCCTGATGATAATCACTTTAAACTTTTAAAAATATCTAGGGGAGAAAAAAAAGTTTTAAAAGAGTTTAGAAAAATAGCCTTAAATGAGTTAGAAAATATAAAAAACTATTACTTTTTTATCGGCCATGGTGGATTTGAAGAGGGTTCATCAAAGCTTGAAGAAGCTTTCTCAGATATAATAGCAAATGCCAAAAAATATTGTAATATACAAATTTCACCAACCCTTGGGGCAAATACTGGACCGGGCTTATTTGGATTTGGATTATTTAAACTAGACTGATTGTTGAGGTAAAAATGAAAGAAAAAATTGCATTAATGACTGATACGGTCGCAAATTTACCAGAATCTTTTATAAAAGAAAATAATATTTACGTAATCAGTTTATATGTAGTTGTAGATGAAAAATATTATAAAGATGGTATAGATATCACACCAGAGGATATGTTTAGACTAAATGATGAGGACCCTAGTTTTTCTTCAAAGTCAGCATCTCCAAGCCCAGATGATTTTAGCAAGATTTTTAAACAAATAAAAGATGATGGCTATGAGAAAGTAATATTTATTGGCATGGGTAGCAACCTATCTTCAACTATAATAAATTCTAATATAGCAGAACACCATGGATTAGAAGTAGCAACTATCGATAGTAAAACAGTAACTATTTTAGAAGGACTTCTTGTAATGTATGCTAATGATTTATTAAATTCTGGAGCTGACTTTGATACAATTGTTAAAAAGTTAAATAAAGCTGTCGGCAATTCCATAGCCATTGGTTGGATAAATTCGCTAAGATACTTAAAGGCTGGTGGCAGACTTGGCAAAGCTGCTAGCAAAGTTTCTGCAGTTTTAAACTTTAAACCCTTTATGTCAATCGACGGTAATGGAGAATTTGATTTATATAAGCTAAAAATGAGTAAAGAAAAGTCATACATAGAAACAGTGAAAAAAGTTAGAGAAGAACTAGCTGGTAAGGAAAATTATTACATGGCCTATCTTTACGGTAATGATATAAAGATATTAGATGGTGTAAAAAATGACTTGGATGATTTAGAAAAAAATGCCAAGGGAATTTTTAAAGCTGCTACAGGATCAGTAGTAGCAGTCCATGTAGGTCCTCAAATATATGCTGTGGCATATTTATTAGTTGATTAAAAAAGATTTGACAAAAATATAAAAAGCTAGTATTATATAGCACATAGACAACAAAGAAGTACCCAGATACTCACCTGCCGATTACAATTTGTAGGTTAATAATTTTTAAAGATGATTTTAAAAATTTGAACGGGTACTTTGTGCCCGCTTTTTTTATGTAATTATACATTGGAGGTATAACTATAAAAGATTTAAGAATAAATGATGAAATTAGAGCTGACCAGGTAAGATTAATCGATGAAAATGGTAACCAAGTTGGAGTAACTACACTAAGAGATGCCCAAGCTCGTGCTGATGAAGCAAAACTAGACTTAGTTTTAATGAGTCCAAAGGCAAAACCACCTGTTACTAGAATCATGGATTATGGAAAGTTTAAATACGATCAAGAAAAAAAGGAAAAAGAGAATAAGAAAAAACAAAAGAATGCTCAGTTAAAAGAGACAAGATTTTCCTTAAATATTGAGGATAATGATTTGCAAACTAAGGCAAATCAAGCCAAAAAATTCTTAAACAACGGGGATAAAGTAAAAGTTTCTATAAGATTTAGAGGTCGTGAGCTAGGTCGTAAAGAACCAGGTTATGAATTAATGGATAAATTTAAGGACATGCTTGGAGAGGGAGTACAAGTTTATAAAAAACCAAAAATGGAAGGTAGATCCCTAGTAATGTTCCTAGAACCAAAAGGAGAAGAAAATGGCAAATAAAAATAAAACAAGAAGAGCTGCTGCAAAAAGATTTAAAGTTACAGGCAGTGGAAAAGTTGTAAGAAGAAAAGCATACAAAGGTCACTTAACAGCTAAAAAATCACCAGCTAGAAAAAGAAATCTTAGAAAATCAACAGTAGTTTCTAAAGCTGATGAAAGAAATGTTAAACAATTATTAGGAATGTAATTAGGAGGCAAATAGAAAATGGCAAGAGTAAAAAGAGCAACAAACGCTAAGAAAAAACATAAAAAAGTATTAAGACAAGCAAAAGGATACTACGGTTCAAAAAGCCTTCTATACAGAACAGCTAACCAAGCTGTAATGAAATCTTTAAACTATGCTTACATTGGACGTAAACACAGAAAAAGAGACTTCAGAAAATTATGGATTGCTAGAATTAATGCTGCAGCAAGACTTAATGGTACAACTTACTCAAAATTAATGGGTAACCTTAAAAAAGCAAACATTGATATCAACAGAAAAATGCTTGCAGAAATCGCTGTAGAAAATCCAGCTGAATTTACAAAATTAGTAGAATTAGCTAACCAAAACGCTTAATGGTAATAAATTCTACATCCAACCAAAAATTTAAATATATATCAAAACTTAAAAACAAAAAGTATAGGGATATAGAAGATAAATTTATTATAGAATCTAAGAAATTGGTAGAAGAGGCTATCTCTTCTGCTGATGTAGATTTTATTTTTTTATCTGAAAGTAATAAGGACTATCAAACAAAGCTAGATAAGATAATTTTTGATGATAAACTTTTTAAAAAACTATCT
The DNA here is from genome assembly GCF_046365465.1 of Anaerococcus groningensis. Lineage (NCBI taxonomy): Bacteria > Bacillati > Bacillota > Tissierellia > Tissierellales > Peptoniphilaceae > Anaerococcus > Anaerococcus groningensis. The sequence goes on along the minus strand of NZ_JBGMEG010000005.1, from coordinate 14,724 downwards.
AGTCTAAAATCACCAGATGGATTTGCAGCGGTGGTTAAAAAGAAAAAAGAAGATAATATTTCATCAAATAGAGTTTTACTTTTAGATGGTCTAAATGATCCGGGAAATATGGGAACCATTATCCGTTCTGCAGAAGCCTTTGGTTTTAATGATATATTGCTTGCCCCAAATACAGTTGATATATATAACGAAAAAACTTTAAGAGCCTCAATGGGCTCCATTTTTAGATTAAATATAAAACAAACTAGCTATGATGATATAGCTTTGTTAAAAAAATCTTATAAATTGGTAGCAGCCGACATGAGCGGGTATGATATTAATACATGTAAGATTGATGAGGATATTATCTTAGTAATAGGAAATGAAGCAAATGGTTTGTCAGATAAAATAAAATCTATGACAGATATATTTGTTAAAATTCCTATGAAAGGGAAAATAGAATCCTTAAATGCAGCTATTGCTGCTAGTATTTTAATGAATAATCTTAGCTTATGATTCGGAAAAAACTTTAGCTATTCTTTACCAGCAAGAGGGGATGATGGAAGCTCTCAAGGTTACGGCTAAATATATTCACCGATGAAGCTTGATATGAAATTAGTAATTGATACGATTTGCTGCGTTATAAGCTTTTAAGTGGGTTAATATTAACCAATTAAGGTGGTACCGCAGATAAATTCTGTCCTTTTATAGGATGGAATTTTTTTATTACCAAAATTGAAAGGAATAATAATGGAAGAAAATTTAAAGCAAAGCTTGGCTAAGGCTCAAAGTGAAATAGAAGCTGCAAATAGCCTAGAAGATTTAGAAAAAATAAGAGTAGCCTACCTTGGTAAAAAAGGTGTGATAACAGATTTAAAGAAAAACATCTCAAAACTGCCAAATGAAGAAAAACCAATGGCAGGTAAGCTTATAAATCAAACAAGCACAGAAATAGAAAATGCTCTTAGTGAAAAGTCAGAAACTCTTAAAAAAGAACTATTAAAAGAAAAAATAGCAGAAGAAACTATAGATGTAACAGCTCACTTTGAAAATCATGATAGCGGACATTTAGCTTTGATAAATCAAACTCTAGAAGAATTAGAAACAATTTTCCAAAATATGGGCTTTGATGTTGTTGAAGGACCAGAAATAGATACTGTAAAACACGTTTTTGATGATTTAAACTCACCAACAGACCATCCAGCAAGGTCAACTAGCGATACTTTTTATATAACAGATGATATATTACTTCGCCCACACACTTCTTCTATGCAAATTAGAGTTATGAATGAAGGAAAACTACCTATAAAAATGGTATCAGCAGGACGTGTATTTAGAAATGATGAGGTAGATGCAACTCACTCACCGATGTTCCACCAATTAGAATGCCTAGTTGTAGATGAAAATGTGTCTATGGCAAATCTAAAAGCAACGCTTGAAACATTTATCAAAGAAATGTTTGGAGATGATATGGAACTAAGATATCGTCCACACCACTTCCCATTTACAGAACCATCTTTAGAAGTAGATGCAACTTGTCCAGTTTGCCGTGGTGAGGGTTGTCCAGCTTGTGGAAATACTGGTTGGTCCATGGAGCTTTTAGGTGGAGGGATGGTTCATCCTAATGTACTAGAAGCTTGCGGTATCGATAGTGAAAAATACACCGGTTTTGCCTTTGGTCTTGGAGTAGACAGGATTGCTATGGTAAAATACGGCCTTAATGATATCAGATTACTTTATGATAATGACAAAAGATTCTTAGAACAATTTTAGGAGAAATCATGTTAGTACCTTTAGTTTGGCAAAACAATTACGTAAAAATAGATGAAGATTTAAAAACAATAACAGATAGACTTTCAGAAACTGGATCTCACGTTGAAGAAGTAACTATCAGAACAACAGACCTAGAAGGTGTAGTTGTAGGTCATGTCCTAGAACAAGAAAAACACCCAGATGCTGATAGGCTACAAGTTTTAAAAATAGATATAGGACGTGAAAAACCTGCAACAATTATAACTGCAGCAAAAAATACAAAAAAAGATGATTACTTATTTGTAATTACAAGTGGGACAACCATGGACAATGGTGATTATATAGGAGACCACGACTTTTTTGGTATCAACTCTGAAGGAATGCTTACATCATATGCAGAGCTAGGCTACCCTGATAATGTAATTCCAAAAGAATTTAGAGATGGAGTTATTATTTTAAATGAAGAATATAAACCAGGTACTCCAGTAAGTGAAGTTTTATCATCTAATACTCCTGTAATTGAGTATGAAATCACACCAAATAGACCTGACTGTCTATCAATTATTGGTATGGCAAGAGAAACTGCGGCAAGCTTTGGCAAAAAAATCACTCTCCCATCAATTGACTATAAAGAAATTGATGAAGATATAAAAGATTATTTTAATGGAGTAAGTATAGAAACAGAAAATTGCGCTAAGTTTACTGCAAGAGTAGCTAAAAATGTAAAGGTGGGCAAATCACCTCAATGGTTACAAAATTACCTTATTTTAGCAGGTATGCGTCCAATAAATAATATAGTAGATATAACAAATTTTGTTTTACTTGAAACTGGCCAACCCCTTCACGCTTATGACTTAGATAAATTAACGGATAAAAAACTTATAGTTCGTGAAGCCAAAGAAGGAGAAGTTTTAAAAACTCTTGATGGCGAAGAAAGAAAACTTGATTCAGATATGCTAGTTATAGCTGATGGAGCAAATGCAGTTGGTATAGCAGGAGTAATGGGTGGATTTGATACAGAAGTAACTGATGAAACTACAAATATAGTCCTAGAAGCAGCTAACTTTAATAGCACAAGTGTAAGAGAAACTTCTAAAAAACTTGGCCTACGTAGTGAAGCGTCAACACGTTTTGAAAAAGGACTTCCACTTGAAATGGCAGATTTCGCTAGCCGTCGTGCTATGAAAATTATTTCAGATTTAGGAATTGGGGAAGTTGTTGGTGGATTTATAGAAGAGGGCAAAGAAAATTCAGAAGGAAAAACTGTAGACCTACGCATATCAAGGCTAAATGCTCTAACAGGAGTAGATTTTACTAAAGAAGAAGCTATCAAAAATCTAGAACTTTTAGAATTTGAAGTAGAAGATATAGATGAAAATACTATCCGCGCTAAAGTTCCATTCTTTAGAACTGATGTGGAAATCGAAGCAGATTTAATAGAAGAAATTGTAAGACTTTATGGTATGGGTAACATAGAGCCGAAACCACTTTATTCTAGCCTGCAAAGGGGACTTAGATCAGATGCTAGACTTTTAAGAGATGATTTAAAAAGAGAATTAGCTGGTCAAAAATTTGCGGAACTTACAACTTATTCTTTCATCTCACCAAGAGAATTTGACAGAATGGGTGTGCTAGCAGACTCAAAATTAAGAGAATATATAAAATTAACAAATCCACTAGGTGAGGACTTCTCAGTTATGAGAACTACTCAAATTTCAAATATGCTAGATGTGATTGCAAAAAATATCAACCGCGGGCAAAAGGACTTAAAATTATTTGAACTTGGTAAGACATTTGAAAAAACAGACTCAGATTTACCAAACGAAAATGATACTTTAACTATGGGTCTTTACGGGTCTTATAATTTCTATGATTTAAAAGATATATTCGAAGTTGCTATGGCACGTGTCGGATTTAATGGATTTACCTATAAAACCCAAAAAGAAAATCCTATTTTCCACGCAGGAAGATGTGCAGATATTTATTACGGGGATGAATTTATCGGAACTATGGGAGAAATTTCCTATGAAGTACGCGATGAATACGACATCAAAAAAGGTGCTTTAATTTTAGAAATCAACCTCGCAAAAATAGGTAATCAAAGAATTAAAAATAGAAAATATGCTGAACTTCCAAAATATCCAGCAATCACCCGTGACTATTCATTTGTAACAGACCGTGATGTTGAATCTAGCTTCATAGAAGATACAATTATTAATAATGGTGGAGACCTTGTTAAAAATATCGAGTTATTTGATATTTACACAGGGGACCAAATAGAAAATGACAAAAAATCTATATCCTACAAGGTAGAATATAGGGACAATGATAAAACTTTAAAAGAAGAAGATATAAAAGATATAGAAGAAAATATATTAGCTGATTTAGAAAAATCAGGCATAGTATTACGTAGTTAGGAGCAAAAGTGAGCGAAAAAAAAGTTCAAGTAGAAATAGATGGGGCAAGCTATACCCTTGTTACCGACGAAAGCGAAGAACAAATAAAAGATATAGCTGCTTATGTTAGTGGTAAAATTGCAGAAGTAAAATCAAATAAACTAAGCTATGACAGGGAACTTGTTTTAGCAAGTATAAATATTGCCAACGACCTTTACCATGTAGGCAATAGATACAAAAATCTAAAAGAAGACTCATCTGAAGCTATGGAAAACTACCCAAGCCTTGTAGAAAATTACAAAAAGGCTGTAGCCCATAATGATGAATTAATTGAAAAAGTAGATGAACTTTCAAATAAAATAAAAGTTTTAGAAGATGACAATGAATCTCTAAATAAGAAGGTAAAAGTAAACGAAGAAAGTGAAAAAACAATAGATAAATTAAGAAAAGAAATTGAAAGACTACAAAAAGAAGCAGTAAACCTTAAAGCAGAAAATGACCAATTAAAGGGGTCTATTTAATGAAAAAACCAGAAGTATTAGCTCCAGTAGGTAAGGCCGATATGCTTTATGCAGGTCTTGCTGCAGGAGCTGATAGTTTTTATCTAGCCTTAGATGATTTTGGGGCGCGCGCTTATGCAGAAAATTTTACCTTAGAAAATATAAAAGAAACCATTGACTACATCCATCTTTTTGGCAAAAGAGTATTTATTACTATGAATACCTTGATAAAAGATAATGAAATGACAAAGGCGATTTCCTATGTAGAAAAACTTTATGAATATGGAGTAGATGGCTTAATTATCCAAGACTTGGGATTTTTTTCTATTATAAAAGATAAGGTCCCTGGCATGGAGCTTCACGCATCAACACAAATGGCAGTTAGAGAATATTTTGGAGCAAAATATCTTGCTGATTTAGGCTTTGATAGAATTGTAATAGCACGAGAAACTCCAGTAGATGAAATTAGAAAAATTGCAAGCTTACCCGTTGAAACAGAAGTATTTGTTCACGGGTCACTTTGCGTGAGTTTTTCTGGCGAATGTCTGATGAGCTCTTATTTTGGAGGCAGATCTGCAAATCGTGGCAGATGTGCTGGTCCGTGCAGGCAAAAATATAAATTAATATCTGGTGGCAAGGTTTTAGGTGATGATTATTATTTAAATATGAAGGACCTAAATGCTATTGATAACCTAGATGAGCTGATAGAAATAGGAGTAGACTGTCTAAAAATTGAAGGTCGTATGAAAACTCCAGAATATGTTTTTGCAGCAGTAGCTAATTACAAAAGCAAAATCGAAGAAAGTACTTATGATAAAAATCAAATATTAGATAGCTCAAATAGAGGCTATACAAAGGGGTTTATCTTTGGCCAAAAAAGAGATTATATAACTTTAAAAGATGATAACAAACATAGAAGTGTGGGAAAAGTTTCATCCAAGAAAGGTAAAAAATATTTTATAAGTAATTCTGATTTATATTTAGGAGATAACCTAGAAATTACTACAGATAAAGGAAAAAAATTACCTTTTACTATAACTAGAGATTATAAAGCAAATGAAAAAATATTTTTGGAAAAATACCCAGATGCAGCTATAGATTCTGATGTACTTATTGTAAATTCAAATAAGGTTACAAACCAAAAGGACCATGCCCTAGAAGCTTATAGAAATTTACCGATAAAAATTGATTTTAAGGCCCATCTTGGAGAAAATCCACAAATAACACTTACTTATAAAGATACATCAGCAAGCTACACTCATCCAGTAACAATAGAGGAAGCAAAAAATGTTTCCCTTACAACAGAAGATATAAAAGAAAATCTGGAAAAATTTAATGATGAAATTTTTAGTCCAAGTGCAATAAATATTGACATTGATGAAGGTATATTTTTAAGAAAAAAAGATATAAATGAGTGTCGTAGGATGGGAGTATCCCTACTAGAAGAAGAAATATTAAAATACTTCCATAGAGATGAAATAGAAATTGATTTACCACAGATAGAAAAGGAGCAAAATCATAAAAGTGAGAGAAATATAGAGCTCCTTACAGATAATATATCCAATGAATTATTAAATGATTTTGACAATGTCTATATTAGGTCTTTTGGTGAAAAATATAGGGGAAATGACTTATATTTAAATCTAGATGCCCATGATGAATATAAGATAGATAATTTAATTTCTTATATAAAAGCAAATGGTATAAAAGGGGTTATTTGCAATAACTACAGAGATCTAGCCTTTATTGATGATTTTACAAATAATGATATAAAAATAAGAATTGGTAGATATTTAAATATATTTAATTCCTATACTGCAAATTTTTATAAGGGTTTTGCAGAAAATATTTGTGTATCAAGCGAAGCTGACCTTGATATTATAAATAATATTAGTCAAAATCAAGCTGTAGAGGCTTTAGTATATTCTAGGATTGAACTTATGAATATGCGCCATTGCCCATTTTCTGTAATCAAAAAATGTGGTCTATCTGGATGTGAAACTTGTAGGTTTAATAAGGGAGTTTTAGAATCTCATGATGGAGAAAAAATGAAAGTAATCCGTTATGGAGATTATTCTAAAATATATCCAGAAAAACCAAGTCGTTTTGACAGTGATAAATTTTCTGATAAGGTTTCACTCTTATATTCAGTAATGGATGATAATGATATTTTAAATATGAACCAGGCAAAAATTCGCGATTCTTACACAAAAGGAGTGATTTAATGCAAGAGCGAACTTTAGAAGTTTTAGAATATGAGAAAATTTTAGAAAAAGTAGCCAGCCAAGCACGTTCAAGTGTGATAAAAAATAAAATTTTAAATCTAGCTCCTATGACAGACGCTGATGAAATTAAGGAAGAATTAGAAAATACAGCACAAATGGTAGGAGTTATTTCGCGTTTTGGCAATATAGATTTATTTGGTCTTTATGACTTTACTGCTATGATTGGTTATGTTAGAAAAAGGGGAATCCTAGAACCTTATGAACTATTACAAGTAAATGATCTTTTAAGAGTAGCTGAATATTTAAAAGATTATGGCAAAGACATAGAAGAGCCATACATCAAAGATTTATTTGCTAGAATTTCTACCAATGATTTTATTAAAGATGAAATAGAAAGATCTATCATTAGCGAAGATGAAATAGCTGATAATGCTTCAAGCGAACTTAGAAATATCCGCAGGCAAAAAGCACGCAAGGAAGCTGACATAAAAGCAAAACTTAATTCCTATATTTCTAGTGACAGATATGATGATGTCTTGCAAGACAAGGTAGTATCTATCCGTGACGGGCGTTATGTAGTGCCAGTAAAAACTAATAAAAAATCTGTAATTGGCGGGATTATTCATGATAAGTCCTCATCTGGCAATACTATATTTGTAGAGCCGGCTGCTATTGTTGAGTTAAATAACCAGCTAAAAGATTTGGAACTTAAAGAAGAAGATGAAATTAGAAGAATCTTAGATAGACTTTCTCGTTTTGTCGAAAAATTTGATGTAGAGATTTTAGAAAACCAAAAGCTAATTGGACGTATAGATTTCCTAGTAGCCAAGGCTAAGTATGCAATAAATAATGAATATACCAAGCCAAAAATAACTACAGATAAGATTATAAAATTAAACCAAGCTCGCCACCCACTTTTAACAGGCAAGGTTGTGCCTATAGATGTAATAATTGGTGGGGATTATAAAACTCTTATAATTACAGGTCCAAATACTGGAGGTAAAACTGTATCCTTAAAAACTGTTGGCTTAATATCCCTTATGGCCCAAACTGGTTTTTATATACCAGCTGAGGAAAACAGTATCGTAAATGTCTTTGATGATATTTTTGTAGATATAGGAGATACCCAGTCACTTGAAATGAGCTTATCAACTTTTTCTGCATCTCTTACAAAAATTGTAAAAATAACTGAAAATGCTAGCTCAAATTCTCTAGTACTTTTAGATGAGCTAGGATCTGGTACTGACCCTACAGAGGGAGCGGCTCTTGCTATTTCTATCCTGGATTATTTAAGGAAAAAGGAAATCATGACATTTGCAACAACCCACTACAGTGAGCTAAAATACTACGCAGTAGAAACTGCTGGTGTTATGAATGCTTCTGTAGAATTTGATGTAAATACCCTATCTCCAACCTATAAGCTTGAAATAGGTACTCCAGGAAAATCAAATGCCTTTGAGATTTCTAGACGTTTAGGCCTAGATGAAGGCATATTAAAAAATGCTCAAAATTTACTGGGTGAAGATACTAAAAATGTAAATAAAATCTTAGAAGAAATTGAAGAAAATAAAGAAGAAATAGAAGCCAAAAATGCAGAGATAGATCGTTATAAGAGAGAAATCCAAAGGGCTAAAAGAGATTTAGATGAAAAGTCAAAAGAAGTAGAAAAACAAAGAGCAGCTATCATTAGGGAAGCAGAAGATAGGGCAAATGAAATTTTAGAAAAAGCAAACACAGAATCTCAAGAAATGCTGAAAGAAGCCAAAAAATCTAAAAATGCCAATACTTCTGACATAGACCGTAGCTTAAATAACATCAGAAATCGATATAAGTCTAATAAAATCGAAAGAAAACAAAAAGGACTTAGAATTGGAAAATCAGATGCTGCTCCAGATGACTTAAAACTAGGAGATATAGTAATTATCGAAGGAATCAATGAAAGAGCTGAAGTAATTTCTGAGCCAGATGATAAGGGGAATATAAAACTACAAATGGGCATTTTAAAGATGGATTCAAATATCAAAAATGTTACCAAGGTAGAAAGTGATAGCAAAACAGAAAAAAATATCCAAAAAGTGTATAATGCTAAAAAAGCAATGAACATATCACCAACCCTTGATTTACGTGGACAAAGATATGATGATGCCATGAGAAATTTAGATAAATATTTAGATGATGCAATGCTAGCAGGGATTTCTAAGGCAAAAATCATCCACGGCAAGGGAACAGGTGCTTTGATAAATGGTGTTACAGAAAATTTAGAAAATGATAAAAGAATCGCAGACTTTAGGCTAGGCGATGACAAAGAAGGCGGCTATGGAGTAACAATAGTTAGCTTTGAGTAGGGAGGATTAATGAAAGATTTTAAAGAGATAATTGCAAAAAAATTAGAAAATGAGGATATAAATTTATCTTACGATGAGATTTATAATTTAATAGAAATTCCACCACAAGATGACATGGGAGATTATTCCTTCCCTTGCTTTACCCTAGCAAAAGTTCTTAGAAAAAATCCTGCACAAATAGCTAGTGATTTGGCAGAAAAACTAGAAATAGAAGAATTTGAAAAAATCGAAAACTTAAATGCCTACCTAAACTTTTATGTAGATAGAAATCTTTATGAAAACTCAGTATTAAATGAGATTTTAGAAAAAAAAGAAGACTTTGGTAAAAGTGATGAGGGTAAGGGCAAAAATATAGTAATTGACTTTTCGTCAGTAAATATAGCTAAGCCTTTCCATATTGGTCATATAAGGTCAACAGTTCAAGGTGATGCCATTAGAAATATCCACGAATTTTTAGGCTACAATGTCATAGCTACAAACTACCTAGGTGATTATGGAACACAATTTGGAACTATGATTGCAGCTTACAAACTCTGGGGAGATGAAGATGCTATAAATAAAGATCCTATCAATGAACTTTTAAAACTTTATGTAAGATATAATACAGAAGCAAGTGAAAATGCAGAGATGATGGATGCTGCTCGTGCCGAATTTAAAAATTTAGAGGATGGAGATCCTGAAGCTACAAAATTATGGCAATGGTTTAAGGATATTTCCCTTCGTGAATTTGAAAGAGTGTATGGACTTCTTGACATAAAATTTGATGATTACAATGGAGAAAGCTACAATTCACAATTTATTCCAGAAAGTATTGAGCTTTTAAAAGAAAAAAATCTTTTAGTAGAAAGTGATGGAGCGCAAATTGTAGACTTAAGTCCATATGATTTAACTCCAGCTATCATTATAAAATCAAATGGCTCAAGCTCTTATATCACCCGTGATATAGGTACAGCTATAAATCGTAAAAGAGAATATGATTTTAAAGAAAATTTATACGTAGTTGCTACCCAACAAAACCTTCATTACCAACAACTTAGAAAAATATTAGAATTAATGGGCTATGAATGGTGGGATGATAACAAACACATTGCCTTTGGTATGGTAAGTTTAAAAGATCAAACCATGTCTACTCGTAAGGGCCAAGTAGTTTTCCTAGAAGATGTATTAAATAAAGCTATAGATAAAACAAAATCTATAATGGTAGATCGCAATACTGACATAGAAGATATAGACGAAACTGCAAAAATTGTTGGTATAGGAGCTGTGAAATTCCAAGAACTTTACAACAATCGTATAAAAGACTATGTTTTTGACTGGGATGAAGTATTAAACTTCGATGGTGAAACAGGCCCATATGTTCAATATACTTATGCCCGTGCCAAATCTGTTTTAAGAAAAGCTGGTGTAGAAAGTTTTGATGTAGCTGAATTTAAAAACTTAAATACAGATGAAGAATTTGCATTGGTAAAAACTTTAGCTGATTTTGGAGATGTAGTGACAAAGGCATGTGAAAAGTATGAGCCATCACTTGTTACTCGTCACTTAACAGAAATTGCTAAAGCCTTTAACAAACTCTACAATTCTTCCCAAATTATGGTTGATGATGAAGAAATCAAAAACGAACGTCTGGCCTTAACCTACGCTACATCCTTAGTTATCAAATCAGGCCTTAAATTATTAGGTATTAAAACCGTGGAGAAAATGTAATGAATGATAAATTTCAAGACTTTTTAGAAGTTACTAGTAAGGCTTTTAAAGAAAGTTTTAGTAAATTTAATAAAATTTATGTAGCATTTTTTGTTTTTTTAGTTAGGGCTGCTTTTCTAAATTCCAGAATGACATCTATTATAGGTGGAGGTTTTTTAGGAGGGCTTATTAATTACTTTATTGAAGTAGCCCTCCTATGCTTTGTTGCCCAATCCATGCGATCAGTTGTTGTTTATGGCAATACTGGTAAAAAGTCTATAGGTAATTCTATAAATAACTTTTGGCAGCCTATACTAAGCACATTTTTTTATTTTTATCTAATAGAGATGATTATTAACCTACTGCCAGGTTATCCAGATATTAAGTTATTTTTATATGTAGCCTTTCACTTTTTAATGTCCGCCTTACTAGAAGAAGTCTATATAAATGGCAACGCAGGAACAGATGCCCTTAAGAAATCTGCCAAATTTGTTTGCGATAACATCCTAACTTATGGAATATTTTGTCTAATTTGCTTAATTATTATAGCAAAACTTACTCTAAATAGCAGCGTTGGTTTTACAAGTAGGGCCATGTATATTTTATTAATTGCTATTATTGATTTGATATTTTATTTAGTAAGGGGTCATTTATTTAAATATTTAGATAAACACTCCTACCGTCAAAGAAAATTTATGAGAGGTTAAGATGAGACTAGACAATTATTTTAGAACTTTTACAGAAAATCTTGCCTACCTAGATTTAAAAGAAACTAGTGATTACCCTGTATTAGCTGATATACCTCTGCCAATTTATGTAGATGATATCCAAAGCGGGATTATGACTGGATCTATGAGCGAGAAGATAGAACTAGAAAATTTCTTAGATGGGATGCTTATAAATATAGGAGCAGATCAAGATTTTCTCCATAATGAAGAATATAAAGTTATCCTCACCCAGTTTTTAGATGATATTAGTAGGTACGCTTCAAGCAAAGCCATTGCAGTTGCTGATTTTGATATCAACAAGGCTCTTTTACTTTTAAGAGGTGGCTATATTCTTAATCCTGCTGATAATTATAATGCCTATCTTTATGCAAGATTTTTATGGCCAAGTGCCTATGAAGTAGAAGATAAGTACAAGGAGGATTTTATAAGGGAAGCCCTAGATATTTTACAAAAAACTCTTGTAGAAGATGAAAATTTTGCAATTTCTTACTATGAACTAGGAAATATTTATGCAAATTTAGGAGAATACATTAAGGCCCGTAGTTTTTATAACAATGCCTTGCAAAAAACAGAAGCCCCAGAGGCCCAAGATGAAATAAGAGATAAACTAACTGAAATAAATGATAATGCAGAAATAGAAGAATCTTTATATTTTATAGGCAAGGGCGATTACAATAGTGCTATTAAAAAGCTTACAGGCTTACTTTCTAACAAAAAACGAGCAGATGCCTATTATTATTTGGGAGTAGCCTATCAAAATATAGGCCAATACGAAAACTCGATTATGGCCTTTGAAAATTCTCTAGATACTGGAGCAGAATTTAGAGAACTTTATAATGACTACGCGATTTCTTTATACCTAAGCGATAGACAAGTTGATGCCCTTAGTGTAATTGCAGAAGGTTTGGAGAAGTTCCCCCAAGATCCAAGACTTACTTATAACAAGATTCAAATTAATCTGACACTTGGAAATATAGGTAAGGCCAAAGAAGATATAGACGAACTTCTTACCTATGATGACCTAACAGATGAGATTAGGGGCAATCTATTGACAATCAAAGACCAGTACAAAATTTAAAGACCCATTGCGGTCTTTTTAAATGAGAAAAATGAAAGAGGCTTTATGATTATAATTAGAAATATTATTCTAGAATCAGATAATCCTGATAAATTAAGACAAAAAATATCTAGATTAATAAATAAAAAAGACTTTGACTACGAAATCTATAGAAAATCCATTGATTCTAGAAAAGGGATTAAATTCTCCTACCAAGTATTAGTAGATATAGATCCAACAGATAAGGAACTTAAAAGAATAAAAAATGCAGATAGGTTTGAGTTTAGAGAGTCAAAAATAGAAATTAATAATCCACCCAAAGAAGTTTCTATTATAGGGACAGGCCCATCTGGATTATTTACAGCCTATATCCTTGCGCAAAATGGAGTGAAGGTAAAAGTTTACGAACGCGGGGAAGCCATAGAAGATAGGATAAAAACTATCGAGTCCTTTAAGGAAACTGGCAAATTAAATCCAGAATCAAATATCCAATTTGGGGAAGGTGGAGCGGGGACTTATTCTGATGGAAAACTTACTGCACGCAGTAAAGACCCAAGAGTAAGAATGGTTTTAGAAACTTTTCATAAGCACGGTGCACCAGATGATATTATGATAGATGCTAAACCCCATATAGGTACAGATTTGCTACGTGATGTTATTACAAATTTAAGAGAAGAAATAAAATCATACGGGGGAGAGTTTTACTTCTCTCACCACTTAGATGATATTAATATTTCTGATAATGGTGTAGAAAATATTACTATTAATGAAAATAAAATCCAAAGTGATGCCTATGTCTTAGCTATAGGCCATTCGGCAAGAGATACCTTTGAAATGTTAAGTAGTAAAATAAAAATGGAAAATAAAAACTTTGCAGTAGGTTTTAGGATAGAGCATAAGAGAACTGCTATAAATGACGCCCAGTACAACGGCAAAAAAACCGATATAGAAGGCAATGAATTGCCCGCAGCTTCTTATAACCTTTCCTACAATGATAAAGAAATTCATCTTTCTGCCTACACATTTTGCATGTGTCCAGGTGGCTATGTAGTAAATGCTAGCAGTGAAGAAAACATGACCTGTGTAAATGGCATGAGCTACCATGACCGAGATGGAGAAAATTCCAATGCTGCCCTAATAGTAACCATAGGAGAAGAAATCTATGGGAGTAATTTATTAGACGGCATGAGATTTCAAAGAGAAATAGAGAAAAAAGCCTATAAGTTAGGAGATGGAAAAGTACCAGTTCAAAAATTTATCGACTTTAAAAAAGACATAACAACAAAAGAATTAGGAGAAATAAAACCATCAGTAGAGTCAGCATATAAACTATCAAATCTACGTGGCCTATATCCAGCAATCATAGATGAGATGGTTATAGGTGCAATAGAGTATATGGGAAAGAAATTAAAAAGATTTTCTGATGATGATGCAATCTTATCAGGAGTAGAAACTAGATCATCATCACCAATAAGGATGATAAGAGATAAAGAAAATAAGTCCTTGGGTTTAAATAATTTATATGTAGTAGGAGAAGGCAGCGGCCATTCAGGAGGCATAGTGTCATCTGCAGTAGATGGAATTAGAACAGCTGAGGCCATTTTATCAAGAATTTAAAAAAAGTTTTAAAAAATATTTGACAAGTTAAAAAATAGAGTGTATACTTCTATAGTCACTACGAAAGAGAGTGAACTTAAGCAAAGAAGATTTTTTAAAAAACTTTTAAAAAGTCCTTGACAAGTTCAAAAATTAGTGGTAGACTAATAAAGTCGTTACAAACAAACGACAAGATGAACCAGATGTTAGAAATAACATCTAAAAGGAAATTTAATATCAATGATTATGTAAAACAAAACATAATCAACCTATCAATAAATAACAAACAAGTTATTGACAACTTTAACCAAGTTGATTTCTTTAAGGATGATTAATAGGCCAGTCCGGCCAGAAGAGGACCCTCCACGGAGTGGTCGCAGGACGGAACGGCCGAGAAATAAATCACGCATTGATTTTAGATCAGTGTAAATAAAAAGAGCTTGAATCAAAAAGCTTTTAT
>NZ_JBGMEG010000040.1:0-512 GCF_046365465.1 Anaerococcus groningensis | reverse complement strand
AAATATAAAAATAAAAGATAAATCAAACTTAAAAGATATCAAAAACCTAGAAACTGATGAAGCTATAGAATCAAATAATGGTTTTATAACTTGGAATGCAGAAGATAAGGATATCTACTACCAAGGAAAAACTAACGGAGAGCTTCCAGTAGATGTAAAAGTAACATATTTTCTAGATGGCAAAGAAGTAAATACAAGCGATCTAGAAGGAAAATCTGGTCACTTAAAAATAGTTGCTGAAGCTACAAACAAAAAGTCTGAAACAACAGAAATTGATGGTAAGCAAAGCACTGTTTATTCTCCATATGCAGTAGTAACTGCAATGATTTTTGATGGAGACAAAGTTTCAAATGTTACAGTAGATGATGGAAAAGTAGTAAAAGATGGTAAAAACCAAATCGTAACAGGCCTACTTACTCCAGGTCTTAAAGAAAACTTCTCTGATATATTAGAAGAAGATAAATTAGATAAATTCAAGGAAAAGTTAGAAGTAGAAATGGATGTTACAGACT
>NZ_JBGMEG010000004.1:0-156682 GCF_046365465.1 Anaerococcus groningensis | reverse complement strand
TACTTTTAATCTTGACTGGAAATATTGTCTGCTATTTAAAGGTTCATAAACACCAACTCAAACTTTAAGCTGATAGGGTCGGCTACAAGACGAAATCAGAGATTTCTGTTTCGCGACATCTGACCTACCAGCAAAACGCAAGTTTATGGGTTAGACCAAGAAATATAGTGACGATGGCAGTAAGGATACACCTGTTCCCATACCGAACACAGAAGTTAAGCTTACTAACGCCGATGGTACTCGGAGGGCGACCTCCCGGTAGAGTAGGAAGTTGCTAAATAATTAAGACTTAGTCAATAGACTAGGTCTTTTTTTGTACTTACACCTGACACGAAAAGTCGCCTTCTACGAAAGCTTATCCGCGCTCTCGCGCTACTTTTCGGGGCAAATATGCCAAATCAAGGCATATTTAAGCCCGGTAGAGTAGGAAGCTGCTGAATAATTAAGACTTGGTCTATGGACTAGGTCTTTTTTAATACTTACTAATGTCACGAAAACTTGCTTCTTTCATAAGCTCTTCTGTGCAACGCGCTTCGTTTTCGGCATAAACACCCGTAATAAAGGGTGTTTATGTATAATACCGAATACAGAAGTTAAGCCTAACAACGCCGATGGTAGTCGGTAGCAGGTCTGTCAGGTTCATGGAGGATTTTCCATGGTATGGTCAAGCTTAGCGAGAAACTTAGTCATTTAACTAAGTTTGTTTTAGTATAAATGCATATACCTTACATTAAATCAATTTGCATTCGCAAATTCTTTCGTTTTATAAGATGTACAGAATCAAAGGATTCATGGTACGATGTGCTTAAACTTCAAATTTTTGTGTTATCAAAATAAAACAAAGATAATCCAGATAAGCCAAGCTTGCCTGGATTATTTTTTTAAAATGTGTACGATAATTAAAGTATAATTAATTTTTATTAATAATATAAAATGGTAGGAGATTATAGTCTTTTGCAGTCAGAAAATATAGGGGACTTATATGGATTTAAATTTAGCAAGGCAATTAGAAAATGATTTTGACAATAATATTGAAGACTTATTAGATGGGAAAAATCACTTTACTTATAATGAAGCTAATACTGATTTTTTGTATTGCAACCAGGATAAGCTTGCTATTAATTGTGTGGGTAATTCTTTATTGGTTCGTTCTTCTGATAAAAGTTTATTGGATGAATTAGAAGAAACTTATTTTGATTTCCCAGCTGCTTGGTTTATGGAGATGGACAATATTTTTAAACTACAAAATATTTTAAAAAAGTATGACATGTCTTTAAAAAATATGGGGCCTATCATGGCTTCTAGGTCTAATTTTAAAAAACTTGAAAGTGATTATAAATTTAAAAGAATTGATAAAAAGGATTATAATAAATTTGAGAGTTTAGTTAAATTTGCCTTTTCGTTTGATGAGAGGACATCCGATGATAAGCTGGTCTTATCCTATTATGATGGTGAAAAGCTGATTGCTATTGCTGGGGAAAGTCGAAATTCAAAATATTTGTGGGATATTGGTGTTGAGAAGTTTGATTTTTCTCCTAAATACAAAGAAGTTACTCCAATTTTAATCAATAATCTAGCTGTACTGGCAAACAAAGAAAATACTGACATTACAGTTATATATACTAGTTAGTTTTCTCATGTTAATTCTATAAATCTTGCAACTAGAGCTGGTTATCAATTTGCTTTTGCTTTTATCCTTGGTGGATAATTTAAAAAAGAGTCCCTTTTTGGGACTCTTTTTTGTTTTAATTTCCTAATTCATGGTCACTTAGGGTTGTTTCTGCTGTAAGCTTGTTGCCTTCTAATTCTTTAACTTTTGGTTTAAGGCTTAGGGCACATTTTTTAAGTAGCTTAGCCTCTTTATCTATTTCAACTTCCACAGTTTTTTCAATCTGATTTTGCTCAAGATTACTTACATTAATTATATATTCTTCTTGGACATATTTAATTACACCCAGAGTCTTATCCTTAAGATTTAATTTGTAAGCATCAGCCTCCTCGCTAACTTCTAGGTCATCTTTCATATCCATTATAGCTTGAACTAGGCGGTGAGTCTGGTTTTATGTCATAGGATTCAATTTCGACATCTGAAACACTTGTTTCTTCTTCTCCGGGTAGTCTTTCTAAAATCATGGCACGGCTATCATCATTTTCAACAAATTTTATTTCTTGTAGGTAACCATTGCTCAATTCTTTTTTAGTATCACCCTTTATAATTTTTTGATTTTCATCATAAACTGGCTCTGCAATAAAGCTTGCATTTTCTGTTCTATTTGGATAGGTATCTTCTATATTTGTCTGCATATGAACTTTTATTACTTTAATATTTTCGTTTTTGATTTCTTCGAATAAGTCGTCTTTATCTATGGATGCTTGATCTAACTGATTTTTATCATTTTCTTCATCTTGATTTTCTTCCGAAGTTTTTAAGTCTTTATTATCAACTTCTTCTTTTTCTTTATCTTTGGAAACTTGATTGGATTCTTTATTTTCAGTAATTTTTTCCTTTTTATCAGTTACTTCATTTTCGGCTTCTGAGACAGTCGATTCATTTTTTATGTCTGGCTTTGAAGATGTATCTTGATTGTTACATGCTCCTAAAAAGCTAAGGGATAATAAAAGTAGTAAGGCCAACTTTATTTTGTTTTTCATATTTTCCTCCTTTCATTTTTGATAGAAATATTAAAAGATAAAGTAATATGTTAATTATAATCTATATACTTTAATATATAAACTTATTATTTCTATACCCGGATTAATTTTTTTTAAAGCAATGATTTTAATTTTCACTAAAATAGGCATAGAAAAAGGCGATGTATTTCTACATCACCTTTAAGAGCTTATTTTATGAAGCAAATGAAACTGTTGTTACAACTCCATCTTTTACTTCGATTTTTAATGCTAAACCTGAATCTTTAACTTTTTGGTAATATTCAACGAATTCTTCTTTTGAGAAGTATTCTGGTTCTGCAAGTCCACCAACAGCTTGAAGGGTTACATCATCGCTAAGCTTGAAATTGTAAGATGCATTTTCATATTTTTCAGCACTTTCAAAATCTTCTGGATTTACCAAATAATCGATAGTTCCATCAACAGTTAATGTGTCACCTTCAATTTTTAGATTTGCAAGATATGGAGAATTGAATTCTTCGTCACGTTCTCCATTTTTTGAAGATGCTAGACTAGAGAAATAAAGTCCATCACGCTCTTCGTATTTGATGTCATTATTTTCTTGGCTTTGCTCTTCATTTGATGCTTGGGCTTCTTCTTCTTTTTTTACATCAATTGTTGAATCTTTTTCTTCCTCTTTATCTGCATTTTGTGAGTCTTTTTCTTCACTTTTGCCAACAGATTCATTTTCTTCTGCAGCTTTGTTATTTTCGCTATCTTCTGTTATTGATTCTTCAATTATATCTTTATTTTCTTTACTTGCTTCTGTGCTTACGGCTTTATTTTCAGCTGCACTTGATTCAGGAGTTCCTGAGTTTGTACATGCGGCAAGGCTAACGGCCATGAAAGCTGCAAGTAGTGTTTTGTTAAAAGTATTAATTTTCATTTTAATCCTCCTTAACTTATTTTACCCTTTTTTTAGGAAAAATAAATCTAAAATTGATAATTTTTAATTTTGTTCACCAGAAACCATCATCAATTCATATAAAATCCCTTCTCTTACTTCTATAAAAAGGGACTCTTGTTCATCCTTGTTTTCATTGTAATATTTTATAAAATCCTCTGGGCTATGCTCACTTATGTCTGTACGGCCAATTCTTGAGAAAAAGTTAGAATTGTCGTTGATTTTAAATACGCTTATTTGATTGTCAATAGGGATTGTTCCTTCTTCAGATCGCATAGGCTCAGCATAGTCCAAAGATCACTTTACAATTAAATAATCCCCTTGAATTTCCATGTCGTAAACATTTGCCCAAGATCCGTCTGCTTCTCTTTCGCCTTCTCTGCCAGGGATTAGACTTGTAGTATAAGATCCATCATCAGTTAGATTTACAGCTTCTGGGATATTTATTTCTGTATTTTCATTAGAACTTTCTTCATTATCAGTAATTTCTTCTGGATTTTGATCAGTGTTTTGAGTATCTTCTTCTGTACTTTCAGCTTGTTGCTGGGCTTGATTTTCTGGGGAATTTGTATCTGCGGGATTTTCATTATTTGCACAAGCGGTAAAACTTGTAAACATAAGTGCCGCTAGCATTGTACTTTTCATTTTCCTAAATTTCATAAAATCCTCCTTAAAATATCCTTCAAATTATTTATATAAAATCTATACTATGATTTGTAACACAGATTTACCACTATTGCCTTTCCATTAGGTACTTCCACGAAAAGGGCAATTTGTTTGCCCTTAGTTTCCTCAAAAATTTGCTGGAATTCTTCTTGGCTGTGATTTTCTTGGGTGTAAGTATCTTGGACTTGGAATGAAGTACTTTGGTCAATTGTAAATACATTTTTTTGCTCATCTAGACTTTTAATATCATCATCAGATCCACCACTTGCTATAAATTGCAAAGGACCATCTACAGTTAGAGTGTCATCTTGGATTTTAAGTTTGTAATCCTGATATTTCTCACTACCTTCTTTACCTGTATCAAAGCTTGCAATATAAGTACCATCTTCAGTAAGATTAACACCACTTATATTGCTTTTATCACTTTCATCTTGATTTTCTGTAACATTTCCACTTTGAGATTCTTCTATTTTTTGCTGATTTTTACTAGATACTTGCATAGAATTATCATTAGCACCTTGATTCGCGTAAGAAGCCAAGCTAGCAACGATAATTGAAGCAAAAACTACATTTCTAAATTTTTGTAAAAGCATACCCTTCTCCTTCAAATGATAAGCACTATCAACCTATTATTACAGAAGATATATCCGCTTTGCAAAGAAAGTTAACTAGTAATTTTTCAAGGTAAAGTTTTATGATGGTTAAAAAATGCAAAAGTAGTTAATTTCTATCATTTATTTTTCTATTTTATGTTTATTATTAACGCACAAATATTTTACAAGTATTTTACATTGATTTGAAACTAAATTTATAAATAATAATTAAAATGTACACATAATAATTGATAAAGGAGAAAAATGTGGTCAATATAAAAAAATTATCAAATCTTGCTCTAAGTATACTTATGCTAGCAAGTTTTAGTGCTTGTGGTAATAATCAAACCACCACAAATGATAACGCTTCTGATTCAACAACTCAAACTGTAGAAAATAATAATACAGATAATACAGATAATAAAGAATCAAGTGAAGTAGCTACTGAAGATAATAAAGAAACATCTGAAACTACTAAAGAAAATAACGGAGAGGTAACTACAATTGAGTACTGGCATGTAAACGCCGAAACTCAAGGTGGAACAACTGTTGAAGAACTAGTAAACAAATTCAATGAAGAACATGATGATATCCAAGTAGTAGCTAGATTTAACCCAGATATGTATAAAGGGCTAATGCAAAATTTACAAGCTGAGCAAGCAGCTGGTAAGACACCTGATATTGTCCAAGTTGGTTGGGCTTTTCTTGAATACTTCTCAAATAACTTTGAGTATGTGTCACCACAAGATGCAATCGATCAATACGCACCAGATGACAAAGACTTCTTAACAGAAAATTTCTTACCTAACGTTCTTGATCTAGCTGTAAACAACAATGGAGACCAAGTAGGCATTCCATACTCTCTATCAAACCCTGTATTATATATAAATAGAGATTTAATGCAAGAAGCTGGCCTAGGCGACAAAACTCCACAAACTTGGGAAGAAATTAGAGAATATGCAAAAATAGTGACTGAAAAAACTGGAAAATATGGTTTCTATGAGCAAGAACCAGCTGACTTCTGGGCTCAACAAGCAATGATTGAATCAAATGGTGGAAAAATGATTGAATTAGTTGATGGCCAACCAAAAGCAGTTTTTGCAACAGAAGAAGGCTTTGAAGCTATGCAACTTATGGCTGATATGCTAAATGAAGATAAATCAGCAGCTCATCTTGGATTTGATGAAGGACTTCAAGCCTTTACTAATGGAGAAATAGCTTTGTACTACACAACAATAGCGAAAAGAGCTGCAGTAGAAAAGGGTGCTCAATTTAAAGTAGAAACAACACTTTCACCAACATTTGGAGATAAAGAAAGAAAGTTACCTGCAGGAGGATCAATGCTTGCAATCACAGCAAAAGATCCAAAACAGATTGCAGCTGCATGGGAATTTGAAAAGTTCCTTTATAGCGTAGAATCAATGGCAGCTTGGACTGAAGGAACTGGATATGTTCCTCCAAGAAAAGGTGTTGATGAAGATCCAAATGGACTTAAAGATTTCTTAGCTGAAAATGAACTCATGAAACCAGCTATAGAACAAATGCCATATGTAGCACCATGGGCTTCATTCCCAGGTGATGCAGGACTACAAGCTGAACAAATGCTTCTTGACATGAGAGATAAAATATTCGGCGGTCAACAATCAGCAAAAGATGCTATGACCCAAGCTCAAGAGGAAATTAACCGCATAATGGAGTAAAAAATGAAAAAACTTAAACCATATATATTAATGCTTCCGGCATTACTTGCTTTTGCAGTATTTGTCTTCGCACCATTTCTATATACCTTGTATTTAAGTTTTTTCGATTGGAATATGATTAAACCTACAAAGCAATTTGTAGGTTTATCTAATTATACACTTGTATTAAGTGATCCAATTTTACGAAAAATTTTTATAAATACATTTATTTATATAATTATTATGCTTTTGATGAATTTTGTCATTCCCTATATATTAGCCTTTATATCCCGTTTTATGATTAGTAAATTGCAAAATTTCTATAAAAAAGCATTCTTTCTGCCTTCTATATTGTCACTAGTTATAGGTTCAATACTTTTTGTCTGGATTCTAAACCCAGTAGCAGGACCTGTGGCAATCATTCTTAAAAAGATAGGACTTGCTATGCCAAATTGGTCAAAAACTGATGGTTGGGTGATAGCAGGGCTATCATTAATAGCTTCGTGGAAGAGTTTTGGATATAACTATATTGTTCTTTTGGGAGGAATATTGGGAGTAGACACTTCAGTAATAGAGGCTGCAAAACTAGAAGGAATTAGTAATTTTAAATTATTTACTGACATTGTAATACCAATGTCATCAGCAACAGGTATTTATGTCCTAATTACATCAATTGTTCAAGGACTACAATATATATTTACGCCGATAAAAGTGGTTACTCAAGGGGGGCCAAACTATGCTTCATCAAATTTGATTTACCAATCATATCATGAGGCTTTTGTGTATTATAGAACAGGAGTAAGTTCGGCTTTATCTATGATAACTATGCTTATTTTTGCTGTTTTATTATTCTTGGAATATAAATATATAGAAAAAGGAGTATATTATGAAAACTAAAAATGAATGGTTAACTCATCTAATTTTATTAATTTTCGTAATACTCATGATATTCCCAATAGTTTTTGCAATTTCAAATTCTTTTAAAACTATGCAAGAAAGTGCAAATAACATTATGGGCATTATCCCAGAAAATCCTACATTAGATTCATTTAAATATGTAGCTGAAAGACTTCCAATAAAAAAAATAATAGGCAATTCATTTTTTATTTCAACAACAGTTACTATTTTTAAACTTGTAACTAGCGTACTAGCAGCATATGGTCTAGTTTATTTTGACTTTAAAGGTAAAAATATTATCTATTTTCTAATGCTTATGACAATGTTTATACCATTTACAGTAACAATGGTTCCAAATTATCTAATGATCTCAAAACTTGGATTAGCTGATAAATTAATAGGGGTAGCTTTACCTCAGTTTGCTGATGTAGCAGGTATATTTCTAATAAGACAGGCTATGAGAACCATCCCAAAATCATTAATAGAAGCTGCAAAAATGGATAATATATCCGATTTTCATATTATGAAAGATATAGTTTTTCCTATTGTATCTCCAGCGGTAGTATCATCTGGCATAATGTTTTATATAAATTCGTGGAATGAATTTGTATGGCCAACCTTGATTTTAAAATCACGTGATAATTTTACTCTGCCACTTGCTTTACAAATGTTTATGTCTGCAGAAGGAGGAACTGATTTTCCTATTGCAATGGCAGTGTCAGTTATTACTATGAGTTTACCAATTGTTCTATATCTAATTTTCCAAAGATATATTATAGGAACCTATGCAAGTTCAGGAGTAAAATAGATGAAAGAAATTATATTTGATAATGTAGAAAAAAGATATGGGGACAATGTAGTAATACCCCATCTAAATCTAAAAGTAGAACCAGGTGAAAGAGTAATATTACTTGGTCCATCAGGTTGTGGAAAATCAACTACTCTAAGAATGATTGCAGGTCTTGAAGAAATTTCAGGCGGGAAATTAATCATGAATGATAGAGTAGTTAATGATGTAGCTCCTGGTGATCGCGACGTTTCCATGGTTTTTCAAAATTATGCCCTTTATCCTCATATGACTGTAAAAGAAAATATAACTTATGGTCTAAAAGCTAATAAAGTTGATAAAAGTGAAATTGAACGTAGGTTAAAAAATGTTTTGGATATGCTAGCTCTAGAAGAATATAGCGATAGAAAACCAAATCAATTATCCGGTGGGCAAAGACAAAGGGTGGCTCTAGCACGTGCAGTTGCTAAAAACTCATCCTATCTTTTATTGGATGAACCACTTTCAAACTTAGATGCTCAACTTAGGCTTCAAGCACGTCGTGAATTAGTCAGACTTCATGATAACTTTAATATGACCTTTGTGTATGTAACCCACGATCAAGTTGAAGCGATGACAGTTGCTCAAAAAATTGTTTTAATGAATGCTGGTAAAATTCAGATGGTTGGTAGTCCAGACGAAATTTATAACAATCCGTCTAATGTATTTACTGCTAAATTTATTGGTTCGCCTCCAATGAATGTATTCCTAGTATCTTTCGATGGGGGAGATTTAATTTTTGATCAAGAACGTAGAATTAAAGTAAAAGAAGAATTGTTACCATCAATTGATACAACTCCTAATAAAAAATATTACCTAGGAATTAGACCAGAAAACATAAAATTAGTAGAATCTGACACAGAGAACAGTTTAAGAGTTAAGGTAAAATATCTTGAAAACCTAGGTTCCATAACTGCTTATTATTTTGACTTGGCTGATGCAACTGCATGTCTTACAACAGAGAATCACTCAATAAGAGCGGGAGATGAAATAAATATAGCTTTTCCAGAAAAATCTATTAATCTATTTGACTATGATAGTCAGGAAAACATTACAAGGAGATAAGATGATTTATATAAGCACAAATATGTACAAACCAGAAAGTGTCATGAATGTAACAAAAATCCTAGATCATTTTGATAAAGATCAAGTAGGAATTGAATTATTTATTTTCAATAATTCAGAAGATTTCGTTAGCGAAGTTAATGGTAATATAGAAAAGTTAAAAGAATATTCTATCACTTTTCATGGACCATATTTAGAAACAGACCACAGTGCTCCTAAAGGAAGCGACTTGTATAATAGAACTATTGAACTTTATAAGCAATCATTAGAATTTGACAAATTACTTAATCCCAAATATATAGTTTTCCATACCAACAATAAAACTATAGAGGACAAAGAAGAAATGATAAAAAATGCCTTTGAAAACTTGGATGAAATTAAGGGCTGGTCTCAAACACCATTAGTAATAGAAAATGCAGGAGTAAGAAAAAATTCGCTATTTGATGAAGAAGAATTTATACAAACTCTAAGAATTAGGGAAGAAAATGCACTAATAGATATTGGTCATGTAAAAGCCAATGGTTGGAATTTAGAAAATATAATTGAAAAACTTTCAGAAAAAATTGTTTCCTACCATATCCATACAAATGACGGACTTCATGATCAACATTTAAGTGTATCGGAAGATTACGATGAATTAAAAGATTTTGTAAATTTATACAAAAAATATACACCAGATGCAGATATAGTTCTTGAGTACAATGCAACTTATGAAGGCAAAGAAGATATAGTTGTGGAAGATATTAAGCAACTGCTTGAATACTTAAAATGATCACCATAAAGAAAAATCTCTTTAAGAAACGAGCTTATATGAGCTCGTTTTTTAATTTACTTATTAAAAGATCCTTATAGACAATAAGTGACCTAAATGGTATAATAAGTTTTACCACACGAGAACTTCCACTAGTTAAAAATTTAAAGGAACTACAATGGATATTAGAGAGAAATTGGAGATTCTTGCGGATGCAGCCAAGTATGATGTATCTTGCTCATCTAGCGGATCTAATAGAAAAAATAAAAATAAGGGTTTGGGCAATGGGTCAATGGGTGGCATATGTCATTCTTATTCTGAGGATGGTAGGTGTATTTCCCTTTTAAAAATACTTATGACCAATAACTGCATATATAATTGTGAATATTGCATAAATCGTAGGGAAAATGACAGCAAAAGAGCGACCTTCACTCCAGATGAAGTGGCAGAGCTGACTATGAACTTTTACCGCAGAAACTATATAGAGGGTCTTTTTTTATCATCTGGTATTATAAAAAACCCAGACTATACTATGGAGAGATTGGTTAAGGTTGCAGAGCTTTTAAGGTATAAATACAATTTCAATGGATACATTCATATGAAAGCTATCCCTGGTGCCAACGAAGATTTGGTAAAAAGAATGGGGCTTTTGGTTGACCGCATGTCTATAAATATAGAATTACCCACCCAAAAAGCTCTATCACTTTTAGCACCTGAGAAAAAAATTGCTGATATTACTAGACCCATGGGCAAGGTAAAAAATGAAATGATGGTTTATGGCGAGGATAGGAAAAAATTTAACCATACTCCTAAATTTTTGCCAGCAGGACAAACCACCCAAATGATAATTGGGGCAGGGCGAGAATCAGACCTTGAGATAATAAAAACTAGTGAAAAACTATACCATAATTATGCTCTAAAACGTGTATACTATTCAGGTTTTGTCCCAGTAGTAAAATCAAAATTTACAGAAGGGATAGATAAAACACCACTTTTAAGGGAACATAGGCTTTATCAAGCCGACTTTTTGATGCGTGGATACAAATTTAAGGCAGATGACTTGCTAACTAATAAAGATGCCAACTTTGATTTGTCAATAGATCCAAAGAGCAATTGGGCTATTAATAATATCGAAAGGTTCCCCCTAGAAATAAATACCGCCTCTTACTATGATTTGATGAGAGTGCCTGGTTTTGGTAGAACCTATGCAAATCGTATAATAGAAGCCCGCCAATTTAGAAAACTTAGTTATGATAGCCTAAGGGCCTTAAAAATTTCAACAAAAAGAGCCCAACACTTTATAACTGTAAACGGAGTTTATAGGGGACTTAGGTTTAAAAGTAAAAATGAACTAAAAACTTTAATGGGTGCCCCAAATCATAGCGGTTACAAGCAATTATCTATGTTTGATGGGATTTAAGAATGATTTATTACTATGACGGAAGTTTTGATGGACTTTTTACAGTTATATTTAAAAAATACCAAGAGATTGGCAAGTGTGAGATAAAAACTAAGACTGATCAGGTAAATTTTTTGGAAAGTGAGATGATAAAAACTGATATAGTAAAGGCTCAGCGAGTTATTACAGGGGTTAGGGAAAATATAGGAGAAGATTTTTTTGAAGATGCTTTTAAAGTTTTTAAATCAAACCATCCTAGGAAAGAAGAAATTCTAGCTATTACCATAAAAAGCTGCCTAGTATATGGCAATGCATATTTAGGATCTGCTAAAAAAGCTGCGGTAGCCTTTAGGTCGATTGTAAAAAGCTTTAACCACGAAACCCATGCTTATAAGGGCTTTACTAGATTTAGGGAAATACAAGATGGATACTTACTTGCAGAAATTACTCCAGAAAATGATATTTTACTCCATATAACTCAACATTTTTTTAAAAGAATGCCCGCTGAAAAATTTATTATCTACGATAAGACCCGCAATAAAGCAAGCCTGTGTAAACACGGAAATTATGAAGAGATAGAAATCATTGAAATGGATGCAGTAGATAGTGAAAAAGAAGCAATTTTTAAAGATGCTTGGAGAGGATTCTATGATGCTATTGGCATAGAAGAACGTAAAAATAAAAAACTAATGCAAGCAAATAAGCCAAAAAAATATTGGAAGTACTTGCCTGAGAAAAATTAAAATAGTATAGGGAATTTGCGATATAAGCTTAATCTTAGATTATATTTTGCCAAAGGCTCAAAAAAGACTAGGTTAACCACAACCTAGTCCTTTTTATGGGAAGTATTTCATTTTACTTTTTCTTTTACCAACCTATTTTTTTATCATCTTCTAGCTTTAAGTTTCCTTTTTCTAGCTCTGAAAACCCTCTTTCTATTGTATCCAAGGCCTTATCTATTTCTTCTCTTGTTATTACTAGTGGTGGTTGGAACCTTAATACATTTCCCTTTACTGTTATCATTAATACATCATTATTTTTTAAGTAGGTTATTAGCTTTGAAGCACTTTCTGTATCAGGCTCCTTAGTTTTCTTATCCTTTACAAGTTCAATCCCACCATTTAACCCATATATTCTTACATCACCTATTACTGGGTATTTTTCTTGCATTTTTTCAAAGCGCTCTTTGACATATTCTCCATCTTTTCTAGATTTTTCTACAAGATTTTCTTCTTCTATTACAGCAAAACTTGCTAGGGCAGCTGCACAACAAACTGGGTTTCCTGATGTTGTAAATACATGGGCTGGTGCCTCTAAGCTATCCATTATTTCTTTTCTACCAACTATGGCAGAAAGTGGCATACCGGATGCTAGGGATTTTGCAGTTGTTAGGATATCTGGTTCTATACCAAAGTGTTCTATTGACCACATTTTTCCAGACCTAGCAAGGCCTTGGTTTATTTCATCTACTGCAAATACTATATTATTTTCTCTGGTAAATTGATATAACTTATCCATATAGGCTTTAGGCGCCTTTAAAAATCCACCATCACCTTGGATTGGCTCTATTATTACTCCAGCTATTTCATCGATAGGTAAATAAGTATTTAATGCATCTTCAAAATATGACCAATACCTATTTACTAGGTCTTGTTCACTCTCATCTTCTCTTCTGTCATAGCTATTTGGAAAAGGGATATATTCTACTCCTGCTACTAGGGGAGTCATTTTTCTTCTCATATTTAAACTCACTGCTGATAGGGTCATGGAGCCGTAGGTAGATCCGTGGTAGGATCCAGTAAAAGATACTATTGTTTGTCTGCCAGTGTAGGCTCTTGAAAATTTCATCATTGCATCATTGGAATCAGACCCAGAGTTACCAAATATAACTCTTTTTTCAAAATCTCCTGGAGTGGATTCGACTAATTTTCTGGCCAATTCTTCAACCTTTGGATTATAGAAGTAGGCAGGGGTGTAGTGAAGTAAATGTTCCATTTGTTCTTTCATAGCTGCTAAAACTTTTGGGTGGGAATGGCCCACGTTCATTGCAGAAGCAGTTGCTAAAAGGTCTATATATTCATTACCATCAAGGTCTTTTAATATAGCTCCCTTCGCTGAGTCTAAACATAGGTCAAAATAGCGTATTTGACCTGCACTAGCATATACCTTATCAGCTTTCTTTACCATTTCTTTAGATTTTTCATTGTTTCTTAACTCTTGCATACTATTATCTCCTTTTTATTTTATAAATTATCTGCTTTTCTTTCTTTAAACTCTTTTACTATAAATAAAACTATCATTGCTATACCAAAATATCCTGTAAATGGATATACTAAACCAACTAGTCTACCAAAAGGAAGCTGGCCACCTACTAGAGCTAGGAAGGCTACAACAACTATCAAGATATTTTTTGTGGATTTTTTTGTATCCTCTTTTGTAAGGGAATTTGTAACTGTCAAAAGCATAGGTACTGATGTTGAAAATATGCCTGCTAATAAAATAATTACAAATATAAAACTAACCCAAGGACCCATTTTTTGCGCCAATGTTATAACTGGCACTTCTGCATCAACCAATTCTTCGACATGGCCTAGCATAGCTAAATTTAGAGCAAAGGCCGCCGATATAAGTCCAACTCCTGCAGCTATTCCGCCTATCCAAGCTTCTTTGTTACTAGTAACTTCTTTTGAACCAAGTTCGGCCATAAAAGGAACTCCTGCTACTATATTGTAGGCTACAAATAATACTGACGCTAAAACCCAATAAGACCTAGAGTTACCAGCCCCATAAGGCAAGTTATCCATATTTTTTAAAGCTTGGTCGGCAGATGAAAAATTGCCGGGATTTGTTGCTAAAGTATAAAATGCTATTGATAAGGTAAATACTATAAGAAAAGGCCCTATCAAAGAGATTACATCTACAACTCTTGTCAAACCAAGTAGGGCAATAATTGTTATTAAAATAGTCATTGCTATTGTCCCTATTTTAGGATCTAAACCAAAATATTGGTTTAATGTAGCCCCTGTCCCTGAAATCATTACTATTGTGATTAAAAATGCAAAAAAGGGTGTGTAATAGGTCATAAATTTACCAAAGTATTTACCTAAGTAATGGAAATATGGACTAGTATTTTCCTTATTTCTTGTTCTGTAACCAAAGGACATCAAAATTCCAGATACACAAGAGCAGACAAACATGGCAACCAATGATCCGATTATCCCCCTATATCCATAAACTGTTAAAAACTGAAAAACTTCCTGACCAGATGCAAAACCAGACCCTATCAAAAAAGCGATGACTGCTCCTGCAACCCTCATAACATTTCTAAAACTTACTTTTTCATTACTATTTGATGATTCAAATACCTTTTTACTATCCATATTCTTTCCTCCTGAATTATCATAAAAAAAGCTCTCATTCTAGATAGAATGAGAGCTTCAAAGAGGTCCCATTCTTATTTTTAAAATCGCTAATAGGACCAATTTTGTTAATTATTTTTAATGAAAATAACCAGTAAAATTAGCCTTTATACAATAATATTAATAATTAGAACTAGGTTGTGATTTAAAACAAACATTTTTGTTACCTCTTTGAATTTTTTTATTTAAAAGGAATTATAACCCTTTACAAGAATAAAGTCAAATAATATTTCAAAAAAATCAATAATTATTTATAAGGATTTACTTTTAATAGCATCTTTACCTAAATTTAACCTACCCTTATGCTATAATCAAAATAAAATGGAGGTAAATATGCGTGTTTTAGTTGTAGAAGATGATTTAGATTTATTAAATTTATTAGAAGAAGGCCTAGCCATGTACGGTTATGCCGTTGATAAGGCTAGTGATGGAGAAGAAGCTATTGATATGGCCTATATAGAAAATTATGACATTATCATCCTTGATATAAACCTACCCAAAAAAGATGGTTTTGAAGTTTTAGATGAGATTAGAAAATTTAACCAAGAAGTAAATATTATTATGCTTACCGCTCGTTCTGATATAGATGATAGGGTAAGGGGCCTTGATTTTGGGGCCAATGATTATATGGTAAAACCCTTTGATTTAAAGGAACTTGATGCCCGTATGCGTGCCCTCTTACGTCGTAAATCTATAACAGAATCAACAATTCTAGAAGCTGGCAATATGAAGTTTGACACCATGACCCGTGAAGCTTTTGTGGGAGATGAAAAAATAAATCTAACTCATAAAGAAACTGGGATTTTGGAATATTTATTCTTAAATAAAGAACGTTTTGTATCTAGTGAAGAGCTTATCGACCATGTTTGGGATTCCAATGCTGATAGTTTCTCAAACTCAGTTAGAGTTCATATGTCATCTCTAAGAAAAAAAATCAAAGAAATTAGCGGCGAAAATAAAATTCAAAATGTGATTGGCAAGGGCTATAGGATTTATGAAAACTGATAAATTTTATAAGTCCATAGTTTTTAAGCTAATAAGTGCTGTTGTAATTATTTTTATAGCCATGATTAGCATAACAAACTATATGATTAACCAAAAGCAAATCCAGATGACCGAACAGATGCTAAAGCAAATTGAAAAGTACATGCCATCTTATAGTAATTCGGTAGTAGTAACGGTAAATAATGCTTATTTGCAATCAACAACAGATTTCAGGATATATACATTTGTTGTAACAGGAATTGTAATTATAATAGGATCTTTAATTTTTGCTCTAATAATTTCAAAAATCTTAGAACCCCTTAAAAGCTTGCAAAAAAATATTGCCAAAATCGATATAAATAAACCAGAAACTTTTTCTGAAAAACTTTTAATAGAGGATGGGTCTAGTGAAATAGTTGATCTATCAACAAGCTTTAACCAGCTTATGGCAAGAATATATAGAGATTACAAAAAACAAAAAGATTTTTCAGCTAATGTGGCCCATGAGCTAAGAACCCCTGTTGCAGTTATGAAAGCTCAAGTAGATGTATATAAAAGAAAAAATATCAGCCCAGACGATGCAGCTTTTTTAGAAAAGATTGACCAAAATATAGATAAGCTTAAAAGTTTAATAGAATCGGTATTGTTGTTTTCAAAAAATCAAGAGCCAAACATAAGCAAGGTTTGCGTTGGAACTTTGATAGAAGAGATTTTATTTGATTTAGAAGATAAGATTGCTAATAAAGACATAGCGGTAAATTTCATAAAAGATGAAGATTTATGTATCAATACTGACGATGCCCTTTTACAAAGACTTTTATTTAATATTATAGAAAACTCTATCAAATATAATAGGCAAGGCGGGTCTATAGATATTATTACCAAAGAAGAAAAAAATAATACTATTATAGAAATATCAGATACCGGTATAGGTATGACTGATGAGCAAAAAGAAAGAGTGTTTGATCTATTTTACCAGGCAGATAATTCGAGATCAGGTGAGGGATTTGGTATAGGACTGGCTCTTTCAAAAGAAATTGTAGATGCTTTAGGGGCTAAAATAAGAGTTTTAGATAATAAACCCCAAGGAAGTAAATTTATTATTTCATTCTTAAAAGAAAATTAATATTTTATTTGCTATCATTGTTTACGAGGTAAAGATATGATAGAAAAGGACAAAAAATTAATTAGCGGAATGTTACTAATACTTTCTATAAGTTTTGTGGTATATGGGGCTTATAGGGGTGAAGTAAATAGCGTATTTACCAAGGCAATCAACCTATGTTTGGAGTGTATAGACATTGGCTAGGATAAAAAATATTAAAAGAAACACCATCCAAGTCCTAACAGCCTTGGCCTACAATTTCCATATACCAAACTTTTTTAAGGGCAAAATTTATAGTGGTTCTACAAAAAAATTGTGCTTGCCAGGACTTAATTGCTATTCCTGCCCGGGAGCGGCAGGATCATGTCCTATAGGGTCCATGCAAGCAGTTATGGGGTCAAAAAAGTACAAGTTTTCATATTACGTTTTTGGTATGATGGCATTTTTTGGAGTAATGGTTGGCCGCCTGATCTGTGGGTTCTTTTGTCCCATGGGTTGGTTTGGGGACTTACTCCATAAAATCCCTAGCAAAAAATTCTCCACAAAAAAATTAAAACCCCTAAGATATATGAAATATATAATATTGTTTTCACTAATCATAGCCCTGGCCTTTGTAATGGGTGATAGATATGAAGTGATTCCTCCATATTTTTGCAAATATATCTGTCCCCAAGGAATAATCGAGGGAGCCATACCTCTTGCGATTAAAAATCCTTCACTAAGGTTAGCTTTAGGAAGTCTGTTTAACCTTAAGCTTGGGATTCTTATTGTGACAATAATATTATCAATTTTATTTTATAGACCATTTTGTAAATGGATTTGCCCACTGGGTGCGTTTTACTCATTCTTTAATAAATACTCTTTTTATCAAATGGATGTGAATAAAAATAAATGTATCGATTGTGGTAAATGCGAAAAAGTATGCAAAATGGATGTAGATATTAGAAAAAATTCTAGCCACTTAGAGTGCATAAGGTGTCATGAATGTACAAAAGCTTGTCCGACCAAAGCCATATCTTCCTCTTTTATACAAAGGAGCGAAAATGAGAAAAGCAAATAATATTTATACAATTATTATGCTAGGCCTTGCCCTAGTAGCCTGTCAAAACAATGAGCAAAAAGCAGCTAATGAGCAAACAAAAAATGAAAGCCAAGCTGAAATGCCTGCTACAAGTAAGGATGATGCAAAAAATGAAGAAAAAGCTGATGATAAGAAAAAAGTCAAAGACGATAAAGAAATGGCAAAAGAAGCTGAAAAAGTTGAAACCAAACAAGAAACTGATCTGTCAAAAATGGCTGACAAAAAAACTCTTCCAAACTTCACAGCCAAAGACCAAGACGGCAATCCATATTCTAACGAAGATATAGCAAAAAATGATGCAACAGTAATAAACCTATGGTTTACAGGTTGTTCAGCATGTATTGAGGAAATGGATGAAGTAAACGACCTTGCAGATGAGCTTAAGAAAGAAGATGGTGTAGACTTTATATCCATGTGTACAGATGTAAACTACGATGAATCTACCAAAGAAGCCTACGAGAGAATAATAAAAGATAAAAAACCAACTTACAAGGCTCTATCCGTAGACTATGAGGGTGAAATGAAAAATTACCTAGAAAATATTTTCGTATATCCAACAACCATAGTAGTAGATAAAAACGGAAATATAATAGGTGATCCAATTGAAGGAACCCTAGTAGAAAAAGATCAACAAGCGAAATTAAAAGAAAATATAAAAATGGCCATGGAGTCATCAAAAGCATCCTAAGGGGTGCTTTTTTACTTTCATAACAGTTGATAACAATTATCGTTATCGGGTATAATAAAAGCACATGGCAGCCAAGCCATAAATAAAATTTAGAAATAATCCCATTAGGAGGCAATTAATGTTAGAATTAATGGATTTACCATATGAATATGATGCACTAGAACCAGTTATCTCAAAAGAAACAATGACCTTCCACCACGATAAGCACCACCAAGCTTATGTGAATACGGCAAACGAACTTTTAGAAGGAACAGGCTATGAAGAAAAGAAATGTCCAAAATGCCTACTAAAAGCAATCGATGAAATTACAGATGATGCTGATAAAAAACAAAAACTCATCAACAACCTTGGTGGAGTTTTAAACCACAACCTATTTTGGAATACAATGAAGCCAGGTGGATCAAGTGAACCGGTTGGAGAATTAAAAGAAGCAATCGATAAGAAATTCGGATCCTTTGAAAATTTCAAAAAAGAATTTGAAGCAGCAGGAAAGGGCCAATTTGGATCAGGTTGGGCATGGTTAGTTCTAAATGATGGAGAACTAGAAGTAATTTCTACAAAAAACCAAGATAACCCAATCCTAGAAGGTAAACAAGCTATCCTAGGCAATGATGTTTGGGAACACGCCTACTACTTAGACTACCAAAATGCTAGACCAAAATACCTAGAAGAATGGTGGAAAGTAGTAAACTGGGATGTTATTGAAGAAAGATTCCAAAAAGGCGGTACTTGCAAATAATCAAGTCTTATAACTAGAAAACTACTGGTGATGACAGTAGTTTTTTTATACTTTAATTTGGTATAAATTTATCATAGTATTACACTGATGTTAAAAGATGAAAAAATATTTGGAAAATACTTAAATCTATGATAAGATAAATAAAAACTTTGAAAACGTATTTCCTTTTGCACGTAAAAGTGATATGATATATTCTAATATAATTTAATTATATTAAATATATTTATTAGGAGAAATTTATGGGGCGTATTAAAAGCATTGGTCTTATACCAAAATTACTTATTGCAATTGCCTTAGGGGTCCTTGCAGGATCAAATTTACCTGTTGGTATTATTAGAGTAGCAGTTACGTTTTCAAAGATTTTTGGTTCGTTTTTATCCTTTATTATTCCATTGATGATTTTAGCCTTTGTTACAAAGGGGATTTCTGATTTGGGTGAGGGAGCAGGGAAGCTTTTAGGTATTACAGTTTTGATTTCCTACCTATCAACACTTATAGCAGGTAGCCTATCTTACATAATGGCAAGTAATATTTTTCCGAAATTTATCAGTAGTGAGCAAATAGATGCAATAGTATCTTCAAATGCAGACAAATTAGAGCCATATTTTACAGTGCCACTTACACCGTTTTTTGATGTAACAAGTGCACTAATATTTGCCTTTATGATGGGAATTTCTATTTCTTGGCTAAAGGGAAATAATAGTGGAGATGTTTTATATAAGGCTGTATCTGAGTTTAATGCAATCATTGTAAAAGTCTTAGAAGTAGCGATTATACCAATCTTACCATTTTTTATATTTGGTAATTTTGCAGAGATGAGCTACCTAGGATCAGTAAAAGCTGTTTTAGGAATATTCTGGAAGATATTTATATGTCTTATCATCCTACACTTGATATACGTTACATTTATGTTTGTGATTTCAGGAAGCTATACAGGTAAAAACCCTTTTGCTATGCTAAAAAATGAAGTAAAAGGATATATGACAGCAGTAGGTACCCAATCATCAGCGGCAACAATTCCAGTAAACTTACAATGTGCGGCAAATAATGGAGTTAGTAGAGAAATAGCAGACTTTGTTGTACCGCTTGGAGCAACAGTCCATCTGCCAGGCTCTATGATAACCTTAATAGGTTGTGTATTTACCATTCTTTATATGTATAATTTGCCACACTCATTTGATATCATTATAAAATTGATTGTGACTTTAGGTATTGCAATGGTAGCAGCTCCTGGAGCGCCAGGTGGAGCAGTAATGAGTGCTTTGCCATTTTTACCGATGGTAGGTATAGCGCCAGAATCAGCTATGGCAGGACTACTAATATCTCTTTATTTGACCCAAGACTCATTTGGAACAGCAGCAAATGTCTCAGGAGATGTGGCTATAGCAAATGCAGTTGATAAAATTTATAATAAGAGAATATTAAAAAACAAAAACTGGAAACCAATCCCAGTTATAAAAAACCCAAAATAATAAAAGATAACCTTTGCAAAAGCTAAACCAAGCTAGCATAATATAATTGTGCTAGCTTATATTATTAAAAAAGATAAGGAGTAATTATGGCAGTAAATGCTTCAATATTTGATATTATAGGGCCAGTTATGGTAGGCCCAAGCTCTTCGCATACAGCAGGAGCTGCAAAAATTGCAAATGTAGCAAGAAAAATGGTAGATCCAGGTTTTAATGAAGTAGAATTTTATTTACATGGATCATTTGCAAAAACTTATAAAGGCCATGGTACAAACAGAGCCCTAGTTGGTGGAGTTTTAGGCTATGGCCCAGAAGATGATAGAATAATAAATGCCTTTGAGTATGCAGATGAAGCAGGTCTTAGCTATAAGTTTATAGAAACAGACCTAGGTGAAGTTCATCCAAATACTGTAAGGATGGTATTTAAATACCCTGATGGCAGAACTCCAATTGATATCCAAGGATCATCAATAGGTGGGGGAGCTATTGTAATTAATAAAATCTATAGTAATCCTATAGAATACTATGCTCAAAGACCTACATTATTTATGGCATATGGTGAGCAAAAAGGAGTTATAGCCTTTGTTTCAAGTATTTTATATAGCAATGGTTACAATATCCACGAGATGAAAACAATAAAAGATGGCGATGATGTAATGCTAGTTTGCCAACTAGATGAGCCACTTATACCAGAAGCCCTTGAAAAAATTAAAAATGGTAAAGACTTTACCTTTATTAAATATATAGATTAGGATAAGGATATGATAACTAAATTTGAATTATTAAAAGAAAGATGCAAAAAAGAAAATGCAAGCCTTTGGGAATTATCTGTTAAAGATGAGATAGAAAACACAGGCAGGAGCGAAGAAGAGATCTTTGATAGACTACAAAGAACCCTAGATGTTATGAAAAATTCATCTCATGCAGCCCTTGAAGTACCAGTAGTTTCAGTAACAGGTATGACAGGCGGAAATGCGAAAGTGATGAATGATTATTTTTTAAGTGGAGATACAGTTTTAGGAGATACCGCAGCAAAAGCTATGGCAATGGCACTTTCTACAAGTGAAGTAAACGCAGCCATGGGACAAATTGTTGCAGCTCCAACAGCAGGATCATCAGGAATCCTACCAGCAACACTAATGACCATGTACCACAAATATGGCTTTGATGATAGAAAATTAATGGAAGCTATGTTAGTAGCAACCCAAATGGGCCAAGTAATCTTTGATAATGCAACCTTTGCAGGAGCAGAAGGTGGCTGCCAAGCAGAAACAGGATCAGCATCTGCAATGGCAGCAGCAGCAGTTTGCTACCTAAGAGGCTATGATATAGAAATCCAAGAAAACGCGGCAATATGCGCCCTACTAAATGTAATGGGTCTTATTTGTGACCCAATAGGTGGTATGGTAGAATTCCCATGTAATATAAGAAATGCAAATGGAGTTATGAATGCCCTAGCAAGTGCAGATATGGCAATGGCAGGGGTAAAAGTATTTGTAACCTTTGATGAAGCAGTAGATGCAATGAAGAGAGTAGGAGATAGCCTACCATCAGGTCTTCGTGAAACAGGAGAAGGCGGTATAGCAGTATGCCCATCAGCACTTAGACTTCGTGAAAAATATATTGATGGAACAAACTAGATAAAAAACAAATAAAAAAAGACTTTGAAATTTTCCCTAATACCTTTGGTGTTAGGGAATCTTTAGTTAATAATTAATATCTAAGAAAGTAAAATATAACGAAAATACTTCATTTTAATCTTGAGCGTAGTCGAGAAACCTAT
Source organism: Anaerococcus groningensis (assembly GCF_046365465.1). NCBI lineage: Bacteria > Bacillati > Bacillota > Tissierellia > Tissierellales > Peptoniphilaceae > Anaerococcus > Anaerococcus groningensis. Next base: position 133,964 of record NZ_JBGMEG010000004.1, on the reverse strand, counting down.
CGTAGAGTCAGACCTTATAAAACGTAGAAAAATTATATAAAATAATAAAATTACCAAAATGTAAAAAGGGACCTTAGGTATCATAATACCTTAGCCCCTTAAATCAAAACCATATAATAAATTTTTTGCGACAGTAGTAGTATGAAAAAGGCCTATTTATCGCCCATCTCTTCTATATACTCCCCATATTTCCCTTGCCAATAACTAGCATCACCTTCATCTATGTTTCTAATAACCTTACAAGGATTGCCTGCTGCTATTACTCCTTTTGGTATATCTTTTACTACTACAGACCCTGCTCCTATTATTGAGCCTTCTCCTATTGTTACTCCTCCAATTACTGGAACTTTTCCTCCTACCCACACGTCATTTTCTATTTTGATTGGCTCGGCATATTCTATAAAGGTTCTCCTGATTTCTGGATCTTTTGGGTGATTTGGTGTTAAAAATGCACAATCTGGTCCGATTAGTACATTATCCCCTATGTAAACTGGCGCACAATCGAGGATTGAGACGTTAAAGTTTAGATATGAATGCTCGCCAATATAAATATTGTAACCATAGTCAAATCTAAATGGGGGAGTTACCATAGAATCTTTACCAAACTTTCCAAAAATATTTTTAGCCTTAGCTCTAATTTCTTCGGTTGTTATGGAATTGTTAAAATCTTGCATTTTACGGCGGGCTTGATACATATCTTGGCGAAGTTCTTCATCACCCATGTAAAGCTTGCCTTCTATCATCCTTTGCTTTTGAGTTTTCATATGACAACCATACCCTAGCTAATTTCAATGACAATATAAATATTAAGTTGTAAAGTATTACCATCAAAGGAGAAAGTTATGAATCAAAATGTTAATTTAACTAAGGGAGATATTACCAAGTCTCTTTTAAAATTATCCTTACCCCTAGCCCTGACTGTCCTTATCCAGATTACCTATGGTTTTGTGGATATGTTTTTTATTGGGCGCTTGGGTTCAAATGCCTTGGCAGGAGTTGGTCTTGCAGGATTTTTAATTTGGATTGCTAATGCGATCACTTTGGTGCCAAAAATTGGTATGGGGGTTTTAGCTTCTCAAGCTTTTGGTAGGGATAATGCTGATGAGACCATAAGAATTTTAAACAATGGCTATATTTTAACCTTTATTTTAGGATTTATTTATATGGGGCTTTTGCTTATTTTTGGCAATATCTATGTAAGCTTTTTTAATTTATCTGAGATTGCTAGTACTGATGCTCGAGAGTATATCTATATTTTAGCCCTTGGAATTATATTTTTCTTTATAAATCCAGTCTTATCCCAAAGTTTCCAGTCACTTGGAAATTCGCTTACACCATTTTTAATAAACTCTATAGGGCTTGTGGCAAATATTATCCTAGATCCACTTTTAATTTTTGGCCTTGGACCCTTTCCCCGATTAGAAGTGCGCGGAGCTGCACTTGCTACTGTTTTAGCTCAAGTAATTGTTACTATTATTTTTGTGATTGTAATTTTAAGTAAAAATCAATTGCTTAAAAACTCTATAAATCATTTTGATTATAAGAGAAATTGGATGAGTCAAATTTTTAGATTAGGGACTCCGGCAGCTCTTATGAATGTTTATATGGCAGTTGTCAGTATGATTTTAAATAAATTTATGGCAGGCTTTGGTGAAGCAGCTGTCGCAGCTTATTCTGTTGGTAGCCAGCTAGAATCTATAACCTGGAATACAACGGAGGGTTTACAAATAGGAATTGCAGCCATGGTGGGGCAAAACTATGGGGCTAAGCTTTTTGAAAGGGTTAGAAAAGTTATTAGAAGGTCTTTTCAAATTGTCTTTGTAATTGGGGCGATTTCTATGGTTGTCCTTTATATTTTTAGGTATCCATTAATTAAGATTTTTGTACCAAAAGATCCAGAAACTATAAAACTTGGAGCCCTATACCTTGCAATTTTATCAGTTTCTCAAATATTTATGGCTGTAGAAATTGGCCTAAATGGTGCCTTTAATGGGATGGGAGATACTAAAACTCCTGCAACAATTGCAATTATTTTTAATACTCTAAGAATCCCTTTTTCTAAACTTTTTATGCCAATTTTTGGGGTAGCAGGAGTATGGATTGCTATGACCTTTACTTCTATCTTAAAAGGAACTTTTAATATGGGGTTAATCCTAAGAAAAATAAAAAGAGACCTCTACTAGTCCTATAACTTAATATAAGTTATAAATAAATTTTTAATAAATAGCTTTAACCCGGCAAATTTCAGTGTTTGCTGGGTTTTTCTTTTATCAAATATTCTAAAAATTTCTTTACAAATATTTTACTTAACTTTTACAAAACCAAGCAAATTATTAAAGTTTTATTAACTACTTTTACAAATAAAAAAGTATTATGCAAATAAATGCGAATTTTAAAACACCTTTATAAATACGCGATTTTACATTTGTTTTATATTTTCTTAATACACCTACCTTATATTTATAAATGAATGCTGGTTTTTGGCGAGCATATTTATTATGGTTAAATTTAAATAATTTCCAGCAAAATTTTTACAATTATAACTAGAAGGAGCATATATGAGCAATATAAAACTTGCGCATATCTACAAAGATTATATAGAAGGCCAACACGTGGTTAAAGACTTTAATCTTGATATAAAAGATGGAGAATTTATCGTGCTTGTTGGACCAAGTGGGTGTGGAAAATCAACCACTCTTAGAATGATAGCGGGCCTTGAAGATATTACTTCAGGACAGCTTTATTTTGAGGATAAATTAATGAATGATGTGCACCCAAAAGACCGTGATATAGCAATGGTTTTTCAAAACTATGCCCTATATCCCCATATGACTGTGGCAGAAAATATGGGTTTTGGTCTAAAAATGCAAAATAAAAATCAAAGTGAGATAGATAAAACAGTTAAAAGAACAGCAGATATCATAGGATTAACTGAATACTTAGATAGGCTGCCAAAAGAATTATCTGGGGGCCAACGCCAAAGGGTAGCCCTAGGCCGAGCTATTTCAAGAAACCCAAAAGTTTTCTTAATGGATGAGCCTCTATCAAATCTTGATGCAAAACTAAGAGTACAAACTAGGTCGGAAATCTCTAATATTTCAAAAGAATTTGGTAACACTACAATTTATGTAACCCACGACCAGGTAGAAGCTATGACCATGGCTGATAGGATTGTTTTAATGCGTGATGGGGTCATCCAACAAGTTTCTACACCAAAAGATATTTACTTATATCCAAATAATATCTTTGTAGCAGGTTTTATGGGTTCTCCTGCCATGAACTTTATCCCAGTTACCCTAACAGAAAATGGCCTTAAAACACGAGATGGGCTTATAAAATTAAATGAAAGTATCCTTAATCAATTAGCCCTTAAAGGCTATATGAACAAAGACTTAATTTTTGGTATCCGTCCAGAAAATATAATTTTAGCTGGTGATTTGGATAAGGATAATAATCGTTATGTGCCATTTTCTACCAAGGTGCGCCTAGCGGAAATGCTGGGATCTGAAACTTTAATCCACTTTTTAGTAGACGATCAAAATATCATTGCTAAAGTAAATACACTTGATGAATTTAGCAGAAACCAAGATTTAACCCTAGCCTTTGACCTTGATTTTGCAAACTTTTTTGATAAAGATACTACAGAGCGCATAGTCCTTGATGATGAGAAAAATTATCAGAATGTTGTTAAAGAAAGGGGGGATGTAAGTGGAAAATCCGAACTCCAATATGAGAGATCAGATGAGTCAGACAGCATCGATAGCTCAGCACACATTTACCAACCATCCAAACAATAACGATGGCTATGACCCATTTTTTAAACCGGTTAAAAAAACTTTGTGGCAAAAAATGGCCAAGTATAAAACTTTCTATCTAATGCTTGCCCCAGCCATATTATTTTTTATAATATTTTCTTATTGGCCAATGACAGGAAATATCCTAGCCTTTAGAAAATTTTCCTTTAACTCCGGCATGTATGGGACTGGTTGGGTAGGCCTTCAATATTTTAAAGAGTTTTTTGCTGATAGGCAAACACCTATTTACATTAGAAATACTCTTATAATATCAGCTATAAAACTATTTATTTACCTACCGTTCCCTATAATATTAGCATTAATATTTAACGAAATATCAAATACAAAACACAGATCTATTTTTCAATCTATCACTTATTTACCATATTTTATTTCATGGGTAGTTGTAATTGGTATGTTAAATAAACTTTTTGCCCCAAATACGGGTTTGATTAATAATCTTTTAAGAGATATAGGGGCCAGTGATGGATCTAGGTTTTTTATGATGGAAAATGAATTTTTCTATCCAGCAGTCTTTGGAACTTATTTATGGAAAAATGTAGGTTGGGATTCGATTATCTATTATGCAGCTATTATGGGTATATCTCCATCTCTTTATGAAGCTGCAGCCATAGATGGAGCTAATAGACTAAAGCAAACCCGTCATGTCACCCTACCAGGGATTTCAAAAACAATTATGATTTTATTTATCATCTCCCTAGGTGGCATATTATCAGCTGGATTTGACCAAGTATACTTGATGCAAAATCCAGGTAACTACCAAGTGTCAGAAATAATTGATACTTATGTTGTAAAAACTGGGCTTGAAAAAGCTCGTTATGGCCCAGCAACAGCAGTTGGTCTTATCCAAGGTCTAGTAGGACTTGGACTTACTGTTGCAGTTAACAAAGCAGCCGATAAATACGGCGAAAATTCTTTATGGTAAGAGGAGAAAATATGAATATTAAAAAATCTTTTAGCAAGGCTATGCTAATGGCAATGAGCTTAGTTGCCCTAACAGCTTGTGGAAATAACAATGAAACAACTACCACAACTGATAATAAGACAGAAACAACTCAATCAGCAGACAATAAAACAGAAGATGCTGATAAAAAAGATGGTAATAAGACTGCAGAAGATAATACTGACAAACCAGATTCATGGATTGCTGATAGAGAAATTAGACTTTTAGTTTTTGAATCAGCTGGAGATACTGGTGAAGGAACTATGAGCCCAGAAATTGCTCAATACATCAAAGATAAAACAGGAATCACATTAACAATTGAATCAGTATCAAATGAAGATTCTTATGAAGCTCTTGCAGCAGGTCTATCATCAGGAGATCTTCCAGATGCAGTTGCATTTTACCTAGATAACTCAGGTAGACCAGAATTTCCATTACTACTTAAAGCAAGTAATGAAGGCATGTTTGCTGATATCTCTGAGCCTTTAAAAGAAAGCAAAATCTATGGAAAATATTTCGAAGAAGGATATTTACCAACAGATACAAAAGAAAATATTATGATGAGAGATGACCAAGATGGTGCAACATATCTAGTTCATATGTCAATTAATAGAAATCCTGCAGACCCAGGACGTAAATTATTTGGAAATATGTTTATTAGACGTGATATTGCAGAAGATCTTGGTGTAAAAACTGATGATATAAAAACAAGCGATCAATTAGAAGAATTATTAGATAAAATTGCCAAGGGTGATTACAAAGACAATAACGGAAACCCTGTAACTCCACTAGGTCCAACATCATGGGGTGGTTCTGAAAGACCAAGACCTTATAGAGATTTAATGTGGCAAGGTGAAGGCGAACAAAAATTTGCCAAAGACGGAGATACTGTAAAACACGAATCTATGACAGATTATGGTGAAAAAAGAGTTGCAAAAGTTCGTAAATGGTTAGAAGAAGGGCTAATGCACCCAGAATTCTATACAATGGAAGAAACTCGTGCCCAAGAAGGTATCCAAAATAAATCATTTGCTATCGTATCTGACTCTCATAACTATAGACCAGAAATTGCCAATGGAGAATGGATGCCATTAGGTGATATAAAAAGAGTAGATGGATCAGACAATATGGTAAAACCATACAAATCTGGATACACAGGTTGGGCAGTTCCAGCTACAACAGAAAATCCTGAAGAAGTTGTAAAATTTGCTGACTGGATGGCTTCTGAAGAAGGAAAACTACTATATTTCTACGGCTTAGAAGGTAAGCACTATGATATGGTAGATGGTAAACCAGTTCCTAAAAAAGAATTAGTAAAACTTCAAGATGAAAACCCAGATGAAGCTATCAAAGAAGGTTTCAGAGGCGTTAGAGCATTCTGGGGTGAACACTTTGCTTACACAGATATGGACAATCTAGGAGACTTTGGTGAAGAATCTTGGGGAGATAGTGTGAGAGGAGAAGAAGCAAGTGGGGCAGCAAAACTTCTTGAAGAATACAATTTTGATAAAAAATTTGAAGATAAAGAAGTAATAGATGGTCTATATCCAAAAGCTTACCTATACGAATTTGAAGGCGAAGATGGAAATCTTACTCAAGCTCTAGAAGACTGGGATGATGCAATAGTTAAAGCTTACTACGCGACTAGTGAAGAAGAAGCAGAGGCAATCCTAGACCAAGCTCGTCAAAGATTACAAGATGCTGACATCGAAGGTTTCTGCAAGTTCTTAGAACAAAAAGAAAAAGATGGAGATACAATATTCTATTAATATTTTAAGTAAAAATCCTTCTCCGAGGATAAACTAAATTTTCTCGGAGGAGTTTTTATTTAGGGAGGATTATGGAAAAATCAAATAAGGCCATCCAAACTAGTAGATGGTCACAAGTTATTTTTTATATTATTTTAATAATAATGGCCCTTGCTATTATTTTGCCATTTTTGCACATTTTAGCTCTAGCTTTCAACTCAGGCCAAGACGCGGCCCGTGGAGGTATAGCATTTTTTCCTAGAGAATTTACCCTAGAAAACTTTAAAGAAGTTTTTAAGCAAGACAATTTAATAAATGGATTTTTTATTTCTATTTTTAGAACTGTCCTTGGTACAGTTCTCGGTGTATTTTTAATGTCTATGGCAGCTTGGGCCCTTACTATCCCAGATTTACCAGGTAGGGGGAAAATTACATTTTTTATATTTTTCACCATGCTATTTAGTGGGGGAACTATCCCTTATTATTTAGTTTTAAGCCAACTAGGCCTTACCAATACAATTTGGGTTTATATTGTGCCAGGTTTATATAGTGTCACAAATATTTTGCTTTTAAGATCTGCCTTTTCTCAAGTGCCAATGAGTCTTGTAGAAGCTGCAAGAATAGACGGGATGAAAGAATTTAGAATCTTTACCGATATGGTACTACCGATGAGTAAGCCAACACTGGCTACAGTTACTCTTTTTACAGCAGTAGGCCACTGGAATGACTGGTTTGCAGGAAGTTTTTACGTTAGAAATCAAAAGTTAAAACCGCTTGCAACAATTTTACAAGATATGCTAACCCGCCAACAGGGACTAGCAGATATTTTAGCAAAAAATGCAGGAGCAGCCTACCAACAGCTTGACAGGATCCAAGTAACAGGAGACTCTCTACAAATGGCAACTATTATTGTAGTTATCTTGCCAATAGTAATCATGTATCCTTTCATACAAAAATATTTTGTCCAAGGTATTACTATAGGTTCAGTAAAGGAATAGTATGGAATTTAAAAATAATACTTTTAAGATAGTACAATTTACCGATACACATTTTGGAAATCTACCTCACCACGAAGATGATATCAGAACTTTTAATTTGATTGATAATATTCTTACAAAAGAAAAACCAGATTTGATAGTTCATACAGGGGATATTATGTGGTCAGACGGGGTAAAGAATTCTGATAAAGTTTTTCAAATTGTAATGGAATATTTTAATAAATACGATATACCCCTTGCCATAACCTTTGGTAACCACGATAGCGAAGAAGGCATTACACGCTCAGAATTAAGAGAAATCTATGATAAAATAATCACAAACAAACCAGAAAAAATAGATAGCTTTATCATAGATGATAAGGAAAATTATCTAATCCCTCTAAGTGAAAATGGAGATGATCTTTTATATCTATACTTTATTGACTCTGGTGCTGATGATAGATTAGGCTTTGGAACCTATGAATGGGTTTTACCAGAACAAGTAGAGTGGTTTAGAAAAACATCTGCTAAGTATAAGAAAAATGATGGTATAAAACGCAATATAATTTTCCAACATATTCCTGTACCAGAATATTGGCAAAGCAAGGAAAATATCTTATCAGGAGTCCAGGAAGAAACCAACGAAGAGATCTCAGCTCCAAAAATAAATACAGGCTTGTTTGCAAATATGCTTTTAAATGGTGAAACTTGGGGGATGATAGTAGGCCATGACCACGAAAATAATTTTGATAGTACCCTACATGGCATCCACTTAGCCTATGCAAATTCATCAGGCTACCAAGCCTATGGAGATCTTCCAAAAGGAGCTACAGTTATTGAAATTACAAAAGATCCCTTTGAAATAAAAATTAGAAATATTAAGATTGATGCAGACAAATAAGAAACTTTTTACAAAAGAATATAAAGATCTGTTTTGGCCCTTATTAGTGGAGCAAATTTTCCTAACCTTAATAGGAAATTTTAATGTATTTTTATTCTCTCTTTTTAACGATCAAATGGTAGCGGCAATAGGTATATCTGACCAATTATTAAATATATTTGCTATGATTACAAATATTGTAGTCCTTGGAGCAAGTATTTTAATTATTCAAAATGCAGAAAAATCTAGGATAGCTTATGTAAAATCGATTTTAAAAGAGTCAATAATTTTAAATGTGATTATAGCAATTTTAATAGTTATAGCCGTATTTTTATTTAATAGAGATCTTTTGATGTTAATGCAAACTCCAAGGGAACTTTTAGATGAAACTTCTATATATATAAGGATAGTGTCGGTTTCAATTATATTTTTAGCTATGACTTCGCTAATGCTAGGGGCTCTGCGTGCCTTTGGTTTTGTAAAAGTAGCAGTAAAAGTTTCTGTAATTAACACTCTTTTAGTGATTTTAGGAAACTCTCTTATAGTAATTTTTAACCTAGGGGGCATATCCTATATTGCACTTGCAACTCTAGTTTCTAGGCTTTTGGGTATGCTTTTAACCCTTTTTACTTTAAAGAAAAATATAGCAGAAATATTTGATTTTAAAGGTGGTTTTAGAAAGATTCCCCTAAAAAAAGAAATATTGTCTTTAGGTATACCTTCGGCTATGGAGCAGATATCCTATAATTTTAGCCAAACAATAATTACTGCAATAATTGCCTCCCTTGGAACAATTGCTGTAAGTTCTAAAATTTATACACAAACTATAACCTCTTTTATATTTTCTATTGGGGTGGCAGCAGGTGTTTCTAGCAACCTTGTTATTGGTAATTTTTATAGAAACAAGGATTTTCAAAAAATAAAAAATTTTGGAGTCATAAATGCAAATAGGATAAGTCTAATTGCGGCAGGGGTAAACTTGATTTTAGCCCTTTTTGGCAGATTTTTGGTAGGTATTTTTACTAAAGATCCAGAAATTACATCAATAGTTAGCCAATTATTATTTTTCCAAATCCTTTTAGATCCTATGAGAGTGGCAAATGAGATTTTGGTAAATTCTTTAAATGTACTAAAAGATGTAAAATTCCCAGTAATAGTCGGAATAATCACGACCTATGCCTTAGTAATTCCTTTTTCTTACCTATTTGTAAGTAAACTGGGGATGGGGCTTAGGGCAGTTTGGATAATATTTATCCTAGATGAAGTTTTAAGAAGACTTTTATTTACCATAAGATTTAAATCTGGTAAGTGGATGAGAATAAATGAGGTGGATGATGGATACTAAATTAAGAAATGTAATTTCCGTAATTTTTGAAAAAATATATTATTTTTTGACTTATTCCATAGTATTTGTAGTTACTATGGTCATGGGTTTAGGGTTTTTAACCTTTGCCGGGGGCCATGTAATGTTTTTTGATTTGGTAAAAAAGATAGACGGTGAAAGATACAAGGAAAAGATAAAAGTATTTAAGTTTTTTAAGGAAAATATAATAAGCTACTCCCTTAAATACATAAAAATTAGCCTCTTATATGTAAGTTTAATATTAATTTTAGCCATAGATTTATTTTACTTTTCCACATCAATTAACCCTTTATTTACAGGGATGTTCTATTTAAATATAATCTTTGCCTTTGTGCTTATAAATACTATGGGCATTAGTTTTTATATAATGGCAAATTATAAGGAGATGAGATTTAAAGAGGTGATTAGAAACTCTATCTCGCTTGTAGTAGTAAATACCATTGATTTTTTAGTCTTAAATGCCTTTCTAGCAGCTATTGCTATAATCTTATATAAAATCTCAAGCCTCTTATTGGTCCTACTTTTACCTGGTATAGCCATAGAATTATCCTATAGATTTTATAAAAAAATCATAGGAAAAGAATCTATTACTCACTTACTTTTCAACTTAAAATAATAAAAATTACTAGACAATACGTCTAGTAATTTTTTATTAATCAATTTTATAATACATTTACAAAATGCCAACTTTGTAAAATATTTTTTAAATATTAATTTACGAAAACACTTTCCTTAAGTTTTATTTTACCTTCTTTTGTCAGGGAGTTTACATCTACTTGATAAACTTAAATATATATAATTAAAGGAGTTAATATGAAAATTACAAAAAAAATATCTTATTTATTTACAATTGGTATGCTAGGCTTATCACTGACTGCTTGTGGTGGTGAAGCTAATAATTCTGGTAATGAACAAGCAAAGCTAGATTTAAATTCAATGTCTGTTGAAGAAATTACAGCAAAGGCTAAAGAAGAAGGTGAGGTAAACTCGGTTGGTATGCCTGATTCTTGGGCAAACTGGAAAGAAACTTGGGCTGATTTAGATAGTGAATATGGCATCAAACATGTGGATACAGATATGTCATCTGCAGAAGAGCTTGCTATATTTGAAAATGAAAAAGATAATGCATCGGCAGACATCGGTGATGTTGGTATAGCTTTTGGTCCAGAAGCAAAAAATAGAGGATTATTACTTCCATACAAAACTTCATACTATGATGAGATTCCTGACTGGGCAAAAGATCCAGAAAAAGAAGGATACTGGTTACTTTCTTATACAGGGACAATGGCCTTTATTGTAGATACAGATGCTACAGGAGGAGAAGTACCAACAAGCTGGAAAGAAGTTTTAGAAGGAAATTATGCAGTAACAATTGGGGATGTATCGAGTGGTAACCAAGATCAATTTGCTCTTTTATCAGCTGCTATTGCCTACGGCGGGGATGAAACAAACTTACAACCAGGTTTAGATTATTTTGCTAAATTAGCTGAAAAAGGAAAACTAAATGTACAAGGGTCTACTACAGCAACACTACAAGCCGGAGAGCATGCTGTGGTTCCAATGTGGGACTTTAACGCTCTTTCAGCCCAAGATGAGCTAGGATCAGATAGATTTAAAGTAGTAATCCCTCAAGATGGTGCGACAATGTCTGGTTATACAACAATACTAAACGCATATTCAAAAAGACCCCATGCTGCAGCTCTAGCTAGAGAATATATTCTATCTGATGCAGGACAAAATAACCTTGCTCGTGGCCATGCTCGTCCAATTAGAGAAAATGTAAAACTTGATGAAGATGCAAAAGCTGCCCTACTACCTGATAGCGAATATGAAAATGCTAATGTTTATCCAATAGAAGATCACGATGCATGGAATGAAGTGCTTCCAAATCTAGGTAATATGTGGCAAGAAAATGTAATCAGTAAGATGTAGGATGATTGAGTATCTATGAAAAAGAATAACAAAGATCTAGCTTTCTTTTATGTAATCGCAGCTATCTTTGCCTTGATAATTGTAGCTATATTAATATATCCGCTAATAGTTATGATAAAGCTAAGCTTTACAGACCACTCTACAGGAACTTTTACTTTAGGAAACTATGCTAGGATATTTTCTGAAAGACAATATATAAGTGGGTTTAAAAACTCTATTTTACTTTCTATTTACTCAAGTTTATTAGGTTTACTAATAACTGTAATTGCAACATTTATAATATATTTTAACTTTCCAAGGCTTAAAAACTGGTTTTTATCACTGGCTAACTTAACTGCAAACTATGTTGGGGTTCCTCTAGCTTTTGGTTTAATTATTTTACTAGGCAATGCTGGTATTTTAAGAATTCTTGATCAAAATCTAGGTTGGGGATTTTGGGATAACTTTAGTGTGTACTCTATAAAAGGGCTTTTGATTGCATTTGTATACTTTCAAATCCCTTTAGGAATCACTCTTCTCATGCCAGTTTACGATATAATTGATAAAAATTGGAGAGAAGCTGCAGCAGTTTTAGGAGCTACAAATGCTCAGTTTTGGAAGAAGGTAGGATTGCCAATTCTAATGCCTAGCTTCATAAATGTTTTGGTACTAATGTTTGTAAATGCTATAGGTACCTATGACACAGCGATTGCTCTTACAGGCTCAAGTGTAAATATGATTTCTATAAATATAGCAAACACTATATCTGGGGATATATTTGCCCTACCAGAGGTGGGATCAGCTTTATCTGTTGTACTTGGAATAATATTAGTAATTAATATGGTTATAGGAAATAAAATCACCCAAAGAACTAGGAGAATGGCATAATGGGAAGAAAATTTATTGATAGGATATTAATTGCAATACTTTTATTATTCCTTTTAATACCTCTACTAGGAACATTTTTATATTCATTCTCTTCAGAGTGGACCTTTACTGTTTTGCCAAAAGCACTTACCCTAGATTGGTATAAAGAATTATTTGCAGACCAGAACTTTGTAAACGCGATGCTAAGAACAATATTCCTAGCAGCAATAGGTACATTAGGATCCTTAATACTAGTTGTACCAACGGTATTTTTATTATACGTATATTACCAAAAATATTTATGGGTATTAGACATGTTAGTTTTACTCAGTTTTTCAGTGCCAGCTATTATTTCTGCCATGAGTTTGATGAGTGCTTATTCATCAACTGGAATTCCTATGCTTATATTTGTAATAGGATCTTACATAGTAGGAGGCCTTCCTATGATTCAAATAGGTACGAGAAATTCCCTTAAAGCAATAAATGCTAGAACTCTTATGGAATCATCAGAGATTTTAGGTGCATCAAAGACAAGATCATTTTTTAAGGTAATTCTGCCAAATATAACCAGTGGAATTGTTGCATCTTCTTTATTTAGATTTGCAACCTTATTTGGTGAATTTGGTATTTTAAACCTGTTGGTTGGTGGTTCATTTTCGAATATCCAGATGTTCTTAAGGCAAAATATGAATAGAAATGGATATTATACATCTGCAATTGTAGTAAGCTACTTCGTAATAGTAACAATAATGACAATTATAGGTTTAAACTTATCTGATAAAGTTACAAGAAAAAAAGGGGAAAATGTATAATGGCATTTATTGAAGTTAAAAACTTAAAAAAAGCCTATGGTAAAAATTTAGTAATTCCAGATTTAAGCTGCCGAATGGAGGAAGGAACCTTAAATACTCTACTTGGGGCATCAGGATCAGGAAAATCTACTCTTTTAAGGTCTATTGCAGGACTAGAAGATATCCAAGGTGGCGAAATATATATAGACGGGGTAAATGTTACAAATTTACCTACAAAAGATAGAAATGTAGGTATGGTTTTTCAAAATTATGCTCTTTTTCCTAATCTAACTGTTTTAGAGAATGTAGCTTTTGGTTTAGATATTAGAGGTGATGATAAAGAAGCATCCAAACAAAAGTCTAGGGAAATGATTAAAAGGGTTGGTTTAGCAGGTAAAGAAGATGCTTATCCTCAAAATCTATCAGGGGGACAACAACAAAGGGTTGCCCTTGCAAGAGCTTTAGTGACTGAGCCCAAAGCCTTATTTCTTGATGAACCTCTATCAGCTCTAGATGCTAAAATTAGGGTGGAACTTAGAGAACTTATTAAAGAACTTCAAGAGGAATTAAAAATAACAGTAATTCTAGTAACTCACGATCAAGAGGAAGCTATGGTTATGAGTGAGAAAATTTTTGTAATGGAAAAAGGTAAAGTTGTTCAAGAAGGTTCACCAATAGATATTTATGAATCTCCAAGCACAAACTTTGTAGCAGGATTTGTAGGCAACCATAACCTATTAACGCCTGAAGAATTTGAAAGAATTAGTGGTGATAGACTAGAATTAGATAACTTAATTGCTATAAGACCTGAGACAATAATGACAAAAATTTATGATACTAATACTCCTTTTTATGAGTTTGATGCAAAAATTTTAAGATCATCTATGAATGGGTCTATTATTAGATACTATTTAGATGTAAATGGAACTCATCTAATAGCAGATCAGTTAAATAAAACTTCTAATAAAATCAAAGATGGAGAAAACATTAAAATTTATCTTTATAAAGACGAACTAATTTTAGTTGGAAAAACTACCAGTAGCAAAGCGGGTAATAAATGGCAAGCTTAAAATATAATCAAGATAATAAATTTAAAATAATTCAATTCACCGATTTACATTTGGCGGGTGTCAATTCTAATGATAATGATAAGAAAACTTATGAAAATATTAAAAGAACGCTTGATAAAGAAAGCCCTGACTTAGTTGTATACAGCGGTGACATTATTGATTCTTCAAAAAAATATGGTGTAAATAATCCAGAAGAAAGTTTTGAATATTTTATAAATTTTTTAAATGAGTTGGCATATCCAGTAGCAATTACATTTGGTAACCATGATAGCGAAGATCAGATAAGCCGAGATGACTTAAGAAACATGTGTGATGAAAAATTAAATTGTCATGCAGAAAAAAATGAAATTTACTTAATTAATGATAGAGAAAATTATGTCATAGAAATAAAAGATGCAGATGATGATATTAAAAATCTAATTTTTATGATAGATTCGGGTGACTATGAAAAACCTGAGTATAGCTATTATGCTTGGATAAATCATGATCAGATATCATGGTTTAATGAAGTTAATAAAAAATATGGGCACACTGGAAGCAGCAAGAGTGATTTAATTTTCCAACATATACCCTTACCTGAATATTGGCAGGCAAGTGAAAATATAATTTCTGGAGAATTTAAAGAATCCATTGCCCAAAATCTAGAGTGGTTGGAAAAAAGTCAAGATTTAGATGGTAAACCTACGTCCGATCTTAAAAATAAGATTATACCAGAATACGGGGTTTGTTCTCCTGAACTAAACAGTGGATTTTTTACTGAAATCTTAAAATCAAATGCATGGGGAATGTTTGTTGGTCATGACCATGATAATAGCTTTGATAGTATCTACAAAGGTATCCATTTAGTTTATGGACAATCAAGCGGATATAATTCTTATGGAAACAAAAAGGGTGCTAGGGTAATAAATCTAGATGCTAAGAGCGATCAAATATCTACGGAAATTATATTTTTTGAAAAAATTTAAGTGTTTTAAAAAAGGGGTTGAGTGATATTATCTCAGCTCTTTTTCTTTGTTATTTTTTAAATAAAAACCTTCTTCTCACTTGCTTGTAAGATTGGGCCTATATTATATAATTATCCTATGGAGGTATTCAGTATGACTGATTATAGGATAGAACATGATTCTCTAGGTGAGATTAATATAGAAAAAAATGCCTTATATGGGGCTAATAGCCAAAGGGCTTTTGAGAATTTTAATATAAGTGGCCTTGGCATGGATGAAAAATTTATAGATGCCATCCTTGAGGTAAAAAAAGCCTGCGCTATAGAAAATGGGAAAATTGGGCTTTTATCAGACAAAGAGGCTGATGCAATTGTAAAAGCTAGTCAAAAACTTCTTGCTGGTCAAAATCGAGAAAGCTTTATAGTAGACCCTATCCAAGGTGGGGCTGGAACTTCTTTTAATATGAATGCCAATGAAGTTATTGCAAACATAGCGGAAGTAAGCCTTGGAGGTAAGCTTGGTGAATATAAGATAATTCATCCAAATGACCATGTAAATAAGGGCCAATCAACCAACGATGTTATACCTACTAGCGGGAAAATTGCTTTAATTAGATATTTTAAAGAGTTAATAGCAGAAACTAAGCAACTTATAGATTCTTTAAACAAAAAAGCTGACGAATTTTCAGATGTCTACAAAATGGGCAGGACCCAATTACAAGATGCTATCCCTATGAGTCTAGGCCAAGAATTTGCCGCTTATGCCAAAGTACTATCCCGCGATGTAAAAAGATTTGAAGGAGTAGTAGAGGACTTATATTTTGTAAACCTAGGTGGGACTGCTATTGGGACTAGTTTAAATGCAGATAAGAAGTATGTGGATGAAGTAGTTGATGTATTGGCTGAAGTTACTGGCCTTAATTTAAAACAAAGTGAGGACTTGGTGGATGGTACTCAAAATCTAGACGCTATTCTTTTTGCCTCATCTGTTTTAAAAACCTTTGCAGCTAGTCTTTCAAAAATTTCTAATGATTTAAGATTAATGAGTTCTGGTCCTCAAGCTGGGATTTTTGATATAAAATTACCTGCCAAACAAGCTGGATCATCTATAATGCCAGGCAAGGTAAATCCTGTCATCCCAGAAGTGGTAAACCAAGTTGCCTTTTTAGTTATAGGCAATGATGTTACTGTGACCATGGCAGTTGAGGCAGGACAACTAGAGTTAAATGCCTTTGAACCTGTAATTTTTTACAAATTATTTGAATCCTTAAAAACTTTAAAGGGGGCTATCTATACTCTAAGAGTAAATTGTATTGATAATATAATTGCTAATAAGGAAAAATTAAAGGATCAAGTGGAAAAAAGTGTTGGACTAGTAACGGCCCTTGCCCCTCATATAGGCTATGAGAGATCATCTAAGATTGCTAAAAGAGCCCTAAAAACTGGTGAAAATATAAGAGATATAGTCCTAGATGAAAATCTTTTATCAGATGATGAATTAGATAATATTTTAGACTTAAAAAAGATGATAGAACCCGGAATACTAGGTGAAAAAGATTTAATTTAAGAGGTAATAATGAAAAATAGAATTGAAAAAGATTCCCTAGGAGAAATTGAAGTACCAATTAATGCCCTATGGGGTGCCCAAACCCAAAGATCTATTGAAAATTTCCCGAAAGAAAGTGAGACCATACCAAAATCATTATTAATGGCCCTAGTAAATGTCAAAAAGGCTGCAGCCAAGGTAAATAATGATGAGGGCAAACTTACTGATAAGAAAAAAGATTTAATCAACTATGCTTGCAATCAAATCTTACTAGGCAATTATGATGACCAGTTCCCATTGACTGTGTGGCAAACAGGTTCTGGTACCCAAACAAATATGAATGTAAATGAGGTAATTGCTCACATAGCCAACAAAAAGGCAGGGGAAGATATCATCCACCCAAACGATCATGTAAACATGAGCCAGTCATCCAATGATGTTTTTCCAACAGCCATGCATGTAGCAAGTTTTTTAAATATTACAGAGAATTTATTCCCAGCCATAGAGGAAACTATTGAAACTTTATGCAAAAAAGAAGATGAATTTGACATTATAAAAACAGGGCGTACCCACTTGCAAGATGCAACCCCTATAAGACAATCCCAAGAAATTTCTGCTTGGAGAGCAATGCTAGAACATGATTATAATATATTAAAAAATACTAGCAATTCCTTAAGAAAGCTAGCCATTGGCGGGACTGCGGTAGGGACTGGATTAAATGCATCTAATAAATTTGGAGAAAATGTAGCTTTGGAATTATCAAATTTACTTGATACAGAATTTATTGCTGATACTAATATGTTTTATCAATTATCTAGTAAATCAATCCTAGTAGCTAGCCACGGAGATATCAAAACCTTAGCGACAGACCTATATAAAATTGCAAATGACATAAGATTTTTATCTTGTGGACCAAGAAGTGGGATAAACGAGCTTAATATTCCGGCTAATGAGCCTGGATCATCTATTATGCCGGGCAAGGTTAATCCAACTCAGATTGAGTCACTAACCATGGTTTGTATCCAAGTAATGGCCAATGATTTTGCAATTTCCATGGCTAACAGCCAAGGACAATTACAGTTAAATACCTACATGCCACTAATAATTTATAATATGGACCAATCTATAAATTTATTAGCCAAGTCTTTAAGAAGTTTTAATAAAAATTTACTGGAAGGACTAGGAGTAAATAAAGAAAATATAGAAAAAAATCTAGAAAATTCTCTGATGCTTGTTACAGCCTTATCCCCAAAAATCGGCTATGATAAGGCCAGTGAACTTGCAAAATATGCCTTTGATAAGGGGCTTACTTTAAAAGAAGCTAATGGGCAATTAGGGTTTTTAGATGAAGATGAATTTGATAGCTTGATTGACCCTTCTAAAATGGTTTAGAATGTATCTTTATTATTCAACCATGCTCTTACTAAAAGATAAGTTTAAAAATTATATTAATATTAAAAAAAAGATACCGAATACCCGGTATCTTTTAATTTTATTTATCCTAGCAGATTATCAGCATCTATTTCCCAAATACCATCTAGGTATAAGCTAGCATTTTCTTTTATATCTTCCCATTCATTTTCATTATATGGAAAATCTTTTACTCCGCAGGTATTAATGCCTAGGTTATTTGCAGCCTTTATTGCGTATAGGGCATCATCATATAAAATAACTTCGCTTGCATCTACTCCAAACTGATCGATAGCGTATTGCCAATATTCTTTGTCTGATTTTTTGAAGTCAGTCAAATCAGGTGTGGTTAAAAAGCTAAAGTACTTGTCTATATTTAATCTTTCAAAGGCAAGTTTTAAATAAATTGAATCTGTTGATGAAGCTATAGCCATTTCATAGCCTTTTTCGTAAAGTTCTTCTAGCTTTTTAAGGGCTCCATCTTTTGGCAGCAAGGAATTTTTGTAGCCATCATGGATAATCTCATCAAAATATTCTCTAACTTCTTCTGTGGTCATATCTGTTGCCATTTCATTTGCTATAAATTCGCACATGCCTTCTAGGGGTAGGGCTTCTATCTTGCCCTTTTCTTCCTTGCTAAGGGTATCAAGTCTAAAACCATATTTTTCAAATACTTCATTAATTGGATCTACCCAAATATGCATAGAATCAAGGATTGTCCCGTCACAATCAAATAATAATTTCATTTTTTCTCCTTTAATTTACAAAAATCGGGGAAGTTGTCACTAGTCTAATATTTTCCTTATCATTTAAGTTTCCAAGGACTTCAAATCTTAAATACCCTTTTTTAGGATTTATAATAAAGTCGATGTTTTTACCATAGCTAATTTCTTTTTCAAAAACTATCTGATTATTGTTATAAATAAGGATTTTTCTAGCAATCGCCCCTATATACTTGGTGTTTTTAAAAGAACCTTCTTTAATGCTGATGGTTCCAGTAAATTCTTCTTCATTTATCATATCTCCAAGATCTGCTTTATTAAAATTATAAGTAAATATAGGTCCATAAGTAAGGTAAGTATTGGCGTTTTTTATAGCACGTAAAGTATTTTTTTCGTTTATCTCACCCTCTATACCCACCATATTAATAGGCACTGTATCATCATCCTTTGATTTTACATGCCAGTCACGTCCTCCAAGGGCTGCTAATTTATAACCATCATTTAAAAGTTTTTTCCAAAACCTATAGGCAAGTATTGTGGATTTGCTATTTTCAGAATTTTCACCATTTATTAGCTCTAGGTAAGAAAATTTTGAGTAATCCTTTATATTAAATTCAAAATGGCAGCCGGTGCATATTGGATTGCCCATATCAAAGGGGTGGTTTATGGAAAATACTGTGTCTGGATTTTTTTCTCGAATTTCATCTATACAAGCTTCCATATTGCTAAGAGTTGCCTTGGTATAATTTCCTGCATCATGGGCTCCTAAAATCAACATGTGACCAAAAAATGTAGTCCATTCTACCCCATGAAAAACTGGGAGAATGTCTTTATCAAAACCTCTTTCATAAATTTCATCAACTCCTGCATCCGTATTGTGGTCTGTTAAAAACATAGCCTTGTAACCAAAGTCTTTGGCATTTCTTACTACCTCTTCTGGGGTTAAGTGCCCATCAGAATGGTGAGAGTGGGAGTGGAGTAAGACTGGATAATATTCTAATTTACTCATCTATGGCCTCCAAGGAAATTTTTGCAATAACCTTGCTATTACAAGAGTGCATGGATAGGACAAACTCATAAGATCCAGGGCTTACATCAAATTTTTTATAGCCGCGGGAAGAATAATCTTTGCTGACTGTGATCTCTTGGTCATTTACCTTATTGTGATAAGCACCTACAAATTTACCCTCATAAAAAAGACTGGTTGTTAGAAAATTTTCTACATTTGCATCAAGAGTGCTAGCGTGATCCGTGTCAGTATAAATACTATCTTGCAGATATTTATTAACTGCTTCTTTTAAGGGGTCAATCTTTTCGTCATCCGGCACTAGGGTTGGCGAATATGAAAGCTTAATGATTAATCTATCAAATTTTTTATCAAGCACAAAGGGAAAGCGCCTGTGGGTTAGGCTATCTTCCTTATTTAAATTTAAATTTTCATCTATAATTAGCATTTAAGTATCCTTTTATTTTTACATATCAATAGTGATTATAAAAAAAGACTATTAGGCTAGTGTAATTTTTATGTAAAATCTAAATTAACAAGGCTTTTGTGCTATACTTTAAATATAAAAATGATTAAGGAGTTTATTTTGCATATATTAGTTGATTTGTACCTTACCTTTGCTAAAATTGGTCTATTTACCTTTGGTGGTGGCTATGCCATGCTGCCACTTTTGGAGCGAGAGGTAGTGGATAATAAAAAGTGGGCCAGTCGTGAAGAAATATTGGATTATTATGCAATTGGCCAGTCGACACCGGGTATTATTGCAGTAAATACTGCAACTTTTTGCGGTTATTCTCAAGCGGGAAATTTGGGAGGGATCATTGCCTCTTTAGGTTTTATCACTCCATCTATAATTATTATTTTAATTATTGCTAATTTTTTACAGGCTTTTAGCCACATCACCTGGATTCAGCATGCCTTTGCCGGTATTAGAGTAGGAGTTTCTGCCTTAGTTTTTTATTCAGTTTTAAAAATGGTAAAGAAAAATGCTAAGACACCACTTAAATTTGCGATATTTTTACTGACTTTTGTTGTTATAGGATTTTTACAAATATCCCCAGTTATTATTGTCATAAGTGTGGGTGTCCTTGGAATTCTACTAGGAAGGGTGGATAAAAATGCTTAGATTAATTTGGGAATTTTTTAAAACTGGAATCTTTGCCATAGGTGGGGGCATGGCCACTATTCCATTTTTACAAGAAATGGCCAAGGCCTTTGGCTGGTTTAGTGAAGAAGACCTCTTAGATATGATAGCAGTTTCAGAATCCACACCGGGAGCCATTGGTATAAATCTTTCTACCTTTGCTGGCTTTAAATCTTATGGAGTAGGTGGAGCAATTTTAGCAACCCTTGCCCTTATTACAGGACCTATTATAATTACTTTAATAATTGCAAGGGCAATGGCAAAGTTTAAATCATCAAAGGTAGTCCATGATATGTTTGAAACCATCCGTCCAGCAACTGCGGGATTAATCCTTGGAGCCATGAGCTCAGTTATAGCCCTAACTCTTTTTAATATTCCCTTATTTAAACAAAGTGGAAATTTATTTGATCTTATAAGGGTGCTGCCTCTTACATTTTTTGGTATTTATCTTTTTGTATTAATTAGGTTTAAAAAAGTCCATCCGCTTGCAATTATTTGCGTAAGTGCTTTAGTTGGAGTAATATTTAGTTTATAAATACTAATTTGAGGGCATAATATATTTATATAAGTCTTAAGGAGAATAAATGAAAAATAAATTATTATTATTATCAGCTCTTGTGGTGCTAACAGCGTGTGGTAACCAAGCTGCTGATAAGGTAGATGATAAAGAAGAAAGTCAGTTAAAAAGAGAAGAAATTATAAATCCTGAGCCAAAATTAAATAAGGATACTATAGAAGAAGAGCTAGAAGAACATAAAGATATAAAAGAAGAAGTTTTAAGAGACCAGCTAGAAGAGGGTGTTGCTGTATTTAAGGCCCTAGATGGTGAAAGCCTTCATAGTATGTTTGAAGATAGTCCTCAAATATACACAACCATTGATTTTGGAAAAGATGGTAAATTTACGGGAGAATATTTTGCCACCAAAGAGGCAGACGGATATGATGCTGGCCTAGATGAGGTTTCTAGAGAGGGACAGCTTCAAGAACAACACGCCAGCACCTATGAGGGTCAATTTGAATATGTTGAGCAAATCAACCAACTAACCTACAAATTAAAATTAAAAGAGCTTAATATTACCTCAGAACCTGGTGTAGATAGTGAAATCCCACAAAAAGCCTATGTTGATTTTACTAAACAACTAAAGGTAGGGGATGAGTTTACAGTTTATTTAGATGGGGCTCATATACCCCCTTATGATAGAGAGGGTACAGCCCTAGAAAATCAAATAAATCCGGTGTCACCACCACAAGGTAGGGAAGTTATAGTAGACCATGCCTTTGGTCCAATTATTTATAGTCCAAGCGAAGATGTAGTTTGGAAAACTTTTGTTTATTAATATGTAAGCACTTTCATAAAAGACGGGAAGACTTCCGTCTTTTATTTTGATAAAATTTATAAAGAGGAGATTAGAGATGATAGAAAAAATACCTACAATATTTGACACAGATCCGGGCATAGATGATGCCTTTGCCCTTAGTTTTTTAAACAAAAGCGATATTTTTGATGTAAAAATGCTCTCATCAGTTGCAGGTAATGTAAAGCTCTTCCACACCACAAGAAACTTACAAGGCTTAGCAAAAGCTATGGATTGGGAGATTCCGATTTATAAGGGCCTTGAGAAACCAATTTTAGGTAAACAAATTTTAGCAGAGGGCTTTCACGGAGAAAATGGACTTTTAGGCTATGAATTTGCTGATAATGAGCTTAAAAAATTAGAAGATAAATCTGCAATAAAGGCTATGGCAGAAGTTTTAGAAGCAAATGATAAGACTCTAATAATCGCAGTAGATCCCCTTACAAACATTGCAAGCTTAATACTAGCCCGACCTGACCTAAAAGAAAAAATAAGAGAAATTACAATAATGGGTGGAGCAATTGGCATGGGAAATGTAACACCCACCGCCGAATTTAATATTTTTGCCGATCCAGAAGCTGCAACCATAGTATTTGCTAGTGGCATAAAAATAAATATGTTAGGTTTAAATGTTACGACAAAAACTTCTTATGATATAGATATGCATAATGAATTTAAAAACTCAGATAAGAAAATAAATGAGATCCTATCAGCTGTTATGGATATAAGAATAGACCAAGCAGGAGCTGAAGAAAACTACACAACCTTTATGCACGATACACTGGCGGTAATGTATCATACAAATCCAGAAATTTTTAAAAGCCAGATGGTCCACATGGATGTAGAAACTAAGGGAGACTTTACTCGTGGCATGACAGTGGCAGATTTAAGAGCACATTCTACTGCTTATAAAAATATAAACTTTGTTTCTGATATTGATATAGATAAATTTAAGGAAATTTTTATGGATGTTTTATTATAAGGAGAAATTTATGAAGGCAGGTAATAAGCTTAAATTTGTAGTGTACTTTCTACTAGGGGTTATATTTATAGCCCAAGGAATTAGGAACCTATCCTATCCAGAAGCAAAATGGTCTGCTATAATTTTAATTATCCTAGGTATAGCAGAAATTTTACTGGCCTTAAACTTATTCAGGGATAAAAATAATTTATAAAGCAAAAAAACCTAAGCCATTTGGCTTAGGTTTTGTTTTTTATTATCTTCCAACTCTTTTTCTGATTTCTCCAATTATAAGTGGTAGGAAGGATAATGGGATTATTATTAACCATTCCCAGCTTATAAATTGAAGCTCAAAAAGTCTTCTAATTGGTGGTACGTACATAACTAATAGTAGTAGGGCAAAGGATAATAGGTTTGCTTTTAATAGGTTTTTGTTGCTAAACCAACCTAGTTCTCTTAATGTATATCTTTCACTTCTTACAGAAAATGCTCTTAAAAGCTCACTTGTAATAAGTGTTGCAAATACCATTGTGTGGGCACCTTCTATATTGTTAGGGAAGATGTAATTTAACCCTATAATATAGGCTGCAAGCACTGAAAATGTAATAGCAATTGATTGCAATATTACATTTTTACCAGTTTCTCCAGATAAAATAGATTCGCTTGGATCACGTGGGTCACGTTCCATGATATCAGCTTCTGCTGGCTCTACCCCTAGAGCAAGTGCAGGGAAAGCATCTGTTACTAGGTTTAACCAAAGTAGTTGGATTGGTGTAAGTGGGCTTGGAAGTCCAAATAGGATTGATAAAAATACTATTAAAACTTCGGCAATATTACAAGAAAGTAGGAATCCAACAAATTTTTTGATGTTTGAGAAGATTACTCTTCCTTCTTCAACCGCATTTACTATTGTAGCAAAGTTATCATCTACTAGAATCATATCTGCAGTATCTTTGGCAACATCAGTTCCTGTAATACCCATTGATATACCGATGTCAGCATTTTTAATAGCTGGAGCATCGTTTACTCCATCTCCTGTCATGGCAACAACATTGCCATTGGCTTGAAGGGCATTTACTAATTGCACCTTATTTTGTGGAGAAACTCTGGCAAAGATTCTTTTTGTCTTTACAATTTCTCTAATTTCTTCTTCTGATTTGTTATTTAAATCAGATCCTTGCATAGCTTGGTCTTCGCGCTCTGCAATGCCTAGGTCTTTGGCAATGGCAAGGGCAGTTTCAAAGTAGTCCCCAGTTATCATGATTACATCGATACCTGAGTTGTGACATTCAGCAACTGCAGCTCTTGCTTCTGGTCTTGGTGGGTCAATCATACCTGTTAGACCTACAAATACCATTTCGCGTTCGATATTTTCTGTTGTAAGATCCTCACCTTCTAGAGTTTCATATGGTTTAAAGGAGTAAGCCATAACACGTAGGGCTTGTTTGGCAAGTTTAGTATTTTCTTCTAAAACTTGTCTTTTCATATCTTCTGTAAAATCTTCTAGTTTGCCATCAATCATGATTTTACTTGAGTTATTAATCATAATATCTGGAGCACCCTTGGTCATGGCATAGTATGTTCCATCCATTTCGTGGAAGGTTGTCATCATTTTTCTATCAGAGTCAAATGGGATTTCATCTATTCTTGGATGAGCTTCATTTAAATCTTCTTGAACAATGCCCCATTTTTCAGCAAGGGTAAGCATAGCACCTTCAGTAGGATCTCCTGTTATTTCGTATTGGCCATTATTTTCTATTAGGTTTGCATCATTTGATAAGGATGCTACAGTCATTAGAAGTTTGATTTGGTTATGGTCTTTTATAGTTTCCCCATCTAGTTTTATGTCACCTTGTGGGGCATATCCAGAACCTTCTACATCAAACTCTTTAAAGTCTGTAAATACTTTTGTAATGGTCATCTCATTTTGGGTAAGAGTACCAGTTTTATCTGAACAAATGGCTGTTGTAGAACCTAATGTCTCTACAGAAACTAGGTTTTTAACAATAGCTTTTTTCTCAACCATACGGTTCATACCAATTGATAAAACAATTGTAACTACTGCTGTTAGACCTTCTGGGATAGCAGCAACTGCAAGAGAAACTGCAACCATAAAGTTTTCAAGTATTGACATATTACTTCTAAAGTAGCCTACAATAAAAACTAAGGCACAAACTACAATTACAAGAATTGCAAGTTTTTTGGATAAGTCTTTTAATTGTCTTTGAAGTGGTGTTTCCTTATCTTCTACAGAATCAAGACTTGTTGCAATATGACCGATTTCTGTATCATGACCTGTTGCAGTTATTACTCCTTCACCGTGACCATATGTTACTATAGATGAAGAAAATGCTGAGTTGCTACGATCTCCTATACCAACTTCTGTATCATAAACTGCATCCGCATCTTTTTCTACAGCTACTGACTCACCAGTTAAAGATGACTCATCAATTTGTAAGTTTCTTGAATCAAGTAGTCTAATATCAGCTGGGATAATATCTCCTGTTTCAAGTATAACTATATCTCCAGGTACTAGCCCATCAGCTTTTACCTTTCCTCTTTTTCCATCACGTAAGACAGTTGCTTCAGGGCTGCTCATTTTTTGTAGGGCAGCTACACTATCTTCTGCCTGACCTTCTTGGTAGATACTCATAATAGCATTTATAACTACTATTGCAATAATAATAATAGCTTCAACTGTATCACCTGTAAAAGCTGAAATGATTGATGCTACTATAAGCAATATAACCATAGGGTCTACTAATTGGTCTTTTAGTTTTTCTAGTAAAGATCTTTTATTTGATGACTCAATTCTATTTGGACCGTATTTTTCCAAACGAGCTTCTACTTCACTAGAGGAAAGACCAGTTTTTGGGTCAGAATTTAATCTGTTTAATAATTCCTTTTTGGAACCTTGGTAGTCCATATTTCCTCCTAAAATATTTTTGCAAAATGGTAATAAAAAAGACTTTTGGCAATAACTGCCAAAAGTCTTGCCACCGTATGAGGGTTTATTTAACCGGAATGAAAAATTCGTTTTGACGATTAAATAATTGGGCTACTCCCTTTTGCTACTTTCATTATAAGCTAGATTTTCTAAAAATACAACAATAAATTTAAAAACAATAACACTTTTATATAAATAATGATACTTTTATACATGGTAGATAAATATATAAAAACATTGATAAAAATCTTTAAAAAACATTACCTAGATAACTTTTAAGAAGTTTTATTTGCAAAGATACTTGCCTATATTTAAATAAAGCAAACGTATGCAAGCGCTTGACTTTTTCGTTAAAAAACCATACTATTATTATAGATAGAGAGACGTCTTTATCAAAAATTCACAATCATGAATGTGTTTTAGTTTACTGAATTAAAGTAAAAGGAGTATATATGTTAAAATTTAACCTAAGAATGGGTATTGGTGCTCCTGCTTCACCTATCGTAAATGACGGTGATGAGGTTAAAAGAGGCCAAAAAATTGCTGACTTTGACCCTGAACAATTATCAGTACCTATTTATTCATCTGTAAATGGTAAGGTTAGCAAAGTTACTGATGAAGCTATCTACATAGAAAAAACAGATGATAATAAAGAATATATAAAAATGGATGCAAAAGGAAGCCTAGCTGATGTAGCAAGAGAAGCTGGTATTATCGGTCTTGGTGGGGCAGGATTTCCTACTTATGTAAAATTAAATTCTGACCTAAAAGGCGAAGGATACCTATTAATCAACGCATCAGAATGTGAACCTATCCTTGAGCATAACATTGCCCAAATAAAAGAAAACCCACAAAAACTTATTGATGCTGTAAAACTTGCTAAAGAAAGTATTAATGCAAAAATGGCATTTATTGCCATGAAGATTATTCACACAGAAGAAATTAAAGCATTAACAAAACTTCTAAAAGAAAACAACATCGATGACATTAGAGTTTTCCCACTAAGAAATATGTACCCAGTTGGGGAAGAACGTGCAATCATCAGAGATGTATTAAACCAACTACTAGGCGTAACAGACCTACCAAATGTTGCTGATGCAGTTGTTATGAACTCTGAAACAGTTATTGCCGTTTATGAAGCATATGAAGAAGGCAAACCACTTATTGATAAAATGATGACAGTAGCAGGTAACCTAAATAATTTAGGTGAAAACGAATACGAAGTAAGAACATACCCAATCGGTACAATTCTTTCTGACATCATCGAAGAGTTTGGTGGAGTTCGTGAAAATGCTGGTGAAATCATCATTGGTGGACCATACACAGGTCACACTATGCTTGAAGAAGAAATTCTTTCAAAAACAGTTGGTGGTATCATCGTAGCTGATCAATGTGAACAAGTAGAAAAACTTGGTATCATCCGTTGTGCATGTGGACCAAACAAAGAAAGACTACTTCACATTGCAGAGATGATGGGTGTTAAAGAAGAAGACCTAGTAGGATATGAAACTTGCAAAAACGCTATTGAAGTAAAACCAGGCGTATTAAAATGTAAAAACCCAGGTATCTGCCCAGGCCAAGCAAGTAAAGTATTAAACCTTTATAAAAATGGTGCAAAAGATATCCTAATTGGTCACTGTACAGATTGTTCTAACACAGTAGCAGCAAACGTTGCAAATATCCCAGTGGAAATGCACCATGCTACAGACCATGCAAAAGACTCCATGGGCATGGAAAGAACAAGAGCAATGAAATAAAGGAGCAAATATGGCATTAACACATGAACAAATTCAAGCAAATCTTGATAAAAAAGCTGTTTTAGCTCTAAGATCAGTAGAAGGAACAGAAATAACAGAAGCACTTTTAGAAGATCCAGCAATGTTTGATCAATTAATCGACTTAGGATTAATTGAAATTCCTGAAAATACACTTACTATAGGTGAAGTTTTAGGAGCAACAGTAAAAGAACTTACAGAAGGACTTACAGCTATCACACCAGAAATAGTAGATACATCTAAGGTTGTAAGCGCAGCAGATGAAACAAAAGCTGAAGTATCAAATGAAGAAGCAATTGATGCTACAACAAGTGAAGATGTAGATGTAAGCTTTGACTTTAGCGAATCAACAAGCAATGGCTTTGTTATTTATATAGAAGAAGGTAAGGATATAAGATTAGAATTTGAATTCTAATTTACTTATTTCCATAATTATAAAATATAGTTAAAATATTGTTTATATACCTAAGGTATAGTATAATTACAGTAAATAGATAGGTATTTTTAGTATCTATTTATAAATATATTTCTAAGGAGGACGTATGTCACTAACACAAGAAATGGCTGAAAAGCATAAAGATGATGTTGCTGTTCTTTGCTGTAGAGCAGAAGCAGGAACAGTGCTTTCCGCAGATAACTTAGAAGATCCATCATTATTTGATGAAATGGTTGATATGGGCATTCTTGAAATCCCAGAAGACACACTAACAATCGGACAAGTTATTGGAGCTACACTAAATGAAACAGCAGACTCACTTACAGCTTTAACACCAGCTAATACAGATGACTTTAAAGAAGCATCAAGCGAGGAAGATGAAGAAGCAGCTGAAGAAGTAAGTGTAGCAGAAACACAAACTGCATCTGCAAACCAAGCTAACGCAGGAGTAGAAGCAGGAAATGCATTTGCACCAAAACTAGGTAATGGTGTTGTTAAAATCCACATTGGAGAAGGTAAAAACATCAACCTTGAAATTCCATTATCAGCAGCTCAAAATGGTGCAACACAAGTAGCTTCAAACGATAGCGATCTTTTAGTAGCAAACCCATCAGAAGTAGATGGTAGCACAAGCACACCAGCAGTTAGCGAAGATGACATAAAAAAAAATCTACTAAAGAGAGAAATAGTTAAGATTAATGAAGTTAAACTGGGTGATGAAACTAAAGTTGAAAATGGTGTAATTACAATTGATGAAAGTTTAATTCAAAAAGCTATTGATTCAGAAAAATTAGTAGTAGATGTGAAACTTGACATCATCACACCAGATAACTACGGTGAATACTCAAACACAATCATGGACGTTCAACCAATTGCAACAAAATTAGATGGGGCAGAACTTGGTGAAGGAACAACAAGACTTGTTGAAGGTGCTGTAATCGTAGTAACAGGTACAGATGCAAATGGTGTACAAATCGGTGAATTCGGTTCTTCAGAAGGTGAAATGGACAGAAACATTATGTTTAACAGACCAGGATCACCAGATGATGGAGATATCCTAATCAAAACTGACGTTACAATCAAAGCTGGTACAAACATGGAAAGACCAGGACCAATGTCAGCACACAGAGCAACAGATATTATTACTCAAGAAATCAGAAACGCTCTTAAAGACTTAGAAGAATCAGCAATCGATAGAGTAGATGAATTTGAACACGTTCGTCACCCAGGTAAACACAAAATTCTTTTAGTAAAAGAAATCATGGGACAAGGTGCGATGCACGATAACTACATCTGGCCAACAGAACCAGTAGGTACTGAAGGAGCAAAAGCTAACGTAGACTTAGGAAACGTACCAGTAATTGTAAACCCACTTCAAGTACTAGATGGTGTTATCCACGCATTAACATGTATAGGACCAGCTTCAAAAGAAACATCAAGACACTACTTTAGAGAACCACTTGTACTAAAAGCTCTAGAAGATCCAGACTATGATGTTTGTGGTGTAATGCTAGTAGGATCTCCTCAAGCAAACACAGATAAAACATATGTGTCAAGATTCCTAGGAACAGCAATTGATACAATGGACTTAGAAGGTGCAGTTGTTACAACAGAAGGATTTGGTAACAACCACATCGACTTTGCAAGCCACATTGATCAAATTGGTAGACGTGGAGTACCAGTAGTTGGTATGACATACTCAGCGGTTCAAGGACAACTAGTAGTTGGTAACGAACACATGAATGCAATGATTGATAATAACAAATCTCGTCAAGGTATCGAAAACGAAATCTTAGAAAACAATACATTAGCAGAAGAAGATGCAATAAGAGCACTTGAAATGCTAAGAGCTAAGATTGAAGGAGAAGAAATCGAAGAACCAAACAGAAAATGGACACCAGATGTTAAAGAAGCAAATATTAAAGCTATCGAAGAACAAACTGGTCAAACAATCGAACTAGTTCCAAACGAAACTTCTCTAAAAATGAGTAAAAAACGTAAAGAAATCTACGAAGCAGACGATTTCGATCCAACAGATGTCTAAGAATCAAACTTATGATGACCCAATGGGTAATTTAAATTACCTACAAGGCACTATAATGGATGTCTCCGATGGGGGAGTTCATATATCATTTTTTGGTAGGCTCGGGGAACTACACATACCAAAGAGAATGATAATTAGTGATAGACCTGCAAAAGTAGGCGATATTGTAGGGGTAATGTTAACTTATCCAGAAGTAATTGAAGAATACGAAGAAAAGGAGAATAATTAATGGCTGTAAAAGGTTTAAAATCAGAAATCTTTGTACCTATTACTCCAGATCCAGTTTGGGCTGAAGTTACAAAAGATTTATCTGAAATGACAGTAGCACTTGTTACTTGTGCTGGTGTTCATATGAAAAGTGATAAAAGATTTAATCTAGCTGGAGATACATCTTACAGAATTATTCCTGGTGATGGAAAAACAGAAGATATGATGGTATCACACGGTGGATACGATAACTCAGACGTTAACCGTGATATCAACTGTATGTTCCCAATAGATAGATTAAGAGAATTAGCAGATGAAGGATTTATTGGAGCTGTTGCACCAGAAAACTTTGGTACAATGGGTGGTGGTGGAAACGTACAAGTCTTCACAGAAGAAGTAGGACCAGAAATCGCTCAAAGACTTTTAGATGAGAATGTAGACGCTGCTATACTAACTGCTGGCTGAGGTACTTGCCACCGCTCTGCCGTGATTTTGCAGAGAGCAATTGAAGAAGCTGGTATAGCAACAGTATTAATCGCAGCTTTACCTCCAGTAGCTAGACAAAATGGTGCTCCAAGAGTATCTGCTCCAAGAGTTCCAATGGGTGCTAACGCTGGTGAACCACACAACGTAGAAATGCAAACAGCAATCGTAAAAGAAAGTTTAGAGCTTCTAGAAACACTAGATAGCCCAGGACACATTGTTCCACTACCTTACGAATATGAGGCATCAATCTAGGTTTAAGCAATAAATCTAGCTTATAAGGGAATAAGGGAGGCAAAAGTCTCCCTTTCTATTCACTTTTTATAATGCACAATACAAAAAAATTTACCCTCGATTGATAAAAAATATTCTAAGAGTCAATCTAGACGTAGAAAAAATCGTTTACTTATATACAAATATATAAAGCTTGTTGGCAAATCATTTTAAGCTTTTCCTATTAATCTCAACAAGCTTTTATATTACATATTTTATTCGCTATTATTAGTAAATTATGAGGAGATATTATGAAATTTCAAAAAAACATCAATGCTGTAGATGGACACACTGCGGGTGAAGCAGTTAGAACAGTAGTAAGTGGATTTCCTAAAGTTCCTGGTAAAACATTACCTGAGAAAAAACAATGGTTAGAAGATAACATGGACTGGGTAAGAACAGGTATCATGCTTGAACCAAGAGGACACAATGACATGTTTGGTTCACTATTAGTAGACCCTGTAGATCCAGAAGCTGACTATGGAATTATTTTTATGGACGGTGGTGGCTACCTAAACATGTGCGGTCACGGTACAATTGGTGCTATGACTATAGCTGTTGAAACAGGCATAGTTGAAGCAGTAGAACCAGTTACCCACATAGTTCAAGAAGCTCCAGCTGGTATTATCCGTGGAGATGTAATTGTAGAAGATGGCGTTGCTAAAAAAGTTTCATTTAAAAACGTGCCATCATTCCTTTACAAACAAGACCAAGAAGTAGAACTACCAGGCCATGGTAAAATTAAATTTGATATTGCCTTTGGTGGATCATTCTTTGCAATTGTAAAAGTTGACCAAGTAGGTCTTGAAATTGTTCCGGAAAATGCAGCAAAACTAAGAGATCTTGGTATCGAACTTAGAGATATCATTAATAAAGAAATAGAAATCCAACACCCTGAACTAGATCATATCAAAACTGTAGATTTAGTTGAATGGTGGTCAGAAACAGACAATCCTGATGCAACACTTAAAAACTGTGTAGTATTTGGTCAAGGTCAAGTAGATAGATCTCCATGTGGTACAGGTACATCAGCAAAACTTGCAACTTTATACGCTAAAGGCGAACTAGAAATAGGAGAAAAATTCTACTACGAATCAATCCTTGGAACAATCTTTGAAGGAGAAATAGTAGAAGAAGCAAAAGTTGGAGAATATGATGCTATAGTTCCACAAATTACAGGTACAGCTTATATCACAGGTTTCAATAACTTTATCTTTGATGAAGAAGACCCACTAAACCACGGATTTATCCTATCATAATTGGAGTTGTAGATGATTTTAACAGTATTAAAGAGTTTATTTTACATCGCCTTTGTAGGATTTGCAGGCCTTTTAGGTGTGGATGTAGCCAGACATAAAGAAGATTTAAAAACTACTTCTGGCAAAGAAAAAGCTAAGTTATCAGGTATAGGGTTTATAACAAACTTTGGTGATACTTTAGGTATTGGTTCTTTTGGTCCAATAGTAGCTTTATTTAATGCACTAAAAGTAAATATTAACGACAGAATTATACCAGGTACTCTAAATGTATCTTGTACTCTGCCAGTGTTATTTGAAGCTATTTTATTTACATCTGCAGTAGATATGGATCCATTAACACTTGCCCTTATGATTGCAGCAGCTGTAATAGGTTCTTACCTTGGAGCTGGTGTCATTTCTAGAATGGATGAGAGAAAAATCCAAAAAGTAATGGGGATAGCTTTATTTATAGCAGCTACTATAATGCTTATTACACATCCATACTTTGGTTTATTTGAAATGAAAAATAATGCCATAGGGTTTACAGGATGGAAACTGATAGTAGCTGTTATTGGTAACTTTATCCTAGGTGCTCTAATGAGTGCTGGTGTTGGTCTTTACGCACCATGTATGGCTATGGTTTCACTTTTAGGTATGAATATTAAATTAGCATTCCCAATCATGATGGGTTCATGTGCTCTACTAATGCCTACAGGATCAGTTAAGTTTATCAAAGAAGGTGCTTATGACAGAACAGCAGGAGTACTAATAAATTTATTTGGTTTACTTGGTGTAGTTGCTGCTTATTGGGGAGTAAAAAATGCAAATATCGATATCTTAAAATTCGTTATTATCGCAGTTATTTACTATACAGCTTTCACAATGATTAAGAAAAGTAAAGCTCCAAGAATAGCTGAAACAACAACTACAACTGAAACTAATGATAGAGTAGAAGATACAAAAGAAGTTTACGAATCAAAATAAAATATTTTTTTAGGCAAGGCTTTGGCCTTGTCTTTTTTTGTGAAAACTAATTA
This sequence comes from Anaerococcus groningensis, assembly GCF_046365465.1. Lineage (NCBI taxonomy): Bacteria > Bacillati > Bacillota > Tissierellia > Tissierellales > Peptoniphilaceae > Anaerococcus > Anaerococcus groningensis. The sequence continues at coordinate 100,072 of NZ_JBGMEG010000004.1, read as the reverse complement.
ATATTAATTTACCTACTGTCTTAAGTTTAGAGAATATTTAACCATTATTTGGTAAAGAATCATCTTATAAAAAAAGTTTTTAAAAAAGATTGACAAAGTTGTTTTAAAATGATAATGTGGACATATAATATATCGTTTACATAGCACCTTTAACTATAACTTTTTTATTAAATTTATTGGTGTATTTTTTATGTAAATCTTTTTTTATCCAGTACATTATTATGGCTGCAAATTTATATTTATAAGGAGTTATTATGAGATTTCATCAAAAAAATAGTGCCGACTATAGTTTTGCTGCCAATAAGAGAGTAAGACGCGTAGGCAATGGCATTGCAAAAGTACCGGTAATAGTTACCTTAAAATAGAATATTTATAATATTATTTTTTAATTATTTACAAACCTTTTCATAATGAAATTATAAAATAAATTTTAAGGAGACAAACAAATGATAATTAATATATTAAAAGGCTTATATTATGCTTATTTTGCTGTTTATACAGGATTTTTAGGTAGAGACCTTGCAAAAAATAAAGAAGATTTAAAAAGGGTTTCAAGAAATGATAAGGCTAAGGAATCTTTTATAGGATTTTTGGCAAACTTTGGAGATACCATTGGTATAGGATCTTTTGGAAATATCGTTGCCTTATTTGGGGCTATGAAAGTAAAAATCCATGACAGACTTATCCCAGGTACCTTAAATGCTTCTTGTTCTTTACCAACGCTTTTAGAAGCGATTTTATTTACATCAGCTATCCCAGTTGATCCACTTACCTTAGTTACAATGATCGCATCAGCTACCATAGGTTCATACATTGGTGCAGGTATAATTGCAAAAATGGATGAGAAAAAAGTTCAATTTGTAATGGGGGTTGCTTTATTTATAGCAGCAACAGTTATGCTTATTACCCACCCATACCTAGGCTTATTTGAAATGGAAAATACAGCTATAGGTCTTTCTGGATGGAAATTAATAGTTGCAATAATTGGTAACTTTATCCTAGGTGTTTTAATGTGTGCAGGTGTTGGTTTATATGCTCCATGCATGGCTATGGTTTCCATTTTAGGTATGAATATCAAATCAGCTTTCCCAATTATGATGGGCTCTTGTGCAATCCTAATGCCAACAGCAGGTATTAGATTTATCAAAGAAGAAGCTTATGATAGATCAGCAGCTTTATATATAAACTTATTTGGTCTATTAGGTGTTCTTGGAGCATATCTAGGTGTAAAAAATGCAAACATAGATGCTCTTAAAATCTTAATCATACTTGTAATCTACTACACAGCTATCAATATGATTAGAAAAAGCAAAAGTCCAAGAGAAGAAGACTCATTTATAATCGACCCAGAAATTACTGAAGAAGTATATAATAGAAACTAGTATATAATAAAAAGGCGGATATTATCCGCCTTTTTTTATGCTAAACCACCTAAGCAAAAAATTGACAATATTTTAATAAAAAGTTTAATGAATACAGAGCTAAATTGAGTTTTTTCAATGAGTACACTTAGCTTTTTTAAACTAAATTAAAAATAAATTTAAGAAAAATAAGCAATAAGCTAGTACACTATTTTTCTTTGTGAGAATAAATTTTATTGGAGGAAGAATGTGGATTATGTAGGAATAGACATAGGGTCTACTGCTGCAAAAATAACTCTTATAAAAGATGAGGACATCACACATTTTGTAATGCCAACTGGCTGGTCTAGTAAAGAAACTGCTAGTCTAATAAAACAAAGACTGGAAGATGACTACAACGTTTACCCAGATAATGACAGTTGCCGTACAGTTGCCACAGGTTATGGACGTATATCCGTAGCCTATGCTGATTTTGAAATTACAGAAATAACCTGCCATGCTAGAGGCGGACGCGAACTTTCAGGAGCAAAAACTACTACAATCATAGATGTAGGGGGCCAAGATACCAAGGTAATTAGCCTTGAAAATGGTTTTGTTGCTGATTTTTTAATGAATGATAAATGCTCAGCCGGTACAGGCAGATTTATAGAAATCATGGCAGATAAACTAAATCTGACCCTAGCAGAACTTTTTGATATTGCAAAAAAAGGAGATCCTATAGAAATAAGTGCCATGTGCACAGTTTTTGCAGAATCAGAAGTCATAAACTACATAGGGGAAGGCAGAAAGAAAGAAGATATAGCAGCAGGAGTAATAGATTCTGTTGCAAAAAAGGTAAGCCAGCTTGCAGGACGTGCCAAAATAAAAGATGAGGTAATACTTACAGGTGGCCTATCAAATGTCCCATATTTTGCAAAAGTTTTAAGTGAAAAATTAAATACACCAGTCCATACTACAGAAAATGGAAAGTTCGCCGGATCCTACGGTGCAGCCTTACTTGCAAAGGAGAAGAAAAAAAGATGACAGATATAGTAAAAGATTTACCAGAAGTTTTTGAAGAATTTGCAGATCAGAGAAAAAATGCATTTTTAGAAGTAAAAGAATTAAAGGATAAGGGCATTCCTTTAGTAGGAGCCTATTGTACATATTTTCCAGAAGAAGTAGCATGGGCTGCAGGAGCAAGTACCGTTGGTCTTTGTGCTACCAGCGATGAAACAATCCCAGAAGCAGAAAAAGATTTGCCGGCCAACCTATGCCCACTTATAAAATCATCCTATGGCTTTGCAAAAACGGATAAGTGCCCATTTTTCTATTTTTCTGATGTAGTAGTTGGTGAAACAACCTGTGATGGTAAAAAGAAAATGTATGAGCTGATGAATGATATAAAGCCAATGTATATCATGCACCTACCTCAAACCCAAAATGATAAGGCTTTGCGCTACTGGAAAGATGAGATTATAGATTTTAGAGCGTATTTAGAAGATAAACTTGATACAAAAATAACTGATCAAGCCTTGGTAGAATGGTCAAAGGTGGGTAATGATATAAGGGATGCTCAAAAAAATCTGGCAGATACTATGGAATTAGATCCTGCACCAATGAGTGGCCTAGACTTCTTCCATGTAACCTATGGGTCTCAATTTAAAATGGATAAGACAAAAGTAGCTGATGAAATCAACGCTATTGCCAAAAAAATCCGTGATGAATATGACCCAAGCAAACTAGAGAAAAAACCAAGAATTATAGTAACAGGTTGTCCTATGGGAGGGGCTACAGAAAAAGTTATCAAAGCTATCGAAGATAATGGAGCAGTTGTAGTAAGTTTTGAAAACTGCTCAGGTGAAAAAAACTTTGATAATAATATTAATCTAGAAACAGATGATATAAACGAAGCTATAGCTCGTAGATACCTAGATATTGGTTGTTCTGTTATGACTCCAGATACCAACCGCTATGATTTATTGGGTAGATTAATCGATAAATACGATGCAGATGGAGTTATAGAAATGGACTTAGTTGCCTGCCACCCATATATAGTTGAACGTGAAAAAATAAAAAGATTTGTTACTAAAGAAAAAGGTATCCCATATATGTTTGTAGAAACTGACTTTTCAAAAGCGGATATAGGCCAGTTAAATACAAGAATGGCTGCCTTTGTAGAAATGTTATAAATATATAAGTAAAGGAGATAAATGAATAAAATAGAAATTTGCGGTGGTTGCAATGCCAAAATAGCAGCAGGAAACCTCGATTCTTTATTAAAAGATATCAATCCATATAGACGAGATGATGTTCTTGTAGGTTTTGATGGCAAAGATGATGCTGCTGTTATAAATATAGATAATAAAACTGCCATAATTCAAACCCTAGACTTTTTCCCAGCCATGGTAGAAGACCCATATCTATTTGGGCAAATTGCTGCGGCAAACTCTCTAAGTGATATATACGCCATGGGTGGAGAAGTAGTAAGTGCTCTAAATATTGCAATGTTCCCACTAGAGGAAGATTTTGATATTTTAAGAGAAATTCTTCGTGGGGGTAATGATAAAGTAAGTGAAGCAGAAGCTTCTTTAGTTGGTGGCCACTCCATCCATGATAATCTAACCAAATACGGTTTGTCAGTAACTGGAAAAGTAGAAATCGATAAAATTTGGGAAAATAATACACCACAAGATAAAGATGTTATCCTACTTACAAAAAAACTTGGTACAGGCCTTATCACAGGCTCATATGGCCAAGGCATGGTAAGTGATGAGGACTTTAAGGTCTGCACAGACCAGATGAAATTATTAAATAAATATGCAAGGGACATTTTTGTAAACTACGACATCCACGCAGCAACTGATGTTACAGGTTTTGGACTTTTAGGCCACCTATCAGAAATGGCTGGAGAAGACTTTTCTATCATAGTAGATAGCGGCAAAGTACCAGTCCTAGAGCCAGCTCTAGACTTAGCTAATGAATTTTTATTTACCACTGGTGGCCAAAATAATAGAAACTACCTAAAAAATGTAGTTGAGTTTTACAAAGATGACTTTGCTATGAGCGAAGTGTTATTTGACCCACAAACAAGTGGTGGACTATTAGTTGCAGTAGACAGAGAAACTGCAGATCAAATTATAGAAGAGTTTAAAAAGCAAAATATGGATATATATGAAATAGGGGAAGTAAAAGCAAAAAGATCTTACCCAATCATTGTAAAATAAAAAGGAGAAATTATGATACAAGTAGACGTACTAGGCAAAGCATGCCCAATCCCAGTTATTGAAACAAAAAAAGCCCTAAGAGAAAACCCAGACGAAAAAACTTTCGAAATCTTAGTAGATAACGAAGTAGCTACAGAAAACTTAGCGAAAATGGCTCATGAGCTAAAAATTGACTACACGGTAGGAAAGCTAGCAGATAGAAAATACGAGGTAAGCCTAGAAAAAACTGAAGCATCAAGAGATCACAGAGAAATTGAAGACTACTCAGTAAATAGTGCAACAAGCAACAACTACGTTGTAATTGTAAACTCAGATAAAATCGGTGATGGAGACGAAGACTTTTCTAAACAACTTCTAGAAGGTTTTATCTACTCAGTAACAGAACAAGACCACCTACCAGTAGAAATTATTTTCTTTAATAGGGGAGTGTATTTAACAACAGAAAACGAAAAAACAATAGAAGACTTAAAAAATCTTGAAAGTCGAGGAGTTAGAGTATATTCATGTGGCCTATGCTTAGACCACTATGGCAAAAAAGATGAGCTAAAAGTTGGTGAAATTACCAATATGTACAAAATCGTAGAAGCAATGAGATCAAACCATGCCATCTACCCTTGCTAAGGAAGTAGAGTATATCTTATTTTCATTTGAAAATACATCATCAGCCATGGCTGCTCTTGATAAAACAGAGCATTTGGCAGGGGCAAGACTTATCCCACTTCCCACCGAAATCGGTGCTGGATGTGGGTTTTGCTTGCGTATAGACAAAAATGAATTAGAAAATGCTTTAAATATCCTAAATAAATCAGATTATGATAAAGTATACACCCTCTACCATGAGGGAAAAAAGAGAGTGATAGAAGAATATGTACTTTGATAACTCAGCCACAACCCTACATAAACCAGCTGCATTAAAAGAAAAATATATAGAACTTTTAGAAAGTGAATCCTACGGCAACCCATCAAGGTCAGGCCATGCCCTTTCTCAAAATTCTATGATGGGTATTTTTAGAACAAAGATGGACTTAGCGAAAATATTTCATATAAAAGATCCAAATGATATAGCCCTTACAGAAAATGCTAGTTTTGGTCTAAATATGGTAATCAAATCTCTGGTAAAAGAAGATGATCATGTAATAACCACTACAACAGAACATAATTCTGTCCTAAGACCCCTTTACCAATCAGGGGCTGACTTGTCATTTTTAGATTTTGATGAAAATTTTGATGTAGATTTTGATAAAATTCCAGAGCTTATAAAAGAAAATACGAAATTTATAGTAACCAATCATGCTTCAAACTTACTAGCAAATTTAAATGACTTAGATAAGATATATTACTATGCTAAAAAATATAATTTGATTATGATAATTGATATGGCACAAACAGCAGGTTGCGTTGATGTAGATTTATCCAAATATCCTAATAGTATATTTGTCTTTACCGGTCATAAGTCTCTATACGGGCCGTCAGGAACTGGTGGAATAATAAAAGTAGGAGATTTTGATTTTTCAAATGTATTTGCTGGAGGCTCTGGAGTAAACTCTTTTGATAAGTGCCATCCAAAAGATTTCCCTGCTATATTTGAAGTAGGGACCAGTAATTTCTTATCCCAAATAGCCATGGATGCTAGTTTAAATTTTCTTTTAGATATTGGTATAGGCAATATAAACGAAAAAATAAAAAAAATAACTAAGAGATTTTATAATGGGATAAAGGATGTAGAGGGTATTAAATTTTATTCCAAAAAACCAGAAGGGGAGTATACGGGTATAGTTTCCTTTAATTTATCAGATATGGATAGTGCGGAGCTTTCTTTGATACTGGATGAAGATTACAATATCCAAACTAGACCCGGAGCCCACTGCGCACCCCTTATTCATAAGCACTTTGAAACAGAAAATCAAGGCATAGTGAGATTTTCTTTTTCTTATTTTAATACTGATGAAGAAGTAGATGCTGCCATTGATGCAGTAAGAGAGATAGCGGCAGATTATAATAGTAAGTAAAAGAGACTTAGGAAATCCTAGGTCTTTTTTTAATGCAATCTTGTAGAAATCTTGTCAAGGAGGCTAAGCGTGTTATAATATTAATAGGTAAACGTTTAGATTAAGATTATCACTAATTTATATAGGAGGCAAAAATGGGATTTGGTCCTAGTACAAAAATGACAACCATGCACCACTATAGGTGCCCAATAGTAAATGTAGTTTCATCCTATGATGGCTTAGAATTTGTAGGAGTAATTGCAAAGGGAGTTTCTGATAAACAAGCAGATAAGGAAAGAACATCAGTAGAAACAGGAAAAATGGCCAAAGAATTGGGTCTAGATGCCGCAATTGTAGCCCTTGATGGTTGGGGCAACCACCATATTGATTTTACAACTGTAATAGGTGAGCTAGAAAAAAATGGAGTTGCCACAGCAGGTTTATCTTTTATAGGCCAACAAGCAACCTTTGTAGCAACTAATGAATATGTAGACCTAGTTATTGATTACAATAAAACAGAATCTGGCTTTGAAACTCAAATTTTAGGAGAAAACTCCCTAGCAGAAATAGATGCTATGAGAGCTATGGTAGAGCTTAGCAAAAAAATGGCCAAACGTGGCAAAAAATGGGATAAGACAAAAGATCCAAAAGAGAAAAAGGAAGGAAAACTAACAAAAGATTACATAGATATCAAAGAAGTAAAATTTGGTGAAGCAAATAAAATAGACGGGCGCACATTAATTATCGATGAAAATATAGCTAAAAATGCCCTAGCAGGCCAAGATAGAATTGTTGATATGTGTGTAGAAGTTATAAAACCAGGTGATTATGACAGACAAGCCAATACCAACCTAGATATCATGCCAATAGCAGCAAAAAAATCGGGTAAACTTGGCGAAGGAGAAACAGTCGAGCTAAGGGGTGTAGTAGCAATGATTACAGGGGTAGAAGAGGCCTACGACCTGCAACCAGCAAACATGGGATCATGCGAGGGCACCTTAGAAGAAAAAGTGAGCTTTGATAGAGCGGGGACTCCATCAGTAGATGATTACATTTTCCATATTGACTTTACCTTCAAAGAAGGCGAAGGAAGAACAGCAGATGGAATAATCACAGCCCACAAAATTGCCGATGAAATAATAGGTAAGATAAGAAAAGTATTAAAATCCTACGATGGCAAATACGATGAAACAAAAGATTTTTACAATATAAAAAGACCAGGCAAATACAAAATAGGGATAGTAAAAATAGTTTCAGGTGTAGGATGCATGTACGATACATTTACCAAGCCAGATGAGCCAGCAGGAATAATCGGCGGGGACAATATAAGACTTGGAAAAAATAGCCCAGTATTCTTAACCCCAAATGAAGCTCGTGATGGAGGTATACATTCACTTTATTAAAGTGAAACGAAATATTTATTATTAGATAACTTTGTAGTCTTAAAATAATATTATTATATATTATTATCCTTCGCCTAGGGGGATAGGGACGAGGGGTTGCGGAGACCCCTACGTCCCTTTCCCCCTGGACCCCCTAAACCCTTTTTACCCTCTCCGCCACTGCGTGGGGCAATGATTAGTAGAAGTTCGCTCCGCGAATTCTTTTCTAAAAGTAGAAGCATTTGCTTTAAGCAAATGCTTTTTTTATATATTAACTCATTTAAGACCGTGAATAACTATAATACACTACCATTGCAATTAAAATCTCGGTATTAAGCGAAGCTTAACATTAATAAATTGTGTAAGCAATATACTGCAAGTTTACAAATAGATATCGCGAAGCGATTCTTTCCTTAAAATTACGCACCCCGCGTAGGGGTCGTTAGGGTGAGTTTGCATGGGGGTATGGGGGGTGCTTTGGAGGGCGAATCGAAACGCCCTTAAAGCCAACCCCCATTAAACGAAGAAATATTTTATATACTAAAATTAACTAAATGGTAATCAAAGTTTGTTAAACACATGCCTTTAAAAAAGATTTCTCCATTCCGCTAGCGCTCCAGTCGAAATGACAATGGGGAATCCTAAGTGTTATTAAGATATTAATCTTAAAAGTATAATGATTTTACAAAAAATTATATAAGACCAATACCTTGAATCAGAGCGCATCACCTCCTAAACGAATTATTACTTTAATAAAGTTGCGTAAGCAACATACATTTTTTTAAAAAAGAATTCGCTAGCGAACTTCTTCTGCTCATTGCCCCACGCAGTGGCGGAGGGGGTGAAATGGGTCGGGGGTCCGGGGAAGGGCCAGAGGGGTCTCCGCAACCCCTACGGCCCTGCTCCCCGGAAACGAAGTATTATAGTAAAAATAATAATTAAATTAATTGCCAAAGTTAATAAAAGATTTTGTAAACTTTTAAAAAAGCCTCCCATCACTTTGTTACAAATTTAGTAAAATATTGTATAATAATCATAGATGGAGGCAGTATGGAAAATTTATACAAAAAATTACCTCAAATGAATGAGATTTTAAATAGATATGATGAAAATCCTGTGGTTGTAAAAGATATTGCAAATGAAGTTTTGGATGCTTATCGTAATAAAATTGCAGCTAAGGAAGATTTTGAAACTGCAGATATCTATGCTGATATAGATAGCAAAATAAATTCCTTTAGCCCTTATTCTTTATATAATGTAATAAATGCAACTGGAGTTATCCTACACACCAACCTAGGCCGTGCGGTTTTATCAGAAAAATCCCTTGAGAGGATTGAAAAAATTGGAGCTTCTTATTCAAACTTAGAATATGATGTAAAAAAGGGAGTGCGTGGCTCACGCTATACCCACCTAGTTGATATAGTAAAAAAACTAACTGGAGCTGAGGATGCTCTTATTGTAAATAACAATGCTGCAGCAGTTTTTCTAGTTTTAAATACCTTTTGCCAAGGCAAAAATGCCCTTATTTCCCGTGGAGAATTAGTGGAAATCGGTGGGTCTTTCCGTATTTCAGAAATAATGAAAAGATCTGGAGCCAATGTAGTTGAAGTAGGGGCAACAAATAGGACTCACCTATACGATTATGAAAATGAAATCGATGATGAAAACTTATCTGCAATTGTAAAAGTACATAAATCAAACTTTCAAATGGTAGGTTACAATGAATCTGTAGATACCAAAGATTTAAAGGAATTAATTGGTAATCGTGATATCCTTCTTTACGAAGACCTAGGAAGCGGATCTCTAATAGACCTTACTCCTTATGGATACTCCTACGAAAAAACGGTAGGCGATTGTCTAAATGATGGTATCGACCTAGTAAGTTTTTCTTGCGATAAGCTAATCGGCGGTTCCCAAGCAGGAATTATAGTTGGTAAAAAAGACTACATAGCAAAAATGAAGAAAAATCAACTTCTAAGAGCCTTTAGGGTAGACAAACTAACCCTAGCATCTGTGGAGGCCACCTTAATCGAGTACCTAGACTTTGAGCAAATGAAAACAGACAACCCTACTATCAGAATGATTACAGAAGAAGCTAGTGTAATCAAAAAAAGATGCCAAAAACTTTTAAGAAAAGTTCAAAATATAAATGGCATAGAAGCAGAAATGGTAGAAAGTGAAGGAAAGATAGGCGGCGGATCTTATCCACTAGATATAAAGGAAACTTATTCGGTAAAAATAAGTGATCCAAGTATCAAAAATCTAGAAGAGCACCTGAGATTATCAGATCATCATATCATAGCAACAGTCCACGATGGCAATCTTTACCTCAATGCTCTAACAATTTTTGAAAGCCAAATTGATGATATTTACGAAGTTTTAAAGGATTATTATGAAAAATAATTATATAATCGGAACAGCAGGCCACATCGACCATGGGAAGACAACCCTGATTAAGGCTCTAACTGGAAATGAAACAGATAATTTAAAAGAAGAAAAAGAACGCGGTATATCTATAAACTTAGGTTTTACCGCCCTTGACCTATCAAATGGAGAAAGGGCCGGCATCATTGATGTGCCAGGCCATGAAAACTTTATAAAAAATATGATGGCAGGCGTTGTTGGTATCGATATTATCCTTTTAGTAATAGCAGCAGATGATGGGGTGATGCCACAAACTATTGAGCATGCCCAAATTCTTCATTATATGGGAGTTGACAATGCCATAATAGTCATCACCAAAAAAAACACAGTTACACCAGAAATGGTTGACTTGGTAAAAGCAGATATTGAGATGTCCTTTACAGATACTATCCTAGAAGACGCTCCAATAGTAGCAGTTGATTCTGTATCTGGAGAAAATATTGACCAGCTAAAAGATCTTATTGAAGAAAAAATAATTTCTACACAAAAAATAGAAGATAGCAAATCAATGAGGATGAATATCGATAGGTCCTTTACTCTCCAAGGCATAGGCACAATTATAACAGGTACCCTTACCGAGGGAGAAATCTACAAAGATCATGAATACATGCTCTACCCATCTCATGAAAAAGTAAAGGTAAGGTCTATCCAAAACCACGATGTGCCAATAGATGTAGCCCACAAGGGTCAAAGAATTGCCCTAAATTTAGCAAATATTTCTTCAAACGAAATTAAGCGTGGGGATATCATTGCCCAAAATGATTCGCTTATAAAGGTCAAAAATGTCCAAACCAAGCTTTCCTTATCCAAATTTGATGATTTTAAAATCGAGCACTGGACTAGAGTAAGATTTTTCCATGGAACAAAAGAAGTCCTAGCAAGGGCTGTTCCACTTAATCAAAAAGAGATAAGCCCCAACCAAACTGCCCTTTGCGAGTTCCGCCTAGAGGAAGAAATCTTTGTAAAAAGAGGCGACAAATTTGTAATCAGGTCCTACTCACCACTAAAAACCATAGGTGGGGGAGAAATCATCGATACAAATAATGAAAATCACACAGTAAATTCAAAAGAATATGTATCTTACCTAAAAAATAAAGAAGAATTTACAGAAATTGATGAGATAATAGACTTTTTAGATACCTTTAAAAATGAAGAAGAAATTTATACCCATATGGGTATCGAAAAATCAGCCTTAGAAGAAGATTTAAGGCAAATGGTAGCCAATAATGATATCCAAATCTTAGGAGAATCATATATAGCCAATCAAAGCCTAGAAAAAATTGCAGGAGAGATTAGCCAAATAGTCAAAAACTACCACAAAGAAAATCCTTTAGATGAGGGTATCTCAAAAGAAGAGCTAAGGCAAAAACTAGAATTAAACTTAGATAGCAAAGACTTTGAAGCTATGCTAAAAAATAAAATTCTAACAAAAAATATTATGCTTCAAAAGGGTTATGTAAAAGATAAAAACTTTGCCATAAGCCTTGCCAATGATCAAAAAAGAATTGATGAACTAATGGGACAAATCAAGGCAAATGAGCCAAAATTATCCAAAGAAAGTGATATATTTGATAAAAAGGACAAAGATTTACTAGCATTTTTACTAAAAGAAGACCTAGTAAGGATAGATGAATTTGTAATTACTAATGAATATTATCAAAAATTAGTTGATTTGGTAAGAGATTATTTTAAAGGTAATGAAAGGTTAGAAGCTAAAGAGTTTAGAGACTTATCAGGACTTAGCAGAAACCAAGCTATAGCATTTTTAGAATATCTGGATAAGAAAAATATAACAAAAAGAGTGGAAGATTATAGAATATTAGTCTAATGGCGAGAGCGTGTAGGAATCGAACCTACCCGAGAAGTACACTTCTCACAACGGTTTTGAAGACCGCAGAGCACACCAGACACTCATCCGCTCCCATATGTGCACCTATTATTATAACATAAGTTGCTAAAAAATCAACAAAATACAGCAGCTACAGTAAAACAATAAGATAATATAGACATAGATATCTATGCAATAAAAAGCCCTCAAAAGCTAAGCTTTAAAGACCTAGCAAATAAGGGGGCTTTTTTTTGTTAGAAAATTTCGGGAAAATAAGAGGATATTTTCTATATATAAGTAGGAGGTGATAAAATGACTAAAATCTTAATCTATAAAGAAGAAAAAGATGATGAAAAAGATACTGAAAATGATAAAGATTGTGAATAAATAAGAAAGGAGGTAGGCAAATAAAGTTGTTGGTAAGAAATTTAATAGATTTTTAAAGGATGTAAGTTTAGTGATTTAATAGCTAAAGTTCAGTAAAATCATAAACCATAAAAAGATTTCTCCACTCCGCTCCCGCTCCAGTCGAAATGACAATGGGGGTGCTTATATTGTATAGAAATTAAATCATACAAATATTTACACTTCGAGTCTTAAATACAGTAAATAAGAAACACAATACCATTCGAAGCAATCCTGTCGATTGTCATTTCGAATGCATAAAAGCCCATTGATTTTGGGCTTTTATGCCGAAAACATAGTGCGATAGCACGGAAGAGCTTCGAAAGAAGCAAGTTTTCGTAGCCGAGAGATCTACCAAAAACTCAAACATCCTCAGCCGGTAGTTATTATCCTAATTACAAAAATTAATAATCAAATAAAAATAAAAATTACCGCTTTGCAATCACATAAAGCTCAAAAAGATTTCTCCACTCCAAAGCCTAAAGGCTTTTCCGGTCGAAATGACAATGGGGAAACTAAAATTCATTTAAAAAATAATCTTTTGTACTTAATAACATAAAATTAAGTAACTAAGACCATCATTTAAATACGAAGAATACCCTCTATTGTCATCTCGAGCATGGCCGAGAGATCTACCCACAAGTCAGGCATTCCCACCCGCCAGCCATTACCTATATAAAATCATTATCAATAAGAAAGCTAATAACTACGGCTAACCGTCACATAAAGCAAGGAAAGATTTCTCTACTCCAGAGTCAAACATCCCCAAACTGCAGCTATTAGCAATAATAAAAACAAAATCCAAAATCAACCCCCTTACCACAACCACTCCAAATCTTATGGATTGCCAAGAGGAAAATTTCCTCCACTCATTTCCGTATTTTAAAACTGCCCAAAAAAACTATGGACATTACTAAACTCATCGGCGATTTAGGCTTTCCTATTGTGGTTAGCCTAATATTAATCTACAAACTCGACTATAAACTAGACGAGATACTCAAAGAAATACGCGAACTTAAAAACCAAAACTAAAGGAGGCTTATGCAGTCAGTTGAAAAAATGCTTGCTTATGCAAAAAGCAAACGCAGAAAAGTGGGCTATTCTATGACCTACCCACAAAGACTAGGGCCAGCTTATCTAGATTGCTCATCTTTTGTCTACTATGCACTGATAGCTGGGGGATTTTTGCCCCAAGCTACAGTCATTGGTAATACAGAAACTCTTTATAAATTAAAGGGCACAGTTTTAGAAGAAATCTATTCCTATGAGCAAATCCAAGCAGGAGATATTTTTATCCGTGGCATAGAAGGAAGGTCAGCTGGAGCCAGCGGCCACACAGGTATTTTCCTAGAAAAGGGAAAGATTATCCATTGTAATGCCGTAAATGGCACGGTAAGTATAAATGGAGAAGAAAATTTTTTAAGATATTTTTTATCTTGCAAAAGAAGCAATTATGAGAGGTATTTTAGGCCTGTTATAAAAAATCAATCTCCTCAAAAACATAAAACAGGAATAGCAAAAGTCCACGCTTCTACCTATGTCAGATCAGCACCAAGTACTCAAGCAGCTATAGTAGCTAGTTACCATAAGGGAGATAAAATAAATTATGATAGCATCGTCATAGCAAATGGCTACCATTGGCTTTCATATATTGGCAACACTAGCGGCCAACGAAGATATGTAGCCTATAAAGATAGCAAAGGCAGGCAATGGATGGATATTTAATCCATCCATTTTTTTGTGTCTTTATACCTATATTTTTTAGAAAGCTTGATAAAAACCCAATTTTCCTAACAAGATATCTATTTAAGTCTAGTAAAAATTTATTAGATATAATAAAATAAAGTTATAAAACATAGGTACAAGGAGTGGAAAAATGACATCTAAAAAAATCCTAGCAGCAGCCCTATCATTTGGTTTATTATTTGCAGGGGCAAGTGACCCTGTCTTTGCCCAAACTAGTGAAATGACTGAAGAGCAGAAAAGCGAATATAATAGTATAAAACAAAAGATTAAAAATCAGCAAGATATAAAAATTATTGAAATAAGTAAGAAAATATCTGTTGCTGAAGAAAATAAAAACGTTGCTGAAAAAACCCGTAATGGTAAGAGAGAAGAAATAAAACAATTAAATGCACAATTAAAAGAAAAGCAAGAAATTGCTAGCGAAGATTTAACAGAAGAAGAAATCTCTAAACTTGACATAGAAATAGAGAATCTAAAAGCAGAATTGACAAAAAAGGAAGAAGAATTAATAAAATTAGAAGAAGAGTATACAAAAAAAGAAGAGGAATACAACTATCTCCACGAAAATTCTACAAGAGAACGTTCTTTAAAAAACGCTTATGATAGAGCTAAGAGCTTTTTGGAATTTGATATAGCTGATACAAGTTATGAGGTAAGAGGATATGCTTTAGAAAATATTATAACTAAAGAAGATAGAGAAAATTTTATTAAAGGACTAAGTGTAGCAAAAACTTATGACGATCTTAATAAGATAAAAGCTAATATTAGCAATTTAATAAATGGGGAAACTCAACTTAAAGAGGAGCCTTCAAACAATCAAGATCCTACAAGTCCACAAGAACAAAATCAAAATTCAAACAACCCAAACCAGCTAGAACTAGCAAAAGAAGAAGCTTTAAAAATTTTAGAAGAAAATAAAGAAATCTCAGAAGAAGAAAAAGAAGAATTTAAGAAACAAATACAACAAGCTGCCGACATAGAACAAGTAGATGAGATTGTAGAAGAAATAAAAAATTTCAAAGCAGCATCTAAACCTTCAGATGAGCAATCTGATGACGAAGACCAATCCCCACAAACCTCATCAGAAGATACCCAAGCAGAGGAAAATGAAGAAAGTAAAGCCCTAAACGAGTCAAAACAATCAGCCAAAGATGAACTAGAGAAAAACGAAAACTTATCTGATGAAGAGAAAAAAGATTTTAAAGAGAAAATCGATAGTACGCAAGATAAGGAAAGCCTAGAAAAAATCATCCAAGATATAAAAAAAGCAGGCGAGGACAAAACATTAAGTGATCCAAGCCCTAAAGAAGAAATTAAAGAAAAGCCAACACCAGAAACTCCTAGTATAGATCCAGATGAAAAACCAAAGGAAAATATTCCAGAAGACCAACCAACACCTAGCACAGATGATGACCTAGATAAGCTACCAGAGACAAAGCCCCTAGACACCCCAAAAGATAAGCAAGAAGATACGCTGCTAGCAAAACCAGAAGAAAAAACCAACCCTATAGAAAAGGTACTAACAAAAACCACTCCAGAAACACCAAAATCAAACCCTAGCTACCTTTATAGAATCCTAGAAAGCACCTACCCAGACTTTGGCACCATTAGGATAGTTGGCCCAACTGGCAAAGATTACATTACCACCATAGAGAATTTAGATGAAAAACCACAAGTAGCCAAAGACACAATAGTAGTAGAAAATACCTACAAATACATCAAAAAAGGCATCTACAAGCTAGCTGACCTAGAAACCACACGCGACAAACTTCAAAAATCAATCGCCCACAACAAGGCAACAGTCAGGGCCATAGAGCTATTAGAGGAGCTTACACCAAAAACTGTAGCAAAAAACCGAGAAAAAATAAATGCCCTATTAAAAGAATCAGAAAGACTACTAAAAGAAGCGAACTACGCCCTAGCAGAATACAACTACGTATTAAGCAAATAAACAAAGATAATTAATTGAAAAATGGGTAAATATCAATAAAATATATAAAAAGAGTATCTAAAAAATATAAGGAGAGAATCAATGAATAAAAAACTATTAACAGCCGTCCTATCAGCAACCCTAGTCCTTGGAGCTGGAGTGCAAAATGCTCACGCAGATGAAGTAACCATACCAACTGCACCAGAAGACACTCAAACAGTAAACGCAACAACAGGTGGAGTAGCCAACACTGGTAATGTAGAAAAAGAAGAAACAGAAGAAAAAATAAAAACAACCAGTACCCTAGATCCAAACCAAGTGGAAGAAAAACCACAAGTAAAAGAAAACCAAGAAGAAACCACCCCAAAAGAAAACGAAAAAGCAAACACAACAGAAAATAACCAACAAGAACCTGCTCAAAGACAAACACCAGCTGAAAATAAAGAAGACAATAAACAACCAGCAGAAATCGGCGAAAAAGAAATTTATCAGGCAGGCAAAGAAACAGCAAAAATCGGTGATAAAAAAGTTTACCAAGCAGGTAAAGAAACAGCACAAAATAACCAAGCTAAACCAGCAAAACAAAATGCCAAAAAAGATGATAAGGCTAAAAAAGCAGATGGTAAAGAAAAAACAGAAATGAAAGCCGAAGTTAAAAAAGATAAGAATGCAGGAGAAAACCCAAAAACAGGAATAGCAACAGCAACAAGCTTAGCAGCAACAGCAGCCCTAGCATCAGCAGGATTTGCTATAACAAAGAAAGAAAATAAATAAGTAGATAATTTAAAAGAGAGGAGCAAATCCTCTCTTTTTTGTTGGGTGAAAAGAAACTATAGTGAAATAAAAACCACAACATCGTACGAAGCAACCCTACCAATCGTCATCTCGACCGTAGCGAAGCGAAGTGGAGAGATCTATCTAAAAGTCAGACACCCCCAACCGGTAGCTATTGCCCAAATTACAAAAATTAATAATCAAATAAAATTAATAACTAAAGGCAAACAATCACATAAAGAGCAGAAAGATTTCTCCATTTCGCTAACGCTCCAGTCGAAATGACAATAGGGGGGCTTATATGCTATGAAAATAAATCTTACAAACACTCACGCTTTGAACCTTAAATACAGTAAATAAGACCCACCACTATAATCCGAAGCAACCCTACCAATTGTCATCTCGAGCGCAGTCGAGAGATCTACATACGAGTCAGACATCCTTAACCGTAGCTGTCAAGTTAATAGAAAAGTTAATAAAATCATAAAGATAACAACTACCGGTGTATAGTCACATAAAGAGCAGAAAGATTTCTCCATTCCGCTGCCGCTCCAGTCGAAATGACAATAGGGAGGCTTATGTGCCATAAAAAATAAATCTTACAGATAGCCCCACTTCGCATAAAACAAAAAGTAAATAAGACCCACCATTATAATCCGAAGCAATCCTATAAATTGTCATCTCGAGCTTAGTCGAGAGATCTACCTAAGAATCAGACATCCCCAGCCGGTAGCTATTATCCTAATTACAAAAATTAATAATCAAATAAAAAATAAAAAACTATCGTTTTACAATCACATAAAGAGCAGAAAGATTTCTCCATTCCGCTGCCGCTCCAGTCGAAATGACAATGGGGGGGGTACTTATATTGCTATAAAAATAAATCTTACAAACACTCACGCTTCGAACCTTAAACACAGTAAATAAGAAACACAATAACATCCGAAGCAACCCAGTCAATTGTCATCTCGAGCTTAGCCGATAGATCTATCTGAAATTCAGACATCCCCAACAGTTAGCTATTACCTACATAAAATCATTACCAATAAAAAGGTCAATAACTACGGCTAACAGTCACATAAAGCAAAAAAAGATTTCTCCATTCCGCTAGCGCTCCAGTCGAAATGACAATGGGGGGGTACTTATATTGCTATAAAAATAAATCTTATAAACACTCACGCTTCGAACCTTAAATACAGTAAATAAGACCCACCACTATAGTCTGAAGCAACCCTACCAATTGTCATCTCGAGCGCAGTCGAGAGATCTATCTAAAAGTCAGACATCCCCAGCCGTAGTTATTATCTTAATTACAAAAATTAATAATCAAATAAAATTAATAACTAAAGGCAAACAATCACATAAAGAGCAGAAAGATTTCTCCATTCCGCCACCGCTCCAGTCGAAATAACAATGGGGTGGTGCTTATATTGCAGTAAAAATAAATCTTAAATTAATAACCAACCAAAAAAACTAGGCCTTAAAGCCTAGTTTTCTCATCCTTTTATTTCTATTTTAAAGTCTATTAACCAAAAAACCCTTCATCATCATCTTTTATCAACCATAGCACTCCAGCCACAGCTGCTACTCCAAGGGCGATTTTTTTAATTGGCAATCCACCTTTTCTATCCCTTGCCTGGTTTTTGTAGTGTTTTTTGATGCTATAAGTATCTGTTTGATATGGGCCTATAAGATAATTTCTACTATCCCTATAATCATTACCATAATAAACACCCGCAAGCTGGTAATCAGCAGGCACATCGATAGCACTTTCTTTATTATAAGTAAGACCAGTATTTTGGGTATCTCCAACTCTTTTATCAGTCACCACACTAGCCCTATCTATAGGTCTATCAATAGTAGTTTCCTTATAAACCACATCCCCGTTATCAGGTTTTATCACGACCTTAGTATCTTCCGGCACCTCACGGTAACTTTCTACCTTGTTATTCGCATTTTCCCTAACTGGGGCAATGTTTTGCTCATCATCTCTAGCAGTTTCAAAAACAGTATTTTCTTCTTTGGTTATAGTCTTTATAGGCACATTTTCATTAGTAGGAGCTTTTTTGCCACTACCAGCTACAAAAACATGTTCATCCCTATTACCCTCACTCACCCTAGGCACAGGATTACTATCGGCAATGTCCTCTACGTCCACACCGCTAGCATCTACGCCACCAAAGCCAAATCCAGTATATAACTCTTGGCCACGGTCTAGGTCCTTTTCCTTAATCTCTTTTAAAGATTTATCCTTCACTTCAGGTATATCATCATATGGGCTATCCAATATATCATCAGCATCCTTGCTCTGCTCAACAGGGCTAGCCCCATTTTGTTTTTTATCCAAATCAGCCATCAAAAATTCCTCCTCACACATTCTCTAGATATAATTATATGAACTTTATACCCAATAAAGACAAAGTGTATGCTAAATTAAACAACTATTGCAATAATTACTCCCAATAAGTCTAATAAATTTTACTAAATAGGGGATATAAACCTTCTTTATATAATAGCATTTATTAGAGATGTATATTTTATAACAAAACTAGACAAAAAAAGAAAATAATAGTACACTAAGTGACATATAAGACAATAAAAGACTTTAAGAGTCCTATTACTTAAGGCAGGTAAGTAAATAAATACAGTAAATAAGAAACACAAACCATTCGAAGCAATCCCGTCAATTGTCATCTCGAGCTCATAAAAGCCCATTGATTTTGGGCTTTTATGCCGAAAACATAGTGCGGTAGCAGGCAAGAGCTTCGAAAGAAGCGAGTTTTCGTAGCCGAAGGGTCTCCTAGATAAATATTATCTGCAATATTAAGAGGATTTAATACCAAAATAAAGCTAAAAACTACGGCAAACAATCACATAAAGCAAGAAAGATTTCTCCATTCCGCTGCCGCTCCAGTCGAAATGACAATAGGGAGGCTTATGTGCCATAAAGAATAAATCTTACAAACACTAACCCTGCAATCTTAAATAATGACAATATAGGAGTCTTTTCTTTTTAGTAAGATAAATCTTATAAAACAAATTCACTCCGTTATTATTAAATAAGAAAAACATACACATACGGAGTATTCCCTCAATTGTCATCTCGACCGTAGCGCAGCGAAGCGGAGAGATCTATCTACGAGTCAGACATCCCCATCCTGTAGTTATTATTCTAATTACAAAAATTAATATCAAAATAAATTTAATATCTACGGCTAATAATCACATAAAGCAAAGAAAGATTTCTCCATTCCGCTACCGCTCCAGTCGAAATGACAATAGGGGGGTCTTATGTGCCATAAAAAATAAATCTTACAGAGACCTACACATCGAACCTTAAGTACAGTAAATAAGACCCACCACTTTAATCCGAAGCAACCCTGTCAATTGTCATCTCGAGCGCAGTCGAGAGATCTATCAAAAAGTCAGACATCCCTAACCGTGGTTATTAATTCCATATACATATTTAAAATTAAAAAAATAAAGAATCTCCAACTATCGAGTATAGATAATCATTATGTGTCACCCTGACCACATAAAAGCCCATTGATTTTGGGCTTTTATGCCGAAAACGTAGTGCGGTAGCACGGAAGAGCTTCGAAAGAAGCGAGTTTTCGTAGTCGAGAGATCTACCAAAGAGTCAAACACCCCCAACCACCAGCCATTCACTAAATAAAAACATTACCAACCAAACAAAAAAATAAGTCCCATCCAACTGCAGCCACCACCAACTTTAAAAGTAAACCCCAACCCCCAAAACCAAAAGAAAGGAGTCGCCATGACCATAAACAAAATCCAAATCATCGCCATCCTCCCAGAAGAAATCAAGACCTTCGGCATAGGATCGCGCGTCTATACACCAACCACCACCCACCTCATAGAAGAAACACCCACCCTCTACCTCAACAAAATGTACAAAAAACGAGGCAAAAACAAAAAAGAAATGGACCACATCATCAAAGACACCCTCCAAATCAGCAAAAACATGCCCTACATCATAGACACCAGCCATGTATTCTTTGGCTTCAAATATAGAAACGCCACCTACGATAGAGAAAGAAGAGGCTTTGTAAACATCACCTGTGTAGAAAAAATAGAAAACAGCGAGATCATCCTCACCACCGGAGAAACCATCGCCACCCTCAACACCTTTGACACCCTCAACACCAACAAAAACAACGCCAAAACCATGCTCTACCGCCAGCAACTCATAGCCTCCTACGACTGGGCCGAGACCCTAGATCAAATCAGAGCAACCGTCATGAGAGAGACCACACCAAAAGTAACAGAAATCCAACAAAATTTACTTGACTAAACCCCAATATCTGCTAAAATAAATATAACTATCAATATATTTATGGGTGATAACCACAAAACATGAGTGCAAAAATATCGATAGTTATAAACAAAAATGAGCATTTGATAGCTAGTAGCCAGTAAAGTAAGCAAAACTTTAGACATATTGGCCGCAGACAAAAGCTTATTAAAACATATCTCTATAGGACAGAAGCCGATAACTACACACTTACCACAATCTTGTAGCAAATGTGAAGATATTTATAATTATATTTTTTAGAAATATTGATAAATTCATCAAATGTGTTGCAAAAATGTAGAAAATGATGTACTATAGAATATGTAAAGTGAGTACTATTTATTAGAGAAAAATAGTAGATAGAAATAATAAGGAGATAACTTATAATGAAAAGAAATAAATTAGCAGCAGGTGCATTAGCACTAGCACTAGGTCTAAGTGCAGTAGCACCATCATTCGCTGATGACGCTGTATCAACAAAAAAAGAAGTTGCAGCAACAACTTTATTCAAAGAAAAATACGCATTAGAACTTGAAAAAGCTCAAAAACTTTATGCTGATGCAACAGCTAAAGAAAAAGCTTTAAACGAAGCTGAAGTAGCACTAGCTAAAGCTGAAGAAAGAGTTAAAGAAGCGGCTGCAAAATACAACTCAATCACATGGAACGAAAACGGTGATTCAGCACTAGCTGAAGAAGTTGAACAAGCTAGAAGAGCTCTTGCTTTATTAACAGATAAATCAGCTGAAGATATTAGAAAAGCTGAAGATAGCAAAGTAAGACAATGGACATATCCAACAATTAAAGTTGTTCAAGATGGTGCAGGTTCCTACACAATTCAACAACAAACTGGAACAAGCTACGAAGATGTAAAAGTATCTGAACCAGTAAAAAAATCATTCTTTGGTGTAAATAAAGATTCACAAGTTCAAACTACAGAATTAGAAGAAAACCCAGCTTACACAGGAACTCAAGATCCAACTGCGAAAACATCTTACAAATACATTGCTAAAGACAATACAACTGAAGTTGAATATAACGGCAGAAATGTTAAAGGTGTAAACATTGATAATGAAAATTACACAAATGTTGAAGCATTAGCTAAAACTAAAACAAAAGTAGAATCACAAGTATCTGAAAGAACTGATAGAGAATTCTCAGTAGCTTATGAGAGATATGTAAATGCATGGAATGTTTGGAATAGAACAATCACAAAAAGATTATCAGCTAAAGAAGCGGCTTACCAAGAATTACTAGCAGCTGAAAGAGCTTACGATGTAGCTGTAACAGCTCACAGAGCAGCTAAAAATGCAGCTGATCCAGCTCTAAAACTTTACAACGAAGCTCTAGTGAAATTAAAAGCTTCAGCTGACGCTTACAACGTAGTTATCGTTGCAACAAACAATGGTATCGAAGTTAAAGGTGAAAACGAAGCTCCAGCTAAAAAAGACGTTGACTATGTAGGTCTTCAAGCAGCTATCGACAGAGCTAATGAAACTCTAAGAGCAGTTGAACTTCTTGAAAAATTAACACCAAACACAGCAGCTAACAATAGAGCTAAATTAAACGCACTAGTAGCTGAACAAAAAGCAACTATCGCTAAAGCAGAAGCTATCCTTAAAGCTGCTGATAAAAAAGTTGCTCTAGTAGCTACAGCATACGCTGCAGAAGAAGAAGTAACAGCTGAAGATGTTGACGCACTAATCAAAGAATTAGACGACAACACAGATGCTATCCAAAAAGAACTTAAAGATCTTGACAAAGATGTAAAAGTTGAAGACGAAAAACCAGCTGCAGACGACAAAAAAGACGAAAAACCAGCTGATGAAGACAAAAAAGACGATAAAGAAGACGACAAAAAAGTAGATACAACAAAAGTTGTTAATAAATCAGCAAACAAAACAGCTGGATCAAACGCTAAAACAGGTATCGCTGGTGTAGCTGGCGTTGCAGGTGTATTAGCAGCAGCTTCAGTTGCTTACGCAGCAAGCAAAAAAAATAACTAATTTTAAACATTAGTAATTTTTACAACAATTAAATAGAGTCATATAAAGAGTGCACTCGATAAGACTCGAACTTAAAAACTAATAGTAACCGCGGTACTCACTTGAAAATGCTCCCACCAAATAAAGGTGGGAGTATTTTTTTATGACCTAACCCAATCCGGCAAGCCGGATTGATGGTAGGTCAGATGTCGCGAAATAGAAATCTATGATTTCGTCCTGAAGCCGACGAGGTGAGAAACAAGTTATAGTATATCCGAAGCAATCGCAGGAAGGTCAAATGCCGCGCAGTCCAAATCTACGATTTGGCTAACGAAGCCGGCTTACTAAAATCTAGAAATATATTAACATCCAAAGCAATTCTCCCAATTGTCATCTCGAGCACATAAAAGCCCATTGATTTTGGGCTTTTATGCCGAAAACGTAGTGCGATAGCGCGGAAAAGCTTCGAAAGAAGCGAGTTTTCGTAGCGCAGCGAAGCGGAGAGATCTACCAAAAAGTCAAACATCCTTAACCGGTAGCTCTTACCCAAATTACAGAAATTAATAATCAAATAAAAATAAAAACTACGGCAAACAGTCACATAAAGATCAAAAAGATTTCTCCATTCCGCTGCCGCTCCAGTCGAAATGACAATGTGGGAGTGCTTATATTGCTATATAAGTTAATCTTACAAAGATTTTTACAAAGATTTACACTTCAAGCTTTAAATACAGTAAATAAGAAACAAATTCACATACGAAGCAACTCTCCCAATTGTCATCTCGAGCGCAGTCGAGAGATCTACCAAAGGGTCAAACATCCCCAACCGGTAGCTATTACACAAATTATAAAAATTAATAAACAAATAAAAATAAAAACTATGGCAAACAGTCACATAAAGATCAGAAAGATTTCTCCATTCCGCTCCCGCTCCAGTCGAAATGACAATGGGGGGGGGTGCTTATATTGCTAAAAAAATAAATCTTACAAACAACCCCACTTCGCATAAAATAAAAAGTAAATAAGAACCACCACTATAATCCGAAGCAATCCACTCAATTGTCATCTCGACCACATAAAAGCCCATTGATTTTGGGCTTTTATGCCGAAAACATAGTGCGGTAGCACGGAAGAGCTTCGAAAGAAGCGAGTTTTCGTAGCGCAGCGAAGCGGAGAGATCTACCAAAAAGTCAGACATCCTTAACCGTAGCTGTCAAGTTAATAGAAAAGTTAATAAAATTATAAAGCTAACAACTCCCGGCAAACAATCACATAAAGATCAGAAAGATTTCTCCATTCTACTCCCGCTCCAGTCGAAATGACAATGGGGGTGCTTATATTGCTATAAAGATAAATCTTACAAACAACCCCACTTCGCATAAAACAAAAAGCAAATAAGACCCACTTCTATAATACGAAGCAATCCTCCTCATTGTCATCTCGAGCGCAGTCGAGAGATCTACCCAAAAAGTCAGACATCCCCAACCGCAGCAGACACCTTATCCCCAAAAATCCACCCCAAATTGGGTATAAATACTTAAAAAGAATGCAAATCTCACAATTAAACTTAACAAACAGAAAGGAAGATTATATGAAAATATTAGTATTTCTAGCAAATGGATGCGAAGATGTGGAGGCCATTACTGTTATCGACTACCTTCGTCGTGCTGACATTGATGTTACATCCGTTTCTATCCATGACACTAACGACATTATTACAAAATCAAACATTACCCTCACTGCTGACACCAACCTAAATGATATTGATCCAAAAGAATCTGATGGCCTATACATCCCAGGTGGTACTAAGGGTGCTGAGGCCCTTCGTGATGATGACCGTGTTATTGATATTGTTAAAACCTTTAATGATGAGGAAAAATTAATTGCAGCCATTTGTGCAGGTCCTATTGTTTTAAACAAGGCAGGAGTGCTTGCTGACAAACGTGCTACTTCTTTCCCTGATTTAAAGGATGATATAGACAATGTCCTAGAATACGTAGATGATCAAATGGTGGTTACTGATGGCAATATCACAACCAGTCGTGGGGCAGCGGTTACAGTTTATCTTGCTATGCGCCTAGTTGAAATTATAAAAGGAGCTGAAGCTGTAGAAGAATTAAAACACGGCACCCAATTAGAATGTGTGGAAGATTACTACGGCATATCCTATGATTATTTATCAAATGATGGAGTAGACAATGAGTCAAGTAAATAAAATCTTTGTCCTAGGTGGGGCTGGATTTTTGGGATATTACACTACAAAAAATGCAATAGACCATGGATATACTGTAAGAACTGTCGATGTAGTAGAATTGCCTGATGAATTAAAATTTAATAAAAAAACAAAAGTTGAGTTTATAGTTCAAAACTTTTTTGCTTTATCCGATGCAGAAATAGTAGAAATGATCCGCGGGTGCGATAGTTTTGTCTATGCAGGTGGTGTAGATGAGAGAATAGTCCCACAAAAGCCTGCTAGGAAGTTTTTCTACGATACAAATGTGCTGCCAACAGCAAGGATAGCAAGGCTTGCCAAAGAAGCAGGAGTTAAAAATTTTGTATTGTTTGGATCATATACATCAGAATTTGCAGAAAATAATGAAATTTTAAGGGAAAATGGCTACCAAGCAGAGCCATATGTAGAAACCAGACTCCTCCAGGAAAAAGCAGCCATGTATGCGGGAGAAGGGGCGATGAATGTATCAGTTTTAAGATTGCCATATATTTTTGGCACCATGTCAGGCA
The DNA here is from genome assembly GCF_046365465.1 of Anaerococcus groningensis. Taxonomy (NCBI): domain Bacteria; kingdom Bacillati; phylum Bacillota; class Tissierellia; order Tissierellales; family Peptoniphilaceae; genus Anaerococcus; species Anaerococcus groningensis. The sequence continues at coordinate 73,989 of NZ_JBGMEG010000004.1, read as the reverse complement.
AAACTCCTATGACTAGTATGTATGTGGATATGCTAAGAGGCCAAGAATTTATGCCGGTGACTACTGGAGGATTTGCAACCATCACAGCAAACCAAGTCGGACAAGCAGCAATTAGCGCCCTAGAAAATGGTAAACATAGAAAAACTTATGCAGTGGCAACTGGCTATATGAGCTATGAAGATTTTTATAAAAAAATCCTAAGCGAACTAGGACAAACAGAAACTACCAAACTAGAAGTAATGCCTTTTGAAGAACTAGAAGAAGCCTACAGAGAAGATGAAAGATTGACAGACGCTGAAGGAATCGAGCATAGCATTAGACAAGTAAATATGCTTAGAGCAAATAGTATGGAGTTTAGACTACCAACAGATGTGGCCTATGAAGAATTGAGAGTAAAAGAAGAAGATACTGATAAAGTAATAGATGAAACTATAAGAGCTGCTGATTTGGGCAATGTTGATGGACAGTAGAGGATAGAAAAAAAGAGGCACATGCCTCTTTTTTTGTTGGGGAAACGAGAAGCAAAGAAAGATTTCTCCCCTCCAAAGCCTAGCGGCTTTTCCGGTCGAAATGACAATGGGGGGTGCTTATATTGCTAAAAAAATAAATCTTATAAACAACCCCACTTCGTATAAAACAAAAAGTAAATAAGACCCATTTCTATAATACGTAGCAATCCACTCAATTGTCATCTCGATCACATAAAAGCCCATTGATTTTGGGCTTTTATGCCGAAAACATAGTGCGATAGCACGGAAGAGCTTCGAAAGAAGCGAGTTTTCGTAGTCGAGAGATCTACCTTAGAGTCAAACATCCCCAACCGGTAGCTATTACCCAAATTACAAAAATTAATAATCAAATAAAAATAAAAACTATCGTTTTACAATCACATAAAGCAAAAAAAGATTTCTCCATTCCGCTTCGCTCCAGTCGAAATGACAGTATAGGAAAGCCATGCTTATTAAAAAACAAATCTTATTTACATAGTCACTCTGCATTATCTAATTAAGAAAAGATATCAAAACGAAGCATTTTACCCCATTGTCATCTCGACTAAGCGCAGCGCATGGAGAGATCTACTTAAAGGTCAGACATCCTTAAATGTATAAAATACTTATATTAATAAAATAATTAACACTAACAAAAAGCATTACTTGAAAAAAAGATTTCCCCACCCCAAAGCCTACCAGTTTTTCCGGTAGAAATGACAATGTGGGTGATTAGTACAAATAAAAAAACTAGGTACAAAACCTAGTTTTTCTTTATATATTCTTTCAACAATTTATAAAGTCCATTTAAACCATTTACATGGGTTCTTTCGTAGCCGTGACTTGCTGCAACCCCGCTTCCTACTAGGGCGTGTCTAAAGTCATTGGCGCTTGCTACTGCTGCTGAGGCGTCTGATCCGTACTGTGGGTAGATGTCTATGGCATAGTCTATTTCATTTGCTTTTGCCATATCTATTAGTTCGTTTGTCAAATCAAAATTATATGGGCCGGATGAGTCTTTGGCACAGATTGATACCTTTGTTTCGTCTGTTTTTAGGTCATCATAAACTACTCCCATATCGACTGCTATCATATCTGTTATTTCTATTGGGTGGCCGCTGGCTGCTCCATGGCCTACTTCTTCATAGATTGTAAAGGCGAAATATAACGGACGGTTTATTTTTATGTTTTCTTCTTTTATTTCTTTGGCAAGTGCCATAAGTACTCCGGCAGAGGCCTTATCATCTAGGTGGCGGGATTTTACAAAACCATTATCTACTCTAAATCTTGGGTCTAGGGCTATAAAATCTCCTGCTGAGATACCTAATTTTTCGGTCTCTTCTGCTGAGTTTGTTATTTCATCGATAACTACTTCCATATTGATATCATCACGTTTGATTTCTCTTGGGTCATCTGATCCGTGGACTGCTGGATTATTTATTCTCATAACTCCAGTATATTCCTTGCCAGTTCTTGTAATTATAGTTACATTTTCTTGTTCTACATAAGAAAGTGGAAATCCCCCTAGGGTTGTCACCCTAAGCCTGCCATTTGCTTTTATGGAACGCACCATAAGTCCTAGGGTATCCACGTGGGCTGACATTAAAAGTCCGTTTTCATTTCCTGGATTGATTGGGACAATTACATTGCCTTTTACTGTTTGGTAAGGTTCGTAGCCCAATTTTTGAAACTCTTCTATTAAATATTTTTCGGCTCTTTTTGTATAGCCTGTTGGGGAAGGGGTGTTACAAAGTTCTTCTATATATTTTAAAATCTGTTCTGTCATTTTTTCTCCTTAGTTATTTGATCCTGCAGATGATGCTTGCTCTCTATCTATCATATTGTTTAGACAAATTACTAGGGCTATCAGCTCCTCTGTATAGGCTTCATCATAAATTGTAAGCTCGTAGGTATCTGTTAGGGTAAATATTTTTCTTCTTACTGTTCCTATATTTTTACCAGCTCCATTTTGAATATCAAAATCATAATGTAAGATATTTCCTGATAGATTTAGGGTTTCCTTGTCCATATAAACATGGACTCTGTGTTTGAAAAATTCTAATTTTTGTTGGATTACCATAGTTTGGCCATCGGCAAAAGAGATGGTGTATCTAGGGAAAAATGCTAGGATTTCTCTGTCGATTTTAAATATAGTATTGCCATTTTTATCGCTTACTTTTGACCTATATCCTATAAAGGTAAAATCTTGATCTAGGTAATAGGCCTCACGACCGTTTTCATCTAATATAGGATAATGGTCGGTAATTTTGAAAAATTTTTCTTTAAAATATAATTTTTTCATAATGTATCCTTTACTTTCTTTAAACTTTTTTCTGTTATATAATATTTATATAAATTAACAAATGTGGGGGATGTTTTGATTTATTTATTTGTTGCACTTTTCTTAATTTTTAGCCTTTTAAATCTTACTAGGGCCAAGGACCTTAAAATCCGTCCTGGTATCATAAAAATGGACTGGATTTCTATTGCTCTTCTTTGGCTCATTTTTATCATTTTTGCTATGGTTGTTAAGGCTGATAGGACTGATACTCTTTTGATGGTCATGGTTGCCACTCTGTATGTTGTTTCATCTAGGATTGGCAGGGGCATTGCTGATGATGGGGTCATCCTTCAAGCGGGCAATCCCATTATGACTCGCAAATATAAATTCGATGACTTAAAGCAGGTCAACGTTTCAAATGATGGTGACTTTGCTGCCTTTGCCATTGTGGTAAATAATAATGCAGTTGACATCCAGCGTTATCCCATGGATAAAAAGGATGAGTTAGTTAGCTTATTTAAAAAGCAAAATGTTCAAATAATTTATAAATAACAAGAAAAGTCTAAATAGCATAATAGTTATTTAGACTTTTTTATTTTGCTTTTAAATCTTAACGGCCACCGCCGCCTCCACCACCAAAACCTCCAGCACCTCCGCCAAAGGATGCAGATCCGCCTCCACCTGCATAGGAAGAACTAGCGCCACCTGAGCTTGTAGTGTGGGCATAGGAGTTGATATGGTGGATCATATAATAGTTATAAAATCCACTAGAAGCATAGGTCGGATATACGTCCACAAACCTATCATAGACATCCTCGCTTATGCCATACATAGCTGCAAAAATCATGTATTGGTTTAGAATATCTATATTTTCTATCTGGCTTGGATCGATTTTGTTATAGTCTTCTAGGTAGTTTTTAAAACCTACAAAGTTTTTATATAGGTCCATGCCTTTTGGTGTAAGGTGGATTTCTTCTTTTGCCTTGCCAGATCTTTTTGCTATATTTATTTTTTCTACATAGCCTTTTGCTAGGAGGGAATCTAGGCTAGATTTTTCTATTCTTTGGGCTAGGTTTTGTAAAGACTTATATCTTTTTTTCATGTATTTTTCAAAAGAATCTTGGGTAATTTTGCCATCGCTTCTTTGGTCTGCTGCACCCATTAGATAGCCAAATAAGGATTCTTCTATATCTCCCATATTAGTTGGTTTATAATTTATGACTATTTGGTCTAGGGATTTTTTAAATATTCCGTGATCTTTTTTATCTTCTATAAAGCTAATGGCCCCCTCGTCTATCCATTTTAAGAAAAAGGCATTTATCATACTATCAAAGTTTGGGTGGTTTGGATAGGCGTTGGCTAGCAATAGATAGGTGTCTTCTATGTGACCATCATAAGGGATAGTGTCATAGTAGTATTTTCTGATATTTTTAATATCTGGTATTTGTTTTATATTGGCAAATCTATATTTAGTTGACTCATCTATTGCTTTTTTTATTGCAAAACCACCTAGGCCAAGACCAAGTAGGATTGCGATTCCAGCAAAGATTATTGGCATAACAGGCTCTTTTGTTGGCTGGGCTGTTCCTTCGCTATCTTCAAAACTTGCCCCCTCAAAGGCTACATCCTTATAGTCATCAAAGTTTTTGTCTTCTCTGTAGCTTGTAGCAAAAGTCCCCTTTGGAAATTTAAGTAGGATACGACCTTTACTAATTTCTCCGGTTGATGTGGCTACTATAGAACCATTTTCATTGTGAATGTCACCCTCATAGCCAAAGGCCCACATTTTTGTATTTTCATCTATAGGTTCATAAGAATTTATCCTAATGGTAAAATTATTTGGTTTTGGATCTAGGTAGGCTCCTACAAACTCAAAAAATAACATGTCGCTATCATTTAAAGCTATGACAACTGGATTTATTTTATAGTTTAGTTTATATGTATTAGCTTCACTTCTCTCGCTAATGCCCCAGCAAAGCTCAACTTCGTCATCGCTATGGTCTATGCGACCGTACGTGTAGGCTTTTTGCTCAAAATCTTCATCTATATCCCAAGGGTCTTTGGGACTAAATTTTTGTCCGTCCATGGCTACAGAAAAATCTTCGATTTTAAGTCCTTTTAGGTTTTCAATATTTTTGTATCTTTCTGTAAAGTCATTGTCTCTCTCATCTATTTGCCATTCTTCGCTAACATTTCCTATACCATTTTTGTCGATTTCGACATCTATATTTATATGGTCAAAGCCATCAGCAAATATAGTTTTTGGCAAAAGTAGGACTAGGGACAGTAATAATATTTTGCTTAGTCTATGGATTTTTTTCATAAAGCCTCCTTTTTATATAGTCCTGTACTGATATTTCTATACCCAAATTCAGCTTTTAAATTTATTTTGACAAATTATTTTTTACAATATAAAATCTTTTTATAACGCCTAGTAGGGCTATATTATTAAGAAAGGCATAATAAATGAATTTTATTAAAAAAATAGTTGATAAGGCTAGTGAAAAACCACCCCTTATTTTGACTATGGGATTTTTGATACTGATCACTATCGGTGGTCTTATTTTATCAACTCCCTTTGTCACTAAAAGTGGGCAGAGTACAAATATGGTTGATGCTTTTTTTGTAGCTGCAAGCGCAGCTTGTGTAACAGGGCTAAGTCCTGTAAATACTGCAGAGCACTGGAACACTTTTGGCCAAGTCATAATCCTATTTCTTATACAAATTGGTGGGCTTGGGGTCATGTCTTTGGCTTCTTTGGTACCCCTTATTTTAAATAAAAAAATAGGGCTAAAGTCTAGGTTGATTTTAAAAGAGCAGCTAAATACTGAAAATATGGCTGGGGTACTAAAACTTTTTAAGTATGTTTTATTTTTTACCCTTGCAGTTGAAGGTCTGGGAGCTTTATTTTTAGCTATTAGATTTGTCCCAAGCTATGGTTTTGGTAAGGGAATATGGTATGCTATCTTTCATTCCATATCAGCTTTTTGTAATGCTGGCTTTGATATTATGGGAGATTCCATATATCCTCTACGCCACGATTATTTGGTAAATATAACCTTGATGGCTCTAATAGCTATTGGTGGTTTAGGTTTTATGGTAACTAGTGAAATTTATAATAAAAGAGAATTAAAACACCTATCCACCCACTCTAAGTTAGTTTTAATTACTAATATTTGTTTGATACTAGTAGGTGGGCTTGGATTTTTTATCTTAGAAACTATAAAAAATGGCATGATAGCTAATGAGACCCTTGGGCATGGACTTTTGATATCATTTTTCCAATCGGTTTCTGCTAGGACTGCAGGATTTTATTCCTTGGACCTAGGTCAGATTAAAGATTCTACTGCTATTTTGCTAATGAATCTTATGTTTATAGGGGGATCTCCAGGGTCTACTGCAGGTGGACTAAAAACAACTACCTTTGTAGTATTGCTCCTTGCTTTATCTTCGGTAGTAAAAAGTCAAAAAGAACCTGTCGTTTTTAAAAGAAGTATAAGCAATGAAACCATAAAAAAAGCCTTGGCTATTGTAATGGTATCTATGTTTTTACATGTAGCAGTAGTCTTTGTTCTTTCAATATTAAATAATTTTGATTTTATAGAAGTGCTTTTTGAAACAGTTTCTGCATTGGGAACTGTCGGTACAACTATGGGTATTACTGATAAGCTTACTAGTATATCCAAAGTCATAATTGCTTTTTGTATGTACCTAGGTAGGATAGGTCCTATGACCATGGCCTTATCATTTGGACTAAAATCAGATGACAGGCTAATCAGATATCCAGAAGCATTTATAAGTATAGGTTAGGAGAAATATATGGATAAAAATATAATAGTTTTAGGCTTGGGAAGATTTGGTATGTCTGTAGCTACCAGACTTTTTAAAGAAGGATTTTATGTGACTGCAGTTGATTATGATTATGATTTGATAGAAAAAATGGCTGACTCTGTCTCAAGTGCTATCCAAGCAGACATCACAGAAGAAGTAGCCATGCATTCTTTAGGGATAAATAATTATGATGTAGCAATTATAGCAACAGGATCAGATCGAGAAGCATCTATAGAAGCTACATTGATATGTAAAGATAGTGGAGTAAAAGAAGTAATTGCAAAGGCATCTAGTAAACAACATGCCAGAATCCTAAAAAAAATCGGAGCAGACCGTATAGTTTTCCCAGAATTTGATACAGGACAAAGACTTGCAAAATCTCTTGCAGGTCCTAGCTTAATGGAAATTATAGATTTTTCAGATGAGATTTCCCTTATAAAGATAAAGGCTCGTAAATCTTGGATAGGTAAAAGTCTAGTAGACCTAGATTTTAGAAAAAGATATCAAATGAATGTAATAGCCTTTGAAAGAGATAATCATATGATTATAGATTTTGACCCAAATTTACTTATAGAAGAAGATGATACAATTGTCCTAATTGGAGAAAAAGAAAACGCTAAAGCTATTCAAGAGTAGGCAAACCTCCATAAATTTGCCGGTATTTAAAATTATTAGAAGATATGTAAGAAAATGTTTGCATAAAAATTTTTTTATGCTATAATATAAGTAGCTATTACATAGCTAGGTTTTTCATTATTAATTCCTTAAAAGTTTTCCCTATAGAAAACTAGGACTAACTTATTCTTTTCTAAAAGGAAAAGGGGCTAGGAGTCTAGCCCTTTTTCTATGCTTATTTTTATATAAACTTAAATAACACCTTTAATAAAATTTATATATGCTTTAAAATATTATAAATCAAGGGTATGATATTTAATAAAGATAAGGAGGATTTTTATGCCTTACTATTACGGTTTCGATAGAACCTATATTTTAGTCATAATTGGGCTTATAATAACAATGATTGCCCAAGCAAATGTCCAAAGGGCTTTTGCAAAATACAGTAAGATTCCAACCAAAAAACAAATAACAGGCAAGCAAACCGCCAATTATATCCTAGATACTAGGGGCTATAATGATATAAAAATAAAGCAGATAAATAATGCCATGGGAGATTATTTTAACCCAGCTACCAAGGAAGTAGCCTTATCTCCTCAGTCTATAAATGATACATCGATTGCATCAGTTGCAGTTGCAGCCCACGAGCTAGGCCACGTTATCCAGTACAAAGAAGGATATACACCGCTTAGGGTAAAATCTTGGCTAGTGCCAGCAGTAAATTTTGGATCAAAGCTTAGCTTTCCACTTTTATTTTTAGGAATGATTTTAGCCCGTCAAAATCTTATAGATGTAGGACTTATCCTATTTTCTCTAACCCTTATTTTTCAAATAGTAACTCTACCAGTAGAGTTTAATGCCAGCAGACGTGCGCTTGCAGTCCTAGAAGAATCTGGAATGCTAGTAGGGGAAGAAAACCAACATGCTGCAGGTATGCTAAAAGCAGCAGCTTTCACATATGTAGCTGCAACCCTTGCCACAGCCCTACAATTTTTAAGGATGTTTTTGCTATTTGGCAATAGAAATAGGGATTAAATTTTAATAAGCTCCAATCTAATAGAAATTGTAGACCAAATTTTTATAAAACCGACCAATATCATGGTCGGTTTTTTATATGTTTATTACAAAAATTTTACCTTATGATTACAAAGAAGTGATATATTAGTAAAAAACTAGCTTGAGGAATATATGATTGAAATTAGAGATTTACAGAAAATTTATGAAAATGGCTATGAAGCTTTAAAGGATATTGATCTTAAAATTCCTGACGGAGCCCTTGTTACTCTATTAGGACCTTCTGGTTGTGGGAAGTCCACTATTTTAAATATTATTGCAGGAATTCTTGATCCTACCAGTGGGGATATTTTATTTGACGATAAGTCTATAATAGGTCTACATCCAAAGGATAGGAATATAGGTATGGTTTTTCAAAATTATGCCCTCTATTCTCACATGACAGTCCTTGAAAATATAACATTTCCCTTAACTGTTGGAGATAATAAAGTTAGCCAAAATAAGGCAAATGAACTTGCCCAAAAATATATGGAATTAACCTATATTTCAGAATATAAGGACAAAAAGCCTGCCCAATTATCTGGTGGCCAGCAACAAAGGGTTGCAATTGCAAGAGCCTTGGTTCAAAATCCAAAAACACTTTTGATGGATGAGCCACTTTCAAATCTTGATGCACGCTTGCGCCTATCAATACGTGAGGAGATTAGAAATATTGTAAAAAATGTTGGAGTTACAACTATTTTTGTAACCCATGACCAAGAAGAAGCCCTGTCAATTTCTGATTATATAGCTCTTATGGATGATGGTGTCATCCAGCAATACGATATACCACAAAATTTGTACTTAGAACCGGCCAATCTATTTGTAGCAAAATTTATCGGAAGTCCTATCATCAATGTCTATGAGATGGATAAAAATGAAGATATTCTTTCTAGCCCTGATTTTAGCATGGATTTGACAAAATTTGACCAAGGACGTTTTAAAGAAAAACTAGCTGATAAAAAATACTTAGTCGGCATTCGTCCAGAGCATTTTAAGATTGCCAAAGAGGGGATGAAAATAAAAGTTGAAAATATCGAGATGATTGGCAGGTATATGATATTGCATTTTACTATAAATGGTATTGCTTCTAGGGTGATTGCAGATAGTAAACTAAAAATAAGTTCAGGAGATACTATCAGCTTAGATATCGATTATTCTTCTATATACATTTTTGAAGAAGATGGAAAGAGAGTTTACTAATGGATAAAAAAAAGACTTATAGGGCTGAAAACTCGCCTAGGGCATGGTTATTTTTGTTGCCAGCAATCATTTTTATAGGCATTTTTACAATTTATCCACTTTTTAGAACATTTATAATGTCAACCCAGTCAAATAGCATACTAGATCCTACTTTTATCGGATTTACAAACTTTCCTGTGGTAATTAAGGACCCACAATTTAAACTTGCTATGAAAAATACCTTCATTTATGCAGTTACGGTTGTGCCATTGTCTCTTATAATTTCAATGATTATAGCGCTAATCTTGCATGAAAAAATCAAAGGATCTGAGTTTTTTGAGACTATATTTTTTATTCCTTATCTTACATCAGTAATCGCCATTGGGATTGTTTTTAGATATCTTTTCCATGGTCAATATGGATTTATCAATTATGTTCTTGAAATATTTGGCATAGGGCCTTTTGATTTTTTGAACAATCGCAATTACAATATGCCAGCATTGATCATTTTTGGAATATGGAACAGCCTAGCCTTTAATATCATAGTTATTTTGTCAGGTCTTAGGGGGATTGATAAAAATTATTATAGGGTAGCGGAAACTTTTGGGGCGAGCAAGTCTGAGCAATTTTTTAGGATTACCCTACCAGCCCTTTCCAAAATTATAACATTTTTGTTTTTAACAAGCTTTATCCAAGCTTTTAAGGTTTATAACGAAGTTTTTGCCTTATTTAATGGAAAGGCGGGGGTGGGAAATAGGCTTGTGACTGCCGTGTTTTATATTTACAATAAATTCTATGTAGAATACCGCTATGGACAAGCAATGGCAGCTGCAGTTTTACTATTCCTGATGCTTTTGCTCTTAACCTTTGTCCAAAGAAAAATTATAGAAAAACTTACAAAATAGGAGGGGGATATGAGTAAAGTAAATAAAATTTTAGGATATATTTTTATAATTTTTATGGCAATCATTACCCTTTTTCCATTTTTTTATATGATTTCATCGTCGCTGATGACCTTTCAGGAAGTAACAAGCATACCACCAAAATTATTGCCAGAAACTGCTCAAGCTTCAAATTTTAGTGAAGCTATGAAGGTGGCACCCTTTGCTAGATACTTTTTTAATACTATTTTTGTAACCTTAGTTAATACTTTAGGAACTCTTATAACAACAACTTTAGCAGCTTTTGCCCTTAACTTTTTGAACTTTAAGCACAAAAAGCTGGTAGAAAGTATCTTGCTAGCACTTTTGATGATTCCTTTTGAAATCATAGTTTTCACCAATTTTAGAACTATTGCCAAGCTTTCCCTATTAGATAGCTACTGGGCTTTAATTTTGCCTTTTATGGCTAGTGTTTTTTATATAATCTACCTTAGACAATTTTTAAGGTCTATTCCTATGGATTATTACAATGCAGCAAAGGTGGATGGGGCTAGTGATTTTGAGTTTATAACTAGAGTTATGGTACCCCTTTCAAAATCAACTTTATTTACCATCGGACTTTTAAATTTTATTGCTGGATGGAATTCATTCCTATGGCCAATCTTGGTAACAAATAGCAAAAACATGAGGATGATTTCAAACGGTCTTTCTGCTTTTGCTACAGAAGCTGGATCATATATCCACCTGCAAATGGCAGCATCGACCATTACAATTCTTCCAATTTTAATTTTATACTTTATCTTTAGAAGACAAATTTTAGAGGGGGTGTCATACGGCGGATTGAAAGGTTAAAATTGCAATTTTTAAGTTTATAGGGTATATAGCAAATGTAATGACAAATATATATAAAGGAGATTTTATGAGCAAGAAATTTTATTCATTACTAGCAACAATTATGTTGTCTTTAGCTGTTTTAGTAGGATGTGGCAACCAAGATGCCAACACAGGTACAAATGAAAATACTGCAGAAACAGCACAAACAGAAAATGCAGAAGAAGCTACAGAAAATAAAGAAAATACAGAAGAAAAAGATGCAGCAAAGGAAGAAAATACTGAAAAAGAGGCTGACTCTAGCACAGATGAAGCAGCTGAAATCACATTTTGGCATGCAATGGGTGGTGGCCAAGGTGAAGCCTTAGAAAAACTTGTAGCAGAATTTGAAAAAGAAAATCCAAATATCAAAGTAAACCTACAAAACCAAGGTAATTATGGTGATTTAAACCAAATCTTAGTTGCAACAATGCAATCACCAAATGACCTACCAACTATTACCCAAGCATACCCAGACTGGATGCTACAATTTGAAGACGCAAATCTAGTAACAGATCTTACAGATATGGTAAATGGCGAAAATGGTATTGAAGATTATGAAGATATCCTAGAAGGTGTACGTCAAGAAATTGAAAAAGACGGCAAAATCATGGGACTACCATTTAACAAATCTACAGAAGTATTCTGGTATAACAAGACACTTTTTGATGAACTAGGCCTTGAAGTACCAACAAATTATGAAGAATTAGTAGAAGTTTCTAAAAAAATCAATGAAGAAAAAGGCATCCCAGGAGTTGGTTTTGATTCACTATCAAACTTCTATGCCACATATCTACACAATAAAGGCGTAGAAATGGATGAAAACCTTGATGTAGCAAGCGATGAATCAGTAGAAGCTGTTCAATATTATTTAGATGGTATCAAAGAAGGATACTTTAGAATAGCAGGAACAGACCAATACATGTCAGGACCATTTGCAAATGAGCAAGTAGGAGCATATATTGGATCAAATGCTGGTGAAGTATATGTAAAAGATGGAGTAGATGGAAAATTTGAATATGCAGCAGCACCATATCCTGCAGAAAGTGCAGTACAACAAGGTACAAATATCTATATGTTTGACAATGCAGATGATGCACAAAAGAAAGCAGCCTTTAAATTTTTAAAATTCTTAACAAGCAAAGAATCTCAAATCCAATTTGCCTTAGATACAGGATATATGCCAGCTAGAACAAGTGCAATTGAAGATAGCACATACTCAGAATCTGATTCTGCAATTGCTCCAATACTTGCAGATGCAACCAAAAACCTATACTCAAGACCACTTGCACCAGGTAGCCAACAAGCATATAACGATATTGGATCAGTTCTTGAACAAATCCTTTCAAACACACAAGCAGATGTAAAAGCAGAACTAGAAGCATTCGCACCACAATATAAAGCAGACTTTGCACAATAAAACACTAAAAAATCTTAGGTATATATACCTAAGATTTTTTTTGCCTATAAATACTATTTTTACTTGTTTCAATCCTTACATTCTGATACAAATATAAATTCTATAAATTTAATCAGTACAAAAATAACTACTATTAAGGGCAAAATATTTTTCTATACTTACAAGTATATCTATCCATTTATAATCGTAGCCAATATTTTTAAAATACATATTGCTGGCATTTAAATCTATTGTTGATATGACATATGGGAATGTAAACCCTAGTTATGAAGGGATAAATACACTTTAATTTATAGCAAATTTGCAATAGTTAGAGGAGTAAAATTTGTGGCAATACTTGGATTGTTATGAAAAAATATTCTAAATTATTACATTGTTGGTCTTACTGGCATTGACCTTGAAAAAGTAGTGAAAAAAAGTACAGTTTTAATAGAATCAATAAAGGGATTCTTATTTTTTAATAAAAAAGGTCAGAGATAGTCAAAAGGTCAGTTTTTTTCTTGACCTTTAGATATATAATTGTAAAATAAAAAGACACTTAAGAAAGTGGGTGAGTATATGGCAGGTCTTACATCAGATATAGAAAGATTTTTAAAGGCTATGCTTGAGGAATCAACTGATGGGATGCTTGAAATCGGACGCAATGATTTGGCTATGCAATTTGATTGCGCTCCAAGCCAAATAAATTACGTGCTTTCTACAAGGTTTACACCTCACAACGGGTATCTTATAGAAAGTAAACGTGGTGGTAATGGTTTTATAAAAATTATTACCATAGTAGAAGAGGATAATTATTTATCTTATTTGATAAAAAACCTAAATAAGCAAATGACAGAGGCAAATGCAGATAGCTTATTTAAGGATTTATATAGTAGAAAATACTTTACTAAAGATGAGTTTTTGATGGCAAAGTACGCCACCAGCGACAAAGCTTTAGCAGCTCTTAATTGTAAGGAGCGTAATGGCGTACGTTCTGACATCATAAAAAATATTCTTTTAAGTGTTTTAGCAAGGAGTTAATTATGAAATGTGAAAAATGTGGCAAAGATGCTTCAGTAAGTGTCAAAGCTATAATAAATGGACAAGAGCATGATTTTTATCTATGTAATGATTGTTTAAAAACATACACAGATATGACTGATGAAGACTCTATGCCAAGTGAAGGTGGATTTCATAAACTTAATTTAAATAACAAAAAATTAGAAAGTCTAATCCAAAAATTTGTACCATCTTTAGATGATATGATTGATGGATATTATGAATATAAATACAATCTTAACAATCATCCATATTCATATATGGAAGGACTAAGCCAAAGAGCTTGTCCAAATTGTGGCAACTTAGAATCAAATATTAGAAATGGTATTTTTGGTTGTAAAGAGTGCTATAAACTTAGCGATAGTCTAACTCAAAAAGTTTTAAAAACTTACAATAATTACGATAAATACACAGGTAGACTACCTAAAAAAGACCGTGAATTTAAAGAAGTAGCTCTTGAGATAAAAAATCTACAAGAAAAGCTAGATCTTTCAATAGAAACTGAAGATTATGAGCAAGCTGCTGATTTAAAAGAGCAAATAGATGATTTAAATATGAAGGTGAAAAATTGATAGATTATGCAAAAGATATAATTCTAAATTCAAATCTTTCTTTAAGACGCAATATAGATGGCTTTGATTTTCCAACAACTATGACCTATGAAGATAGTGAAAAAGTTATAGAAATAATCAAAGATATATATCCAGATCAACTAGCCTTATTAAATGAAATTGATGAAAATACTTTAAATAAGCTTATAAATGACATGGTCTTATCAGAAGATTGTACTAGCAAATTAGCTGAGATTGCAGTGATTTTTGGTGATGATTATATCATTACTGTAAATGACCGCGACCATATAGCTATAAATTACAGAAATTTTGATATGGATGTCAAAAAGGCTTATAAAAGAGTCAATGAAATTGAAAAAGAATTAGACCAAAAATTAGATTTTGCCTTTACACCAGAATTTGGGTATCTGACTAGTGATGGACGAAATAATGGTGCAGGGCTAGAAGTAAGACTTAAAATGTTTTTATTTGCCCTAGTAGATGCTGAAGAATCCTATTATGGTTTTAAACAAGGTTTATTAAGCCACGGTATGTATGGCACTCGCTATATACCAAGCTACTATGATAGATATGTAGATGATATATATCTTGTAAAAAACTTTGGTAACTACCGTGATGATATGGATGAATATATTAAAAAACTTAGTGCAAATATTGACTCACTAGTAAGAAATGAAAGAAGATTTAGAAGAGATTACCAGGTATTAAATAACGTATCAGATGATGATATTATCGAACAAATAGCTATAAGCTTAAATAATCTAAACTCTAGAAAGCTAACAAGTTTAAATACTATTGCAAGTGAGCTTTATAAACTTAAAAAATATAACAAACTTGGATTTAATACTGATTTAACTAGCAATGAGCTTGATTATTTAATCTTTAATCTGACAAAAAATAAGTACAAGGGCAAAAAAGACCCAGAGAGATATGAGTTTTTAAACTCTTATATGAAGGAGAGGCAATGGAAGCTAACAGATTAAATAAACTAACCCAGCAAGCAAGACGTGAAAGCTACTCTCTAAACCACGATTATATCGGTACAGAGCACTTACTTCTTGCTTTAATGAAAACAGGTTCTGTTGCGACAAAAGCACTAGAAGCTGCCGGTGCCAATTATGATTTACTCCGCCAAGTTGTAATAAATAATATAGGCAAGGGCCAAGCTATGCGTCCTGCAACAGAATATAGTAAAAAAGTAAGACAAATATTAGAACTAGCAAGACTAAATGCAAATAAATACGGCCAAGCCTCAGCAGGCGAAGAAGATGTCTTATTTGCAATTCTTGAAGATGATGACTCCCTAACAAACATTATGTTTTTATTATCAGGAGTTGAAAAAGAAGTTGTAAAAAGAAACTTAAAGGATTTATTAAAAGACCAAGCTCCCCAAGCTGGATCTAGCAAAGACCTTTCAGAAAATGTTTCAAACTATGCTAGAGACTTAAATGAAGAAGCGGAAACTGGAAAAATTGATCCAGTTATAGGCCGTGATGATGAAATAGAACGTGTTATTCAAATTTTAATGCGTAGAACAAAAAATAACCCTATCCTAATCGGTGAGCCAGGTGTTGGTAAAACTGCAATCTCAGAAGGCCTTGCTCAAAGAATTGTAGAAGGTGAAGTGCCAACAATAATTGAAGATAAAACTATCTTAAGTCTTGACTTAGCAAGCATGATAGCAGGTACCAAATACCGTGGAGACTTTGAAGATAGGCTTAAAAAATTATTTGATGAACTAGCAACTCGCGATGACATTATATTATTTATCGATGAGTTTCACATGGTGCTAGGTGCTGGAGCAGCAGAAGGATCTATGGATGCTGCAAATATCCTAAAACCAATCTTAGCCAAAGGTGATATTCAAATAATAGGGGCTACAACTATAGAAGAATATAGAAAATATATAGAAAAAGATAGTGCCCTAACCCGTCGTATGCAACCTATCCAAGTGGAAGAGCCATCACTATCCGATACCCGTAAAATTATTTATGGAGTAAAAGATAAGTACGAATCTCACCACGGAGTAGAAATAACTGATGAAGCTATAAATGCAGCAGTAGAACTAACTGATAGATATATCAATGATAGATTTTTACCAGACAAGGCCATAGATGTTATCGATGAGGCTATGAGTAAGGTGCGTATTAAGGCTTATCAGGAAGAAGAAACTGAAAGTAACCCAGAAGAAAAAATTAACGAATTAGTTTCTGAAAAAGAACAAGCAGTCAAAGACCAAGACTTTGAAAAAGCTGCAGAACTAAGAGATCGCATCAACCAAGCTAGATTTGAAATTGAAGCAGAAATTGAAAAGAAAAATAAAGACAAACCAAACTTGTTTATCGACTTTGATGATATAGCAAGCATAGTTGCATCTTGGTCAAAGGTTCCAGTTACAAAATTAACTGAAGATGAAAAAGAAAAATATGCCAACCTAGATGAAGACTTAAAAGGCACAGTAATTGGCCAAGAAGATGCAATAAAATCTGTAGCTCATGCTATAAAACGTGCAAGAGTTGGTCTAAAAGATCCATCAAAACCAATCGGTTCTTTTATATTTGTAGGACCAACAGGTGTTGGTAAAACATACCTTGCAAAATCACTTGCAGAAAATATATTTGGATCAGAACAGCACCTAATCCGTATGGATATGAGTGAATATATGGAAAAATTTGCAGTTTCACGTCTAGTAGGATCTCCTCCAGGATATGTAGGCTATGAAGAAGGTGGCCAACTAACAGAACAAGTAAGAAACCACCCTTACTCAGTTGTATTATTTGATGAAATTGAAAAGGCTCATCCAGATATTTTCAATTTACTATTACAAATCCTAGATGATGGACGTCTAACAGATGGTCAAGGTCGCACAGTAGACTTTAAAAACACTATCATCATAATGACAAGTAATATAGGAGTATCAAGCCTAAATGAAAAACAAGCAATAGGTTTTGAAACTGGAGATCCAGAAGAGAAAAACGCTGACCGTACTCGTGAAATCATAGAACGTGAAGTAAAAAATGCCTTTGCTCCAGAATTTTTAAATAGACTTGATGAAGTGATTATGTTTAATCCACTAAGTGAAGAAAACATAGAAGAAATCACTAAGTTAATGCTAGAAAAAACTAGAGAAAGACTAAATAATATCGACATTGATATTACTTACGATGAAGAAGTAGTAAAACTTCTAGCAAAAGAAGGCTTTAACGAAGAATACGGAGCAAGACCACTAGAACGTCATATCACAAAAATGATAGACAATAGACTCGCAGAAGATATCCTAGATAACAAATTAAACAGAGATGCCATCATCAAATTATCTGTAAAAGATGATGAACTACAATTTGAAAATGTAAAAGGCAAAAAGAAAGAAGCTTTAGCAACAGATATAGCAGAATAATCATGAGATAATAGCTACTCAAAGCCACCCCGAGGGGTGGTTTTATTTTATAAAAAACCTCCAAATTAAGGGTAATAATACACTATAAATACAAGAAAGGTGGATTATGGAAAAATAAAAAACATAGAAAATTAAAGACAAATAAACCTAGTAATCCTTGGCATATCAATATTAATTATCATATTACAATCGTGCATGTCAGGTCAATTTCTAACACAATAGACTATTAACCATACATAGCTAATGTAAACTTTTATATAAATGTCATCGTACTTTATACGATACTATTGATAATTTATACACCCTGCAGATTTTCGGCAACAAGTTTTAGGATTAAATATAAAATAGTAAATGGACTTACCTACCTTGTGTCAATATATATATTACAAGGATATTCTATACATCGCACAATTTTTGTGTGTATAATAATAGAAATATTTTTGGATTTATTTATTGTAATTTTGCTAAGAAGGAAAATATCGGGAAATGGTCAAGAAAATTTCTATATATAAGTAAGGAGATTAAATGAACATATTTTTATCATCATCCCTAGTTGGGGCAAAAAATGGATTTGAGAGATTTATTGAAAAATATCAAGCAAGAGAAATAACATTTGTAGCAACTGCGGCAGAAGTTTCGCCATACACCCAGTATGTAGATGACGCACGTGAATATTTTATAAAAAAAGGATTTGAAATAAAAGACCTAAAAGTAAACAAGCTAGAGCAAAGTGATGCCAAGGAAATTATAAGTGATACCGAGATTTTATATGTATCAGGAGGTAATACTTTTTATTTGCTCCAAGAATTAAAAAAGAAAAACTTATTGGAATTAATCAAAGAAAGAGTAGATAAGGGCATGGTCTATGTGGGCGAATCAGCAGGATCAATTATTGCTAGTCCAAATATAGAATATATAAAATACATGGACGACCCAAAAGCTGCTCCTGAATTAAAATCAACAACGGCCCTAAACTTAGTAGAATTTTATCCGCTCCCACACTGGGGTGAGGAACCCTTTGAAGAAGCTGCAGAAAAAATTCACAAGACCTATGCAGATACTCTACCAATATGGGTTATAAATAATAAGAGTAGCATAAGTCATCTTAAGGAAAATGAGTATGGAATAGATTTTGGTGATTAGTTTTAAAAGCAGGATTTCCTGCTTTTTTGGTTGTAATTTAATTATTATCTTCAAGGGCAAGTAATTTTTTCTTTACATCAAGCCCATAAGCATAACCACGCAGCTTCCCATCACTGCCAATTACCCTGTGGCAGGGGATGATTATCATCAAAGGATTTTTGCCAATAGCGGTTGCTACAGCTCTTGTCGCTTTTTCATTATTTATTCCTCTTGCTATTTCTTTATATGTTTTAGTTTGTCCGTAGGGGATATTTAAAAGTTCTTGCCAAACTCTTTTTTGAAAATCTGTTCCCTCTAAAAGTATGAAATCATAGATAGTAAAATTTTTTCTAGTTCCTTTTAAGTACTCCTTTAGCTCATCTATAACCTTATCTGTGATTTCATTTTTTTCATCTTTATCATCTATGCCAGCGACTAGCTCAATTTTTGATATTTTTTCTTGGTAGGTAATTTTAATAATACCTACATCTGTTTGATAAAATGCAGTCTTCATAATTTAATTTTAATATATATGGGTAAAATCTCATAATAATAGGTAAAAAAATTAAAATTTTTAAATTTTAATGTATAATAATCATAAATAAAATTCAAGAATCGAGGTAATTATGAACTACGATAAAAAAATTGAAGCTATTGCCGGATACATAGAATCTGGAGAAAAAAGTGTGGATGACTTCAAAGTTGGTTTTGAAGTTGAACATTTTGTTATAGATGCTGATACTATGGAGACTTTAACTTATGAAGAAGAAGGCGGAGTGCGTGATTCTTTAGAAGAGATTGAAAAAATGGGCTATGATGCTTCTTATGAGAAAGATAATATCATGGGCCTTAATGCAGATAACTTCTCTATATCAATAGAACCTGCTGCCCAGTTTGAAGTAGCCTACGCTGCCCAAAAAACTATGGATGAGCTTTTTGATAATTACAAAAAAGTCATGGCTGAGCTTATTCCGGTTTTTGATAATAAAAACCAGCTCTTAGCCCAAGTTGGCTACCAACCAAAGACAAAAATTGAAAACCTACCCTTTATACCAAAAGAACGTTATAAATATATGTCCCAATATTTCAAAGATTTTGGTGGAACTAGTCCATACAACATGATGAAGGGATCTGGGTCTTTACAAGTTGCAATAGACTATAAGGATGAAGAAGACTTTAAGAAAAAATTTTTTGTTGCCAACGCTGTATCTACCTTTTTGTATAGTACTTTTGATAATGCCTATATTTTTGAAGGTGAAGTATATCCAAAGCATAATCTTCGCCAAACTATATGGGATCATTGTGATAAGAGTCGCTCTGGCATATACGATTTTGCCTTTGATAGCGATTTATCTTACGAGAAATATGCAGCAAAAATATTAGCTACTGATAGTATATTTATTCACAAAGATGGTAAGGATATTTATACAGCTAATACTCCTTTTGAGGAAATTTTTGATAATGAAGATATGACTCTAGATATGATTAATCACGCTCTTTCTATAGTATTTCCTGATGTTAGAGTTAAAACATATATAGAAGTAAGGATGCCTGATAATGTTCCTTACCCTTATAATTTTGCAGCAGTAGCCCTTATTAAAAATATGTTCTATGATGAAGAAATTTTAGACTTTTTATATGACTTATTTGCTGATATGACCTATGAGAAATCACAAAAGTTAAAAGATAAAGCAGTAATGCAAGGTGTAGATGCCGTATATAAAGATAAGAAAATCTCTGAATGGATGCTATTAGTTACAGAAATGATAAAAGAGGACCGTGAGTATATCGATCCTTTAGAAGAACTGCTTAAAAAAGATCAAACTCCAAGAGATATTTATGAAGCTTTATACAAAGAAAATCCAAAGGATGCTATTTACCAATATTCTGTAAATAAATTTGTAAAGGAAAACTAGTGGCAAAAATAAAGAAAGCCTTTGAATGTACCAACTGCGGCCACACCCAACCACTTTGGGCAGGTAAGTGCCCAGAATGTGGCAAATGGGGCTCTTTAGTTGAAGTAACAGTAAAAGAAAGTAAAAATAAAGCCAATGTAGTTGTAGATGAAAAGGCTGCAAAAAAACTTAATAGTATAAAGATAAACGAATCAGAAAGAATAAAGTCCACTTTTGATGAATTTGACCGTGCGGTTGGTGGGGGATTGGTACGAGATAGTGTTACAATCCTAACTGCAAGACCTGGAGCGGGTAAATCTACCCTCCTCCTCCAACTATCCAAAGCCTATGCAGATGAAGACTTAAAAGTCCTTTATGTATCTGGCGAAGAATCAGAAAGTCAAATAAAATCCCGTGCCGATAGGATTATGAAAAATTTACCAGAAAATGTATGGATTCTTTCTACAAATTCCATGGATAGTGCGGTAAATGAAATAAAAAATATAGATCCAGATGTAGTTTTTCTAGATTCTATCCAAACTTTTACCTTGGCGGAATTTGACAACAAGGCAGGTAGCCCTACTCAAACTATAGAAGTAGCAAATAAGGCAGTGGAAATAGCCAAAGACGAGTACAAAAAACGCGCTATTATTATGATTGGTCACATGACCAAGGCCAATGAGATGGCAGGACTACGTACTTTGGAACACTTGGTAGATACCGTTTTGGTTTTGGATGGAGAAAGTGACGAGGACTTAAGGGTTCTAACTTCAACAAAAAATAGGTTTGGCCGTACTGGTGAAATTGGACTGTTTTCTATGACAGAAGATGGACTTATTGAAATATCTAATCCAAGTGAATATTTTATCACAGCCCGTGAAAATGAAATCGAAGGATCAGCTATTTCTGTAACCAAGGAAGGATCTAGGTTATTAGAAGTAGAAATAGAATCTTTGGTCAGCAAATCATTTCTTCCATATCCACAAAGAATAGGGGACTCTCTTAGAAAAGATGATTTAAATACATTAATATCCATCTTACAAGAGCGTGCAGGACTTAATCTTTTTGACTACAATGTAATCATAAAAACAACAGGAGGCCTTAAATTATCCGAGCCATCAGTAAACCTTGCTATAATGATGTCTATTGCATCTTCTCTGCTAAAAAAACCAATAGATGATAAAACAGTATTTATTGCTGAAGTAGGACTTACAGGAGAACTTAAAAAAGTGCCTCAAATCAAGCAACGCATCAAAGAATTAGAGAGACTTGGCTATAAAAAGTGCTTTGTGGCTAGAAACTCTGTTGATGAGAGTGAATTTACTGGTATAAAGGTTATACAAAGAGCAAATATTAGGCAAGTAATTGATGATTGTTTTAGATAGTTTCTAAGGAGGAGTTTATGAAAGATTGGCTGAAAAACGATGATAGGGGTAATTATGCATTTTTCTTTATCTCTTGGATGTTGCTATCTTATACAAACAACACATTTTTTGCTAAAAATAGAAATGTTTTATTTTTCATGGTGCCCATTTTCATAGTTCTAGGTATAGATTATTATTTAAAGCATCCCCCAAAATACCCTAAGTATTTAATAGCAACTATAATTTTCGCCCTATATTTTGTATCCTTACCCAAGTATACAACAGATTACGCTTATAAAGTTATAGATGAAAATTATGGATCTGGCTTTCTTATCATGCCTAATAGTAGTGAGAAGGTAAGCTCTCTTAATCCCTTTAGTGAGGAAAGGTACTACTTTTTTATAAATCAAAATGGTAAACAATATTTGTTTAACGCGAGAACTGGGAAAGTCAGAGAGACTAATTTTAAAACAGATAGCAAAGGCAATATCGATATTAATACTGCCAAGTAAAAAATATTGTTAAACTTGATTTTATTTAAATTTGTGTTATAATAGCTATACAAAATATGAATGCAAGAAATCTTGCATAAAGTTGCCTATTATGGCGTACATATATTAAGGAGAGTTTTATGAAAAACTTAAATAAATTTGCTCTAGTAGCAGCTATGGCATTTGCATTTTCAGCTTGTGGAAATGATGCAAACAATACTGCAGATAATGCAGAAACAGTACCAGCAGAAGAAGCAGCACCATCATTAGGTGAAGCAACAGTTGCAGGTTACGGTGGAGATATCAACGTAAAAGTTCACTTTGGTGAAGACGGAGTTATCGAAAAAGTAGAAACAACTCACGAAGAAACAGAAGATATCGGAGCAGCTGCTATTCCAGAACTTGAAAAAGCAGTAGTAGAAAAAAATGGTACAGAAGGCGTTGATAACGTATCAGGTGCAACAGTAACATCTGAAGCTTTCAAAACAGCAGTTGATGAAGCAATCACAAACGCAAAATAATTTATTTTAAATTAACCACCCCTAGGGGTGGTTTTTCTTTGTTAAAAATCTTTTTATAATGTATAGTGGTTATGAAAAAAATTTATAGAGGGTTTTATGAAAAAGAAATCATATAGTTTATTAGCAATTCCTATACTTATAATAGGTCTTTTTGTAGTATTAAGATATAAGAATCGCGAGGTCTATACTTATAATTCAGAGGCAGTTTATGTTTATAATCTAACTGATGATAGAAAAGTAACAGGTAAGAATGAAGATGAAAAATTGCCTATGGCTTCCCTTACAAAGATGATGACAGTCTTAGTAGGGCTTGAGAAAATAAATGATTTGGGCGAAATAGCACCGGTAGATACAGAAAGTTACCAGAGGCTGGTAGCAGAAAATGCATCCATGGCAGGATTTTTTGGTGGAGAGATGACCACCTATCGAGATTTATTCTATGGGGCCATGCTTCCATCAGGGGGTGAGGCAGCAGATTCTATAGCTATAAATATTTCTGGATCTGTCTTAGGTTTTGTGGGTCTTATGAATGAAAAATGCGAAGAGCTAGAATTAAAGAATACCCATTTTCAAAATGCAGATGGTATGGACGCCATAGGTCATTATTCATCCGCCAAAGATATGGCCATGCTTTTAAAATATGCCCTAAATGATGGCAATTTTAGAGCCATATTTACTAAAAAAGATTACTTAAGCCAGCCAAATGACAATCACCCAGAAGGTTTATATATGACAAGTACCGTTTTTGATAAACTAAAAGATTATGACCAAGAGGGTTTTGAAATAATTGGTGGTAAAAGTGGTACAACTGATAAGGCCGGCCTATGTTGGGCGACACTTTCTGTTAAAAATGGGAAGGAATATATTATAGTAACTTTAGGCGCACCCTACGATGATATTGACAATCCAGGCGATGGGCAAGTAAGGGATACGCTAGATATTTTAAATAGGCTTTAAGGAGAGATTATGCAAAAAGTTTTGATTTTACAAGGAGACTTTGTAGATAAAGTTTGGGGAGGATCTAGATTAAAAGAAGAATTTGACTATGATATAGACTCTACAAACGTTGGAGAATACTGGGCCATATCCGGCATGGATGATGCAAGTTCTGTTGTTATAAATGGAGAGCTTGCAGGAGAGAGTCTAAAAAATATTTACAAAAACCACAAAGAATTATTTGGTGGATCAGAAGAAAAATCCTTCCCGCTTTTAGTAAAAATAATCGATGCGACTGATGATTTATCTATCCAAGTCCACCCAGATGATGAAATGGGGCAAAAATTAGAAAATTCTAGGGGTAAAACCGAGTGCTGGTATATCTTAAACGAAAACCCAGCTTCTATAATTTATGGACTAAATGCTAGTAGTAAAGATGAAGCTGTAGAAAAAATTCAAAACAAAAAGTGGGATGAAGTTTTAAAAGAAGTTCCAGCAAATAAGGGGGATTTTTTCTTTGTACCAGCGGGCACAGTCCATGCTATAAAAAAAGGTTGTCTAATTTTAGAAATCCAACAAGCAAGCGATATAACCTATAGACTCTATGATTACGATAGGCCAGATAAAGAGGGAAACTTGCGTGAGCTTCACATTGAAAAATCTCTTGAAGCTATAAAACTAAATGAAGTAAGAGATGAAAAAGAAATAGAAATAGAAGAAACTGGCAATCTAATAACAACCATACTAACAAAAAATGACTTTTTTGAAGTAAGAAAACTAGAAATAAATGGACATACAGACCTTATAAGATCTAGTGACTACTTGCTAGAATCGGTTGTAGAAGGGGTTGGAGTTTTAAAAGTAGATGGAGAAGAATACAATATCAAAAAAGGAGACTTTTTTATCTTAACAAATGAGGTATCCAGCTACGAATTTGATGGAGACCTTACCATAATAGAGTCAAATATAGCAAAAAAATAAGAGCCAAAAGGCTCTTTTTTTAATGTTATATCAGTACAAACCTAAAATTCTCTCAAACCACATAATAAAAGAATGGGGGATGATTTTGGAAATCACTAACATAAATTTTGCAGATGGATGAACTGTGATAATATCTTTATACTTAGCCTGTTTTAAACTTTTTGCTACAAGCTTATTTATATCTTCTGTCGCATATTTTTTAATGCCGCTGGTATTATTTGCACCAAATTCTGTATTAACAGGATTTGGACAAAGGGTTGCTACATGGATTTTCTTATCCTCAAATTCCCTATTTAAGGCGCGAGATAGGCTTATCAAGTAAGCCTTACTTGCTGCATAAGTTGCAAACCTAGGTTGGGGGATAAAACCAGCCACTGATGCCACATTAATAATTAGAGAATTCTTTGCCATATGGGGCAAAATTACTTTTATCATCTGGCTGGCAGCTAGGATATTTAAGTCAATAGTTTTTTTATTCGCTTCTAAACTTAGGTTTTCAAAATAATCATTAAAGCCAACACCAGCTGCATTTACTAAAAGTCCGACTTTATCCCTTGTAAACTCAAGCTTATTTGCTATTTTAAATAAACTTTCCTCATCTAATAAATCTAGGGCAAGGATTTTAGTTTTACTTTTTAAATTACTTTTAACGTCTGCTAGGCGCTCGTATCTACGCGCTATTAGCCAAATCTCATCATAATTTAAATTATCAACTTGATAGGCAAATTCTCTACCTATGCCTGAGCTTGCCCCAGTTATTATTGCAATCATAGACCTCTTTTAGCTTCTAAAATTAAGTTCTGTTTCAGATTCCATAAGTCTTGGGAAAGGTCAACATAGTAGTCGTGAGGTTGGTCAAATCTTTTAACTTCCTCCCAGAGGCTATTAATTTCTTTTTTACAATAGTCATGGATTTCTTGGATATCCGGTTGCTTATAAATTAATTTTCCATCTTCAAAAATAGGTACTTGCATAAGGCGAGCTTCGTAATTATCCATTTTTTTCATCTTCCATGTAAATAATGGGTCAAAGATTACTAGAGGTTTGCTCTCATCAACTTCTTCCTCACGTAGAGCGATATAATCAGCCTCAGCCTTGCCAGTATTTTTATCATATAGCCTGTAAACTTTTTTAAAGCCTGGTGTTGTAATTTTTTCTACATTTTCTGAAACTTTGATACGGGCTTTTAGCTCATCATTTTCATAAATGCCTACTAGTTTATAAACGCCACCAAATACTGGGTCAGACTTACTTGTTATAAGTCTTTCGCCTATACCAAAGGCATCGATTTTTGCCCCTTGGGCTGTTAGAGAATTTATTTTAAATTCATCTAGGGAATTAGATGCAACTATTTTTGTATCTTTAAAGCCATTTTCATCTAATATTTTTCTTACTTCTTTAGATAAATAAGCAAGGTCCCCAGAGTCTATTCTCACCCCACCAGTAAGGCCTTTTGGTTCTAAAACTTCTTTAAATATACGCATAGCATTTGGTAAGCCGCTATTAATTGTATCGTAGGTATCGATTAAAAGTGTGCAGTTTTCTGGATAAGTTTCAGCATAAACTTTAAAGGCTTCATATTCACTATCAAAAGCTTGAATCCAAGCGTGAGCCATAGTACCAGATGGCTTAAAGCCATAGGTTTTGGCAGAAAGTGTATTACTTGATACAGGTGCTCCTGCTATAAAGGCTGCTCTTGCACCTGTTAAAGATGCATCTGCTCCTTGGGCACGGCGGGCACCAAATTCCATAACAAGCCTATCACCAGCTGCTTTTACAATCCTGCTTGTCTTTGTAGCTATCAAGGAGTTAAAGTTCATTGATAAAAGTAGGTATGTCTCCATAATAGAACATTCAATAATAGGTGCTCTTACTGTAATGATTGGCTCATTAGGAAACATAACAGATCCTTCAGGAAAAGCCCACACATCGCCAGTAAATTTAAAATCACGTAAATATTCTAAAAAGCCATCGGAAAAATCTCCAACTTCTTTTAGATAATTTATATCATCTTCTGAAAAGTGTAGATTCTCGATAAAGTCTATTATGTCATTTAGACCAGCAAAGATAGAATATCCGCCCTCATCTGGATTTGACCTATAAAATGCGTCAAAGACTGCTATAGTATCTTTCATGCCATGATTAAAATAGGCATTTGCCATGGTAAACTCATAAAAATCACTGAGCATAGATAAATTTCTAGTATTATTCATAATATCCTCTCTTCAATTTATTTCTTATTCCATTGTATATACAATGGGACAAAAATGCAAATGTTTGCAAAATATTCTTACCTATAATTATGCCCGTTTATAGGTATTTTATGCAAATTTATATTAAAATTTTATTTTAGGGTAAAGGTTAAGTAAGAGAAAAGTATGAGAAAGGGAGGGAAAATGTATATATTTGACATAGATGGTACGCTTTTAGATACTATCGACGCCATAAGTTTTCACCTTAATGAAACTTTAAGAAAATACGAATTAAAAGCCATTCCTAAAGAAAAAGTTCTAGAATTTGTAGGTAATGGTCCTAGGGTTTTGATAGATAAGACTATGGCTTATGTAGGATTTACAGGAAATGAGGCTTTAAAAGAAGAAATTTATAATAGGTACAATGAAGCTTACGATAATGATCCAGTTTATCTAACTAAGCCTTTTGATGGTATAAGGGAGTCTTTAGATAAATTAAAGGAAAATGGAGAAGTCATAGCGGCTTTTTCTAACAAACCAGATGAAACTAGCAACAGGGTTTTAAAGGCTATTTTTGGAGAAAGATATTTTGACTATATCCTAGGTTATAGGGAAGATTATAAGAGAAAGCCATCTCCAGAAGGAATTATGATAATAGCAAATCACTTTGATGTACCATTTTCAAAAATTATGTACTTTGGGGATAGTGAAGTAGATATGAAGTGTGGGAGAAATGCAAGTATCTTTACCGTAGGATGCTCTTGGGGATTTAGAAAAAGAGAAGTATTAGAGAGAGAAAATCCAGATGCAATTATTGATGACCCAAGTGAGATAACATCTATAAAAAGAATATAGACTTAGAAAAACATATTGATTATACTTTATATAATATTAAAAAATATTAATCAAGCTAGTTAAAATTTTAATCCTTTGATATCCTTAGTATATATTGCTTAAGGATTGGAGAAGAAAATGAGGCTAGTTATAGAAAATTTATCAAAAAAATTTGATCAAAAGAGTGTCTTAGAGGATTTATCTGCCACTTTTGACCAAGGGATTATCTATGCCCTACTTGGAAGAAATGGCGCTGGAAAGACTACTCTTTTTTCTTTGCTTGCAAAAGAACTTAAAAAAGATAGTGGAAAAGCTTACCTGCTAGAAAATGGTGAGAAAATAAATCTAGCAAGTAAGGATGTATTTTTTATGTTAGCAGAGCCTGAACTGCCTAGGTTTTTGACAGCAAGGGAATTTATAAAATTTTTTATAGAGGTAAACAAAGATAGGATAAAAGATCTAAAAGATCCGTCCTATTATTTTGACCTTGTAAGATTTGAGGAAGAAGATAAGGATAGGCTAATCCAAGGCTACTCTACAGGTATGAGAAATAAAATTCAGATGATGATGTTTCTTATTTTAAAACCAAAAGTAATTTTAATGGATGAACCTTTAAATTCTCTTGATGTAGTAGTGCAAAAAGAAATGAAAGATTTAATAAAATCTATAAAAAACGACCATATTATAATTTTCTCCACCCATATTCTAGACCTGGCTAAGGATATATCAGATGAAATAGTTTTATTACATAAGGGTCAGATAGAAGAAGTAGATAGGGAAATTAAAAATAATCCAGATTTTGAAGATAAGATAATAACTCTATTACAAACGGAGGCCTAGGATGGATTATTATAAGAAATATAGGATTATAGAAAATACTAGACTTGCCAGTAATGTTAACCACATCATCCACTTTTTTCATAAATTACCTTTAATTGGTAAATATACTGGAGATAAGTATAAAGGTTATGGATTTAAGAAATTTGTTTTTGCCCTAGGACCTATATTTAGTATTATTGGGCAAATTTTTAAAAGCATATTTTCATCTTTTATAGCCTTAGTTTGGGCAGGAGCCTTTTTACGGCTAGTGCAAATGACTTGGAAATTTCCAGAAAATATGTTCACAGAGTTTTTTGAATTGGGAAGATCAAATTTAGCCTTTTTAAGTTTTTATTTGAGTATTTCAATGTTAGCAAATGATGTAGCTGGTAATAAAGCAAAAATCCACGAGTTAAATAGACAATATAGGATGCTTGCTAAAGAAAGTGGTTTGATCCAAGCGGTATTTAATCCTCTTAGGATAGGGATTGGAAGGACTGTTGCCTTTGCCATATTTTTTGGATCTAAAAATAGTTTTTTAATAAGTCTTAGCCTTGCCTTTATAAGAATTATTTCAAATGCCATTACTCTAACTCTTTCACAAAAAAAAGAAAAACTATATGCAGATAAGTGGTGGGTAAATCTAGCTTTATTTATAATACTTTTTGCAATACTTATGAGAGTTAAGGGCTTTGATACAAATATTTTATTGATATTTTTTGTACTTAGTCTTAGCATATCTATTTTTGCTATCAAATATCTTTTAAGATTTGATGACTATGGCAAGTTATTAGAAGTAGCAAGAACAGAAGATCTAGATACAAATTTAGATTTTGAGCAAATTGCCAATGATAGTTTAGCTTTAAAGGATAGTGATGTAGATACTAGTGCAGGTAAAAATTACCATGGTTATAATCTTTTAAATAAATTATTTTTTGCAAGGCACAAGAGATTACTTATAAAGCCCCTTTACAAAAAAGCTGGTATTTTATTTGCTCTGGTACTAGTGGGGCTATTAACCGTTAAATTTGTTTATAAAGATTTTGATAGTAACTTTGGTGTGGCTAATATTATAATCTTTACTTTGCCAATCTTTGCTAGCATCTTATTTAATAGTTCAAATACTAATAGAGCCTTTTTCCTAAACTGTGATAGACCCTTACTCCAATATGGCTTTTATAAGGAAAAAGAAGCTGTCTATGGACTTTATAAGCTAAGGTATAAGTCTTTGCTTAAAATAAATATTTTTTGCCTCCTAGCAGGTCTTGCTTATCTAGCCTTAGCATTTTTTTTATTTGAAAGTTTTGGTCTTAAAAGCCTAGCTATCTGTGGGATATTTATTTTAGTGGCCTACTTATTTTATGTAGCCTATAACCTATCTATATATTATTTATTCCAACCCTTTAACCACGAAGCAGCCCTAGTTGGTCATATATACCAATTTTGGATTTCATTATTAGGTTATTTAAATATACTTTTAATTCCCCTAATTATGGCAAAGGTAGATAAGGACCCTCTATTTGTCCTTGAAATACTAAGTGTCGTCTTATTTCTTTTAATAATAATATTTCATATCCTAGTAAAAGCTATTGGGGAAAAGACCTTTAAAATAAAAAAATAAGACGGCAATAATTGTCGTCTTACTTATTATTCATCCTTAAGATTAAATTTTTTGCGTATCCTAAGCTTTACTATAAAGAATAAAAGTAAAAGGAAAATTATGGCTAGGATAATAATTAGCCCTGTCATATAAGATCTTTTTAGTTCTAGGTATAGGCAGATTGGATAGATAATTGCAAATAAAATAATACCTAAAATGATTGAAAGATTGCCGGCAAATTTGTTGCCGTATTCCCAAGTGTCTTTGTTGTAGCATACTTCCCATAAGTGAAAGCCTACCCTCATTTCTGGGTAACTGCTATGAAAATGTTTAAAAAATATGCCAATATAAATGCTAAATATAAAAAGCATAATATCAGTTGCTATTAGGGGTCCCATATTTCACCTCGTTTTCTTATTTAACTATACTAAGATAAATAGATTATTAAAGATAAATTGTAAAAATGATTTTTAGCTAATATAGTAATATCAGAGGAATTTATGAAAATACTTATAACAAGTGACTGGTATTACCCTGTTGTAAATGGGGTGGTGCGATCAGTCCTAAATTTAAAAGAATATTTAGAAAGCCAGGGACATGAGGTAAGAATTCTAACACTTTCAAACACTATTTCTAGTTATCAAAGCAGGGAAGTGTACTACATAGGATCTTTATCTGCAAAGAAAATCTATCCGCAAGCTCGTATAACAAATATTTTAGCAAAAACCCACCTTAGAAATATTAGAAAATGGGAGCCAGATATTATCCACAGCCAGTGCGAGTTTTCTACTTTTGTGATGGCAAAAACCTTATCAAAAATATTAAATATCCCCCTAGTCCATACCTATCATACTGTCTATGAAGATTACACCCACTATTTTATAAGAAGTAAGAGTGCTGGGATAAAAATTGTAGCGACCTTTAGCAAAAACTTTTCTGACATGTGCGATTATATAATAGCTCCAACAGAAAAAACTGCTAAAATCTTGGAGTCATACAAAATTAAAAGAGAAAAAATTGCAGTTATACCAACAGGAGTTCATATAGCGGACTTATATGAGGAAGACCTACGAAGTGAACTAGACCTACCTAAGGATAAAAAAATATTATTATATCTAGGCCGTTTGGGAGAGGAGAAAAATATCGAAGAGATAATTGACTTTCACCATAGGCTAGCTGATAGCAATATAGAATTATTTATAGTTGGGGGAGGACCACATTATGATAAGCTTGTGGCCTATAATGAAAAAGAAAAAGCAAGTGCCCACTTTGTCGGTATGGTCAATCCGAGTGAAGTGAATAAATATTATCAAGCAGCGGATATTTTTACCACATCATCCACATCAGAAACCCAAGGCCTTACTTATTATGAGGCTCTTTCAAATGGCTTGGTGGCTATTTGCCGAGATGATGATTCCCTAGATGGGGTTTTAAAAAATGGCTTTAATGGTTTTAGATTTAATAATTTTGATGAATTTAAAACCTATATTTATAAGATATTAGACAATCCAGATTATCAAAAACAACTATCGAAAAATGCTAGGGACTATGCCCTAGAAAACTTTTCTGTAGAAAGTTTTGGTAGCAAGTGCGAAGATTTATACACCAAAGCAATAAATGAGTATGCGTATGAAAGTCCTTTTATATTCAAAAGATTATGAAACAGTTAAAGAAAGTGGAGTAGGTAAGGCCATTGATCATCAAATCAAGGCCTTATCTCTTGTAGGGTGCGATTTTACCCTAGATGAGAGAGAAGATTTTGATATTGTCCATATAAATACAGTTTTTCCAAAATCAGTTGCCTTTGCAAATAAGGCAAAAAAAGCTGGTAAAAAAGTAGTCTACCACGGCCACTCCACCAAAGAAGACTTTAAAAACTCCTTTGCCTTTTCAAATCAACTAGCCCCAGCCTTTAAAAAGTGG
This sequence comes from Anaerococcus groningensis, assembly GCF_046365465.1. Taxonomy (NCBI): domain Bacteria; kingdom Bacillati; phylum Bacillota; class Tissierellia; order Tissierellales; family Peptoniphilaceae; genus Anaerococcus; species Anaerococcus groningensis. The sequence goes on along the minus strand of NZ_JBGMEG010000004.1, from coordinate 41,683 downwards.
CTAGAGCATTGCTATAACAAGGGAGATTTAATCCTTACACCGACAGAGTATTCTAAAAAAATTCTAGAAACTTATAAGCTAAAACCCGAAATAGAAGTAGTTTCAAATGGAATTGACCTAGATTTTTGGCAAGAAAAACCCCATGATAGGACAAATTTTTATGAAAAATACGGCTTAGATAAAAATAAAAAGTCAATAATTTCAGTAGGATTGCCCATAAAAAGAAAGGGTATAGATAATTTTATTTATCTAGCAGAAAAAATGCCCGAATACGAATTTGTTTGGTTTGGCAAGTTAAATACTGCAGTTATGCCAGCTGAAATCAAAAAATTAATTGATAAGGCCCCTCAAAATTTACATTTTCCAGGATACATTTCAAGTGAAGATGTAAGAGAAGCCTATAGCGGGTCAGATTTATATGTTTTTTTAACCCGTGAAGAAACTGAGGGCATTGTCCTTTTAGAAGCCCTAGCCACCAAGGCAGATATTTTAATTCGAGACATAGAAATTTTTGAAGATGATTATATTGATGGAGTAAATATTTATAAGGGCAAGACTAATGATGAATTTGAAAACAAAATAAAGGGTATTTTAGAAGGTGATCTGCCTTCTTTAAAAGAAAATGGTTACAAAAAGGCCAGTGAAAAATCGATAATGAATACTGGCAAGCGCCTAGTGAAATGTTATGAAAAGGTAATGAAACTATGAGATCTATTTTAAAATTTTTAGGATTAACAATAATTACAATCCTAATACCAGCCTTATTTATGGGACTTGCTACCCTATTAAACTTTAGCGAAATGGGAGTTATGATTGCGCAAATGTTTGTGATTTTGGTATTTGTCTTTATTTTTACAAATCTTTTAAAATACCAAAGAAAATATGAAGCAGAAACTGAAAATCTTTTAGCTAGTACTAAAGACATTGAAAAACTAAAACTCCTAAGGGAAAAACGCAGGACCTACAAATCAAAGGCTGCCATTACCAGTAAGATTTTAAATCAAGATTACAGTGATGATGAAATAAAAAACCTATTAAAATATGCCACTACAAATGAAGACATGGACCATTATTATGCAGCTCTTATTGACCAAGCAGATAAAAATGATAGACAAATTTTAAGGGAAAAACGTGATAATTTTGAAAATCGCTACGGCAAAAAGAAATTAATCTTTCCGGATTTTGATGGAAATTTAAAAACTGCCTTAAAGTGGATGGTTTTTTTCTTTATAGCAGCTTTTTTATATAATTTTCTCCCAGCTAGGCTAATAAAAAATGATGCAAGTATGGCAGCATTTTTGCTTTTAGGTATGCTTTTTCTAGCTGTAGTAATGGTAAATACCATACTATGGATAGTCCGCACCTTAAAATCTTACTGGATTAAGGATTACTTATAAGACTTGTTTATACAGGTCTTTTTTATTGTCGAAAATTATTGATAGCATAAAATAAAATCAATAAATTGATAAAATCAAATAGAAATATTAAATTTATTAAAATCAACTTTACAAAAATTAAAAACGTAGTATACTATAATCAAAAGGAGGCTAGCAATGATTAATAAATGTCCAAACTGTGGTGATGAGATGATTATCACATCATATAGATGCAATAGCTGTTATACAGAAGTAAGTGGTGAGTTTGAAATAGATAACTTTGCCAGATTAGATAGAGAAGATAAAGAATTTATAGAATTATTTTTACAAAAAAGAGGGTCTATCAAGGATGTAGGAGAAGAAATAGGCATTTCCTATCCAACTGTTAGAAATAGAATAGATAAGTTAGTAGCAAAACTAGGTGGCAAGATTGATAAGAAAGAAAGCCGTCTAGATATCCTTAATATGCTTGATAACGGTGAAATTACAGCTGATCAAGCCCGTGAATTATTGGAGGAATTAAAAGATGAATGATGAAAAACAATTTATTTTAGAAATGCTTAAAGAAGGCAAAATAACCGTTGATGAAGCAAATGACTTATTAAATGCTATCGGCAATAAAAAAAGCCGCAATGACAATGACTTTATGGCAAAAATCAACCAATCTATTGAAAGTGTCATCAAAAAAACAACAGATGCCTTTGAATCAATTTCTAATATCGACTTGGATAATATAGATATTAACCAATACAATATCAAAGGTCAAGTCAACACCCATAGGGAAATGAGAATTGATGATGAAATAAATGCAGTCAATATTGATATACCAAGTGGTAAAGTTTTGATTGAAAGAGCAAGTGATTCTGCTATTACCCTTAAGCAAGATATTTGGGCTAAAAAAGGTGAATTAAATGATTATATCAATGTAGAAATAATCGGAGATAGCTTAAATATTTCTGTTGATGAAGCCTACCAAAATATAGAAGCAACATCAATTATAAATCTTGCCCTAGGCAAAAATATATATGAAAGTTTAAATATCAACCTAGTAAATGGAAACATTGAAATAGAAGATGTAGACTTTAGTGAAAATACAATCGACTCTGTAAATGCTAAAATAAATGTAATCAACTCCCAAGGTAATATCGATATCCAAAATACCAACGGAAAGGTAGATATCAAAAATACCCACGGTGATTTAGTAGTAGATAATGTAAATGGATCAGTATATCTTGCAAACATCAGTGGCGATAGGGCAGAAATTGATGTAGTAAGTGGTAATATCAGAGTGGATGGCCTAGATTCTAAAAATTTAGATGCAGATACTCATTCTGGAAACATCAGGATTTATAACATCAAAGATGCAGAAAAAATCAATCTTAACACAGGTTATGGAAATATAGTAATAGATAGCGAATCATATAAGGGAAATATCAAGGCAGAAGTTTTAAGCCAAAATTTAAACTTAAGTGATAAATACAAAAATAAAATGCAAAAAGAAAAAGGTTACGAAGTTTCTACTAGCCTAGATAATGAAGATATAGAAATCTTTGCAGCAGCAGACTTTGGTAGAATCAACCTTAGATAATAATTTAGTAATTAAAAAAAAGCACCCTAGGGTGCTTTTTATTTTTAAAAATTAACTGTTTTTAACCTCTCTTGGCATCCATTTGTATAATAATGGTACTAAAACAAGGATCATTATTATACCTGGAATACTTTTTGCAAAAGAAGTTCCTATAAAGGTTAGGATATTTATTTGTTCCATATTAAACATATTAAATACTACATAGGCAGCTATACCCGCTACAATTCTACCAATAACCATAGCCCCTAGTATAGGAATAAAAATATTTTTAGGATATTTTTCGTATAAAAATCCAGCAAAAAATCCATAAGCTGCAAGCTCAAATACCATGATTGGTACCATAGGAACCATTGGTGGCATGCCTGTTAAAAGGCTAGATAAGATTGGGGTTAAAACTCCAACTATCAAACCAGAAAGTGGACCTAGGGTTAAAGCTGCTAGAAAAATTGGTACATGCATTGGTAAAAGCACCTGACCTGGTAGGCCTAAAAGGTGAAATATACCTGGGAATATTATTCCTAGGGCCAAAAAGACAGCTGTATATACTAATTTTTTTGTATTCATTTATTAAATTTCTCCTTAATTTTTGCTAACAATTCATCAGCATTTGCACTAGTTAGGGCAAGCTCTTCCATAGGACACCTACCAGTATTGTCCCTATTTCTTATTTCTTTTACCTTAGTCTTATAAATATACTTGATGTTTGTATCATCAAGGATGCTAATAGCATTTTCTGATATAAGATCAGTATAAAATTCTTTTATACCAGCATCTATAAGTAAAAGAGCGGCAGCCTTGCCTATAACTTTATCTGCAACGCTAGCCCCGTTTAGGAGGCTTTTGTCATCATTATATAAATCTAATATAGGCATCAAACCATTTTTATTAGATGTATTTACAACTTTATCTTTCTTAACTACCACTATAGAATAATCATTTTCTAAAAGTGTAGTTTTTGCTAAATCTAAATTATTCATATATTTATTCTAACATAAAAAACTAAGTAAAAGCTAATAAAGAGTTTAACTAAAAATTTTTAAATAAAAAAGCACCCTAGGGTGCTTACTAGTTATACATAAATAAACAGCCAACTGGGTGGGTTGACTGTTCAAGGCTCTCACTGATGGTTTGCAAAGTTTATGCTAAGAAGAGTTTTGTGAGAGAAGTACAAAAGTTTGAGGGTTAGGACTTTTGTACTAGCAGGTAAACAGTTGACACAAATTTATATTATTAAGGAAGAGTACGCATATTGCGATGAAAATTAATCTGTCAGCTAAAACTGTTTCCTTGCTTTATATATTAAGGCATGATTGTTTAGTTATTATAAGGGAATTGTAAAATTGATGTTAAATTTTATGAGTTTTTATAAATTATTTTAATTATTTATAAATCATATACCGAAAATTTTCATAAAATTAATTATACAAACTTTAAAAATCTGCTATAATAAACCTAGAAAATTAAGGGGAAGATATGGGTTTTGCTTTATTTACACTTAGCCAGCTAAGTTTATTTTTAATCAACAATTTTATAAAATTTAAGGATAATAAAAGTAAAAATCTAGCTGCAGGGCTTATGTTTTTTATTATGTTTGCCTTTGCAGCCTTTCGTGGATCAGGGGATGCTGATTATTATAATTATCTGTGGTTTGCTAAAGATATTGGTACAGATTTTACAAAAGTTTTGAACTTTTCATATCCGGTGGAATTTGCTTTTAGGTTATTTTCATATATTATAAATATTTTTGGCCTATCAAGGCAGTGGATAATAGTTATTATGAATGCCTTATCCATCATACCCGTAACCTATATTAGTATTAAAAAAAGTGAAAATCCTTTTTTATCTGCCCTTATATTTTTGCCAATATTTATCCAGTTTGATATGCAAACGGCAAGGACGGCAACGGCAGTGGGCCTAGGTCTTATAGCAATAGATAGCTTTAGTGAAAAAAAGTTTTTTAAAAGCCTTTTGTTTTTTATTTTTGCCATGACCTTTCATAGGGCAAGTGTGATACTTTTGCCATTTTTAGTTTTTATGGTCTTTGATATGGGTAGGATTTTTAAAATTTTAACTGCGGGAGCTGCCTTAGTAGCATCAGTTTTTTCAAGCCTGATGTTTAGAATCCTTGCCCAAATATTATCAGCTATAGGGCTTGGGCGTATGGCAACTAAGGTTTTAAATTATACCTTTACTGGCCAATTTGCAGGAGCTATGAAGTTTTATGATCCTAGAATAATATTTGCCCTAGCTTTATTTATAACCAGCCTTATGTATTTTAAGAAAAAAGAATTTGATAAATTTTCTATTGAAGAAGCCAGTATCAAGGCTATATGGTTTAGCCTAGTAGTGCTTTTAGTTTTTAGATCTTCTACAGCTATAGCCTTTAGATTTTCAACGTTTTTTACAATTTTAGAAATTATTTACATACCGTTAGTGTTAGATAAGATAAAAAATATTGATAAGCTAGGTGGTTTTTTAATAGGCCTTTCGGTTGTAGTTTTTCTATTGCCCTATGCCATATTTTTGATGGCCAAGGCCCCTAGCTATGACTTTTTCTTTACAAATTTAAATGCCATTCATTCATTAAAATAGGAGATTTTATGTTAACAACACAACAAATTAGACAAGCAGCAAAAAGAAATAGGTGGCTAATAATCTTGCCAGCTCTTTTGCTTGGCTTTTTAGCTTTTTTAACCCAAAATGTTTTGCCGGGTAACTATGAAGCCGAAGCTGTACTTATTGTAACCAGCAACGATGATGAGCCTATTACCTACAATAAATTAATTTTAAATGAAAAATTAGCCAATGTTTACTCAGAGTTTTTAGAATCTGAAGACCTATTTGAAACTGTAAGTGAGAAAATAGATTCAGACTGGGATAGTAAGACAGTTGCTAAAAACTTTGCCTATGAGGTAAATCCACAAGGTGGGGTGATTAGCCTAACTTACAAAGATTCTAATGAAGATCGTGCTGGGGATACTTTAAAATTTATTGCAGAAGAATTTAGATCCTATGCTCGTAACTACCTTCATATGGAGAATATAGATTATTTGCAAAATGTAGTTGTAAGCAAAGCTTCTAAAGTGCGCGGGATAATTTTTGCCATCCTTGGCCTAATAGTAGGGGCTTTATTAGGAATGTTATTTACTATCCTAAAAGAACTTTTATCAGATAGGATTCAAGGTGCGGATGATGTACGTGAGCTAGGTTATGAAGTCTTAGCAGATCTTAGCGAAGATAAGCAAGCAGAACTTACTAAAGTTAAGAGAAAAATAAAAATGGATAGCCCAGATGCAATCATCGGATTAAATAATTTAGGAGCTAATAATATAAAAGAAAATATATCTAGGGATCTTGCAAATTTACTAGTAGGAGTTAGTTTAAACATCCAAGATGAGATGGATATTGCTAAAGAGCTTAAGGGTTTAAAAGAAAAATACCCATATGTATTGGTAGATGAAAGAGATTTGACCAGTCCTTTGGCTATAGAACTTGCCGACTATGAAGACTATAAAATCCTTTTGGTAGGTAAAAATACTCTTAAAAAAGACTTAGAAAATGAAATTAATGAACTAGCAAGGCTAGGAATAAAAGTTTTAGGGGTGATTTATTATCGATAAAGTTTTACTAATAATTTGCCTTTTAGGTTTAACTTCTTGCAATAATAAGCAAGCATATAAGGCCCAAGATATAGAAATATACCAAAACCAAAAGCAAGATAAAACTGATTTCAGTCCTCAAATAGGAGGACTTTATGAACTAAAATCTGATGCAAAAATTTATTCTAATCTTGATGAAAAAAGTGATTTTGACACTTTAGAAACTGGTTCTACCGTAAAAATAATGGGAGAAAGTGAAGATGGTTTTGTAAGGGTTGAGTATAATGGAGATACGTTTTATATAAAAACTGCATATTTAAAAGAAGTATAGGGCCTCTAGCCCTTTTTTCTTTGCAAAAATTTATTTATGTAATATAATAAATATGCACTAGGGGTGCCGTTTGGCTGAGAATATACCCTTAACCTGGTCAAGGTAATGCTTGCGGAGGAAAGTGTCTAAACCTCTTTAAGTATGTGCAACAGGAGGTATTTTTTTATGCAAAATAATCAGACAAGATCAACTTGGACAACCAAGATGCTTGTGGAAGGCGCATTAGCGATCGCCCTATCATTTGTTCTAGCAAGATTTAGACTTTTTCAAATGCCACAAGGTGGAGAGATCACACCTGGACAAATGATTCCACTAATTATATTTTCACTTAGATACGGAGCTGGTAAAGGATTTTTAATAGGTGCAGTATACGGCATCATCGATATGCTCTTTGGAGGATATGTAATCCACCCAATCCAAGCTATCCTAGATTACCCAATGCCATATGGGCTAATTGGTCTATCAGGACTTTATTCACAAGAGTTTAAAAGAACTCACGAATTTGGACCGATCTTAAAAGGAACACTTATTGCAATTCTTGCAAGATTTGTAACCCACGTATTATCAGGTGTAGTATTCTTCTCATCATACGCTCCAGAAGGACAAGGGGCGCTAGCTTATTCATTAGTTTATAATGCATCATACCTAGCAGTAGAATACGCCATTGCCCTAGTAATACTTTTCTTATTAAAGAATTTCTTAACAAGAGATTTGCCAAAATTATAAGTGAATAAGCTATTTAGCAACCCTTAGGGGTTGTTTTTCTATGCCTAAAATTAGTATTTAAAAAAATTTAAAATAATCCTTGCAAAATAAAATGTAGGTGATATAATATTATTGTACTAAGATAGTAATACAATAATACAGATTACGGAGGAGCAGATGGAATTTGATGCATCAAGACCGATTTATCTGCAACTTCTAGAAGAATTTAAGCTAAAAATATCAACTGGCCAGTGGGAGCCTGGGGCAAAGATAGATTCGGTAAGGAATCTGGCTAGCCTATATGAGGTAAATCCAAATACCGTGCAAAAGGCATTAGTAGAGCTAGAAAGAGTTGGACTTACAGAAACTAGAAGAACAGCAGGTAGATTTGTTACAGATGATAAAAACTTAATTTCAAAACTAGAAGATAATTCCTTTTATAAAATCGCAGATGATTTTATAAGTGGAGCAGAAAGCTTAAATTTAGAAAAAGAAGAAGCGATTAACCAATTAAGAATATATTGGGAGGAGAAAAATGATTGAGATAAAAAATTTGACTAAGGTTTATAATGGTAAAGCCGCCCTTGATAATGTAAATTTAAATATAAGTGATGGGCAAATAGTAGGACTCGTTGGAGAAAATGGATCTGGTAAGACTACCTTGCTAAGAATACTAGCAGGGCTTGAGAGAAATTATATGGGAGATGTTAAAATAAATTCACATATTCCAGGTGGTCATACAAACAATATTGTTTCTTACCAACCAGACCACTTACCCCTAGATAAAAATATGAAAATTGATGAGGTGGTGAATTTATATAAAAAATTTTATAAAGATTTTGATAGTAAAAAGTTTTATGACTTACTAAAAGGTTTTGACATTTCAAGTCAGCTAAAGCTTGGCGAATGCTCAAAGGGTATGCGTGAAAAGATTCAAATTTCACTAACCCTTAGTAGAAAAGCAAAAGTTTATCTTTTAGATGAACCAATTAGTGGTATTGATCCAAAGTCAAGGAAAATGGTAATTAATACAATTATAGAAAACTTTGATTATAATGGAATACTTTTGATTTCTACTCACCTTATTTCTGAAATTGAGAAAGTGCTTGATAGAGCGATTTTTATAAAAAATGGCCAGGTTATAGTAGATGAAACAGTAGATGACATAAGACTTAACCATAAAATGGGTGTAGAAGATTATTTTGCGGAGGTTATTTAATGGGAAAATTAATTGGACAAATATTTAAAGAAGACTTTAAGTCTATCATACTATGGCTATTCGTACCCCTTGCTTCAGCATTAATATTTATGCAGCTTTTATCTGTTTTTCAAGGCAGCCCAATTTTATCGCTGGCTATGGGATTTTCAATGACCCTACTTATAATAGGACCGGTTCTTTCACTAGCTATAGCTGCCAAAAACGATAAGGAGAGATTTTACGGCAATAGCGCTGGATTTTACTCAGCTTTACCAATATCATCATCAGCTATAACAGGTGCTAGACTAATTAATTATATATTGCAAGGTATATTGATAGTGTTATCAGCCTTTATAAATTTAATTATCTTAAATATTTCTAATGCTCCTGGGCTAACTTTATCTGAGATATTTAGAAGCATTGGTGATGGAATTAATCAGATTGGGGCTGGTAACTTTGCTATGATACTTCTAAACCTATTTATGTTTGGAGTATTTATAGTAAGCACAATAATGCTTGCAAATACTGCTGGATCATCTAGCTTATTTGGCAAAAAATCAAAATATGCACCTATTATCATATTCTTAGTTTTATTTTTTGGTATAGGGATGATAGGAGCTAGGGTACAATCTTCAGCACTAGGTGATTATATATATAATAGTTTTGATGTTGCAAATACAAGTGTTAGTGTAGAATATAATTCATCAGCTAGACTTATGTTAGTTCCCCTTATATCAAATATACTGATATCTTTAGGTTTTTATGGACTATCTTACTACTTCCATGATAAGAAACTATCAGTTGATTAATTAAGGTAAAGAGGCTTTAAATAGCCTCTTTTTATTTACAAAAATTTAAGAAAGTGTATATTTTTCATAAGCAAAGTAGATAAAGGAGATGCTATGAAAGATGCCCTTTTTGTCTATAATCCAAACAGTGGGCAAAAGATAATAAATGACTACCTGCCGTGGATAATAGATTACCTTAGTGAGAGAGAATATTTAACAAGCGTTTATGCTACTCAAAGTCGCGGGGATGCTCGTTACATAGTAGAAAAAATGGGCCACCGTTTTGATGAAATATTTGTAAGTGGTGGGGATGGAACCCTTGATGAAGTGATATCTGCAGTTTGTAAGGCAAATATCGACCCTCTTATTGGTTATATACCAACAGGATCCACCAATGATTTTTCAAGGTCTTTAAATATTCCCCAAGATGTAGAAAAAGCTACAAAAGTCGCTAACCGTGGCTATCAAAAACATATAGATATAGGTAGGCTTGATGAAAAATATTTTGTCTATGTTGCAGCCTGTGGAACTATAGCAGAAGTTTCTTATAGCACAGGCCAAGATGTTAAAAATATTTTTGGGCGTTCTGCCTATATTTTTGAAGGATTAAAGCAAACTTTACCCCTAGTTAACATCCCTACATATAAAATGGAAGTTGAGGTTGATGGGGAAATTATTGGTGGAGAATTTATCCACTTTATGGTAACCAATTCTGTTTCTGTGGGAGGTTTTGTAGGCATTACTGGAGAAAATGTAGGTCTTTCTGATGGTATATTTGAGTTAACCATGGTAAAACGCCCTCAGTCTTTGGCAGATATTAACAAAATAATATTTGGTATAACAAATAGAAAAGAAAATGATATGCTTATTTTACGCCAAGGCAGAGAATTTGTGGTAAAAACTGACCAAAAAGTAGCCTGGTCCCTAGATGGTGAGTACGGGGGCTCGACAACCCTTGCTGATATCAAAGTTTTAAAAGAAAAAATAAAAATGCGAACAGGTTTAAGGGATAAAATTTAAAAAATAAAGCCAAATTTTAATAATATTTACTAAAATGTTCAAATTTGATATAATAACTGTGAGAACCTAGGAGGTATAAATGTTTGAAATCGGCGATAAAATCGTATACCCTAACCATGGGGCGGGTACTATTGATTCTATTGAAAAAAAGGAATTTTTAGGGGAGAAAAAAGATTATTATATCCTAAAAATGCCAATTGGTTCTATGGATATTTCTATTCCAATGTCAAATATTGACAAGATGAATATAAGAGATGTTATCAGTAAAGATGAGGGAAATCAGGTAATAAAAATCCTTGACCAAGAACCTACTGAGATGTCTAGCAACTGGAATGTGAGATATAGAGAAAATCAAGAAATTATTAAAACAGGCGACATATTCGAAATTGCAAAGATGGTAAGAAATCTTTCTATTTTGGATAAGGAAAAGGGTTTATCAACCACAGAAAAGAAATTGTTAAACAGAGCAAGAAGAATCATGGCTAGTGAGCTAGTTATGGCAGGTTCTCTCGATAAAGATGAAGCTGAGGAAATGATAGATGAGTCTATAGGACTTTAAAAATCAAGGAGTGTTGATGAAAAGAATTTTTGAAATTCTTATAACACTAATTGGGGTAGTGCTTGGCATAGTAATTTTAAATGTAGTCAATGCCGCAAGTTCATTTGTTGAAACTAGCGGCATTATATTTATCATTGCTAATGCTATTGCAGGCCTTATTGGTGGTATAGTATTTTATTTGATATTTGCATCCTTTGCAGATAGATTTATGGCCAGTATATCAAAAATCGAAGGCCAAATGACAGCCATACCGGCTAGTAAATTAATTGTTGGAACAGTTGGAATAATACTTGGTATTTTAATTGCAACTTTAATCTCAGGACCTTTAACCAGCTTACATTTACCTTATGTGGGCAATTCAATTTTTGTGCTATTATCTATTTTATTATATCTTGGTTTAGGTTTTTTAGGTTGGAGAGTGGCAACTAAAAATAGTGATGATTTTGTAAATCTGTTTAAACCCAACAAAGAAGGCAAAGATCTAAAACCTACTTTAAGACTTGATAGGAGCAAAAATCCTGCAAGTCCTAAAATCCTAGATACATCGGTAATAATTGATGGCAGGATAGTAGATATTATAGAAACTGATTTTATAGAAGGTGAGCTGATTATTTCAGAATTTGTCTTAGAAGAGCTCCAACATATAGCAGATAGTCCAGATGATTTAAAACGTGAGCGTGGACGTCGTGGACTAGATATAGTAAGTGAGATTAAAAAATCTGATAAGATAAATCTAAAAATCACCGATCAAGATTATCCAAATATCAAAGAAGTTGATAGCAAGTTATTAAAACTTGCCCTAGATATGGGTGGCAAAGTTTTTACAAATGATTATAACCTAAATAAGGTTGCAGATGTCCAAGGTATCCCAGTTTTAAATATAAATGACCTTGTCAATGCCTTAAAACCTGTAGTAATTCCGGGTGAACACATGAGAATAGATGTAATAAAAGAGGGTAAGGGCAAAAATCAAGGTGTAGGATATCTTGACGATGGTACAATGGTAGTAGTGGAAGATGGAGATAAATTTATCGACCAAACAATAAATGCTGTTGTAACCAGTGTTTTACAAACTTCTGCAGGACGTATGATATTTGTAAGAAGTGAAGAGGAATAAATGTTTGATGGCAAATTTTTATCAGCTATAATCACATCAGCAGGCTCAGGCAGGCGTATGAATAGCGATATTAACAAACCTTTTTTAAATATCGATGATAAAAAGATAATCGAGCGTACTTTAGAAACCGTAACCAGTATAGAAGAATTTGATGAAATTATCCTAGTAATTAGAAAAGAAGATGAGGATATAATAAGGTCTATCTTAAAAAATCCTAATTTTTCTAAAAAAGTGAGATACGTTTTTGGTAGCAGCACCAGAGAGCTATCGACATTTGAAGGCCTAAAAGCCTTAAATAAAAAGTCACAATTGGTCTTAACCCACGATGGGGTAAGACCTTTTGCAAGTAGAAAGCTCTTTTATAAAACATTAGAAGAACTTAAAAATTACAAGGCAGTAATAACTGCTACAAAAACAAAGGATACTGTAAAAATTTTAGATGATAATATGGTTGTAGACTTTACACCAAATAGGGCCTTTGTATATAATGTCCAAACTCCTCAGGCCTTTGATAAAGCTACACTTTTTACTATGTATGAAAAATATATAAGTAGTGAATTTAAAATAACTGATGATAGTCAATTATTTGAGTTTTTTGATAGGCAAACCCCTGTAAAAGTGGTTGAAGGAGATTATTCAAATATAAAAATTACAACCAATGAGGATATTCTCTTTGCCAGAGCCTATATAAAAAGCAAGGAAGAAAATGAGGAAAATAAATGAAAATAGGTATAGGCTATGATGTCCATAGACTAGTAGAAAATAGGGATTTAATCCTAGGTGGAATTAAATTTGACTATGAAAAAGGACTTTTAGGCCATTCTGATGCTGATGTTTTAACCCATGCAGTGATGGATGCGATTTTAGGAGCCCTAGCTATAGCTGATATTGGAAAGTTATTTCCAGATACCGATCCAAAGTATAAGGGCATTTCTTCCATAAAACTACTTGACCATGTGGTAGGTCTTATGGAAGAAAATGGCTATAAAATAGGCAATCTTGATACAGTTATCATCTGTGAAATGCCAAAAATAAATCCAAAAAGAGATGAAATTAAAAATTTATTAGCAGAGCATTTAAAAACTAATCCAGCAAATGTTTCAATCAAGGCATCAACCAGCGAAGGCCTTGGTTTTACTGGGGAAGGTTTAGGAATAGAAGCTCGTGCTGTTGTAATATTAGAGGAGAGAAATAATGCGTAAATTTATAACAAGTGAGTCAGTAACAGAAGGCCACCCAGATAAGGTATGTGATAGGATTTCTGATGCTATTTTAGATGAATGTTTAAAACAAGATAAAAACTCTAGGGTAGCATGTGAAACAGTAACATCAACAGGTTTAGTTTTAGTTGTTGGTGAAATTTCTACAACTGCCTATGCCCCAGTTGAGCAAATAGTTCGTCAAACTATCAAAGAAATAGGTTATGAAGATCCAAATGTTGGTTTTGATTATTCAAATGTAGCTGTCCTTACATCTCTTATTGAGCAATCACCAGACATTGCCCAAGGGGTAAATAGCGCCCAAGAGTTTAAATCAACAAACGATAAATACGATCAAATAGGTGCAGGAGACCAAGGTATTATTTTTGGTTATGCTGATAATGAAACAGAAGAATATTTACCAGTTTCTATCAACTACGCCCACAAACTTGCCCAAAGACTTACAGAAGTAAGAAAAAATAAGGTCTTAGGCTACCTAAGACCAGATGGTAAAACTCAAGTGACTGTAGAATATGATGATGATAAATTAGTACGTATTGATAATATCGTAATTTCTGCCCAACACACAGAAGAAGTTAGCCTTGATAAAATCAGAGAAGATATCATAAATGAAGTAATAAATAAAGTAATAGACCCATCTTTAATAGATGAAAATACAAGAATTTATGTAAACCCAACTGGTAAATTTGTAATAGGTGGTCCAAAAGGGGATAGTGGGCTAACTGGTAGAAAAATAATTGTAGATACCTACGGTGGTTATTCAAAATCAGGTGGGGGAGCATTTTCTGGTAAAGATCCAACAAAAGTAGATAGGTCAGCAGCTTATATGGCAAGATACGCAGCTAAAAATATGGTTGCAGCTGGCCTTGCTGATAGACTTGAAATTGGTATTTCCTATGCAATTGGTGTGGCTCACCCACTTTCAATATATGTAGATAGTTTTGGTACAGGAAAATACGATGATGAAAGACTACTAGAAATTGTTGAAGAAAACTTTGATTTTAGACCACAAGCTATTATCGATAACCTAGACTTACTAAGACCAATTTATAAAAACACATCAAGCTATGGTCACTTTGGTAGAACAAATCCAGACTTTACTTGGGAAGCGCTTGATAAGGTAGATAAGCTTAAAAAATATTAGGAGAAAAAATGGCAAGGATTAGAAGAAGTGTAGCTATAGACCTAGGTACAGCCAAAGTCTTAGTTTTTGTAAATAACAAGGGAGTAGTCCTTAGTGAGCCATCAGTAATTGCCGTTGATGTCTTAAAAGATGAAATACTTGCTGTAGGATCTGAAGCAAAAAAACTTGTAGGTAGGACTCCTGGGAATGTAAAAGCAGTAATGCCTCTAAAAGATGGGGTCATAGCAGACTTTCCCTCTACCGAACGTATGCTAAAATATTTTTTAAATAAATCTATTAATAAAGCCTTATTAAAACCAGACTTACTAATTTGTGTGCCAAGTAGGGCAACCCAAGTAGAAAAAAGAGCAGTTTTACAGGCTAGCGAAAATGCTGGTGCCCACAGAACATATTTAATCGAAGAACCATTAGCTGCTGCCATAGGTGCTGGAGTTGATATAACAGATGCCGGTGGAGAATTAATTATAGATATAGGTGGAGGCACTACTGATATTGCAGTCATTTCTATGGGACAAATCATAGCAAGCACATCAGTGCCAATAGCAGGCCTTAGCTTTGATAAAGCAATCAAGGACTATATTAGGAAAAGATATGGTCTACTACTTGGAGATAATAAGGCAGAAGAGATAAAAATTGCAGCAGGAAATAAAGAGCTTGATGGTTCTATTGAAGTTATAGGACGAGAAATCTCAACAGGTCTTCCTCAAAAAGTTTTTGTACCAGTTGGTGAAATAGAGCTTGCAATCAAGCCATATGTTGATTTAATTGTGGATGGGGTAAAAAAAGTATTAGAGGTAACTCCTCCAGAGCTTGCTGCAGATATTTACGAAAAACAAATGATACTTACAGGTGGAGGTGCCTATACCCTAGGCCTACGCCAAAGATTATCAGAAAAATTTCAAATAGATGTAAATATTGCAGAAAATGCAGACCAATGTGTAGTGATAGGTACAGGTCGAGCGCTAACTTGGCTTGATGAAATAGATCAAAACACAGATGACTCTGTAAAAGCTAAACAGAAAGAGTTAGAAACTAGTGAAAAACTAAGGAGAAGATAATGACAAAAACTTTAGTAATGGTTAGACACGGCCAAAGTGAATGGAACCTTGCAAACAAATTCACAGGCTGGGTAGACGTTGACCTATCAGACCAAGGTATAGAAGAGGCTATAGAAGCTGGTAAAAAAATAAAAGAAGCAGGCATAGTTTTTGACCATGCTCACACATCAATTTTAAAAAGAGCTATCAAAACTTGTAACTATGTCCTAGAATATTCTGAACAATTATTTGTACCCGTAGAAAAATCATGGAGACTAAATGAACGTCACTATGGAGCCTTACAAGGTTTAAATAAAGCAGAAACTGCAGAAAAATATGGTGATGAGCAAGTCCACATTTGGAGAAGATCATACGATACTCTTCCTCCAACCCTATCAGAAGAAGCTCAAGAAAAACAATTAAACATGAGACAGTTTAAAAATCTACCAAAAGATGTAATTCCAGTAGCAGAAAATTTAAAAATTACTCTAGAAAGAGCTCTTCCATATTTCTTTGATAACATTGCACCGCAATTATTAAAAGATGAGACAGTTTTAGTAGCAGCTCATGGTAACAGCCTAAGAGCACTTGCTAAACACATCGAAGATATCTCTGATGAGGATATCATGGACTTAGAAATTCCTACAGGTCAACCATTAGTTTATGAATTAGATGATGACTTAAAAATGGTTAAAAAATACTATTTATAAAATAAATTAGGGAACTTGTCATAAGGCAAGTTCTTTTTCGTTGACAAAGTTCAATAATATTTGTGGTTTATATAAGTAAAAAGTAAATTTATATAAAAATATCTTTACTTTTTCCTGGTAAAAGGCTATAATATAAGCAAGAAAAGGAGAAGAAATGAAAATAGCATCAGTTGAATATGAAAACGGCGTTTCATCTCTCTTAAATTCCCAGTTTGATAAAAATGAAGTAGTTATACATAAATTTGAACAAATGGAAGACCTTATAGGTTTAGACCTTAGTGAATATGATTTAATCTTGGTTGATATGACTTATAATAAGTGTCTACAGTTAATTCAATACATAAAACAAACAACAACTACCCCAGTTATTTATCTTACAGAAAGAAATGCAGATAATCCTTACGAACAAGAGTTAGATGACAAGGACTTTGTAATCCACTCTAATACTCGTGAGGAGTTTATTAATTCTGTTTTTGAGAAAGTAGAAGAGATTAATGATACAAACATCGTACGCCTAGGTTTTTGTACTATGGAAGAAGATAATGGGATATTTAGGATAGGCAATAATATCCTAGACCTTACAAAATTTGAAATAAGTATATGTTCAGTTTTAATTTCAAATATGGGGCAGATTTTAAGTAAGGATGATATAGTTAAGGCAATGAGCAAAAAAGGCTTAAAAACTACAGAAAGATCTGTAAGAGAGCATATTAGAAAAATACGCCTAGAATTTAAAAAGGCAGATTTAAACCCAATAGAAACTATAAACCGAAAGGGATATAAGTGGGTGCTAGATAGTTGTAAACCTCAAAAGTGATTTTGTGAAATTGTTTTCAAAAATGTTTGATATTATATTTTCATTGTGATATAATATTGTCAAGAACTAAATAATTTATAAGTCCATACGGTGGAGATGATGGGTCCGGAACATTTCTAGTAAATATTATTTTTATATATAGAAAACGGGTCCTCTATACGCCGGACAGGATTCCTCGGGCGTGCCGCCCTGCGGCCATTCCATGGAGGGTCCTCCTCTAGCCGGACGGGCTTTCCTCGGACTGCGTCCTCAGACCACTCCGTGGAGGGTCCTCCATTAGCCGGACGGGCTTATTTTCGGGGTAAGGTGAAATTCCTAAACCGGCAGTTATAGTCTGCGAGCCAATTTTTTGGTTGATTTGGTGCAATTCCAAAACCGACAGTTACAGTCTGGATGGGAGAAAGTATATATTTGTATTTTTTTCATGCCCCAACATTAGGGCATTTTTTATTGCCCATTTTAGGAGGTTATTATGATTCAAAGAAGAAGTAAATCATTTAGTTTAGACAGATTAGTAAAAGTAGCTATCCTTGCTAGTATTTCATATTTATTGATGTTTGTGCAAATGCCTATTCCAATAGCACCACCTTTTATGAAAGTAGACTTAGCTGATGTACCAGCTTTAATCGGTGGTTTTGCGATGGGTCCTTGGTATGGAGTATTGATTCAATTAATTAAAAACGTCCTTAACCTATCAAAAACTATGACAGGTGGGGTAGGAGAGTTATCAAACTTTGTTGTAGGATCTACCTTTGTTTTGGTATCATCTTTTATTTATAGAAATAAGAAAACTCGTAAAAATTCAATTTTAGCCTTAGTTTTAGGTATTGTTGCCATGAGTGCAGTTGCAACTTTATCAAATGCTTTTGTAGTTTTCCCTATATATGGTAAGGTTATGAATATTGAGCTTGAAGCCTTTGCAGCTATGATTCCAGGAAATAATTTGGTTTCAAACTATATAACTATGATGTTATTTTCAATTGCACCTTTTAACCTTATAAAAGGAGCAATAGAAGCTATCATAACTCAGCTACTATATAAACGTATATCACCAATATTAAAATTTTAAATAAAAACTTATCCCTAGCTTGTCTAGGGATTTTTTTGTTATAAATAGTATAATACATAAGATAAAGAGGATTTATGATTATAAGTAATTTAAATGAAATGAGGGATTTTGCAAATATGTTGGCAGCCCTTTTAAAAGACAATGATGTTATAAATTTAATAGGAGACATGGGGGCTGGAAAAACTACCCTAACAAATTTTATTGCTGAGTATTTTGGTATAAATGATAGTTCATCACCGACCTTTGCAATTGTAAATATCTATGAGGGGGATAAGACTATCTACCACCTAGATTTATATAGGCTAGAAGATCCTGATGAGCTTTTAGAACTTGATTATGAAACATATTTTTATCCACAAAATGCTATCACATTTTTAGAATGGGCAGAAAATGGAGCTGGATTTTTACCAAGTGATATGATAAATGTTGAAATATCAAAAATAGATGCAGATACTCGTGAGATAAATATCCTAGCTGATACAAAAAGGGGGCAAGAGATAAATGAATATTTTAGCAATTGACACCTCAACCATGATTTCTACTGTAACTATTGCAAGTGATAACGAAATTATTGGTGATTTTAATGTAAACCAGCAGAGAACTCATAGTGAATCCTTAGTCCCTATGATAGAAAATTTACTAGAACTTTTAGGCATGACTATCAAAGATATAGATGCTTTTGTAATATCTAAGGGACCAGGATCATTTACAGGTCTTAGAATAGGCATGACTGTTGCTAAAACCCTAGCTCAAGTAAATAATAAAAAACTAATTCCTATTTCAACCTTAGAAGTCTTGGCTAACAACTCATCAAGCAATTATTTAAAAGCACCGATGATGGATGCCAGGGGCAATAGGGTTTATGCTGCAGTTTATGACAAAGATGAGGAAGAAATCATCAAAGAAGACCTTTATGAAATAGAAGATTTTGTTAAGCTTGTGGATGCTTTAGATCAAGAAGTGGAGCTAATAGGAGAAATAAGTGGTAAATATTGCGAATATTTTAAAAATGCCCACACCCTACCTATAAATTTTAATAATTGCATAGGTAAGTCTCTTATAAGACTAGGACTTATCCATATAAATGATAATTCAAATCTTTTTGAAATTAGTCCAAATTATCTAAGAAAATCCCAAGCGGAAAGAGAATACGAGAAAAAGAATAAGGTATAAGATGATTAGAAAAATGGAAATTAGGGATGCAGATGAGGTTTATAATATAGAAAACCAAGCCTTTTTTGAGCCTTGGTCAAAGAAAAATCTTATCAAAGACTTAGAATCCAACACATTTTTAAATCATTACGTAGCAGAAAAAGATGGAAAGATAGTAGGCTTTTATATTTCTAGCCAAGTTTTAGATGAGGTAGAAATATTTACCATAGCAGTAGATTGTGATTATAAAAATATGGGCATTGCTACAAGCCTGCTTAACCACCTAGTAGCAACAAGCATAGCAAATAATATGAAAGAAATATGGCTGGAAGTTTCTACAAAAAATCTAGCTGCTATAAACTTATACAAAAAATTTGGTTTTGAAATAATGGGCATCAGAAAAAACTACTACCAAAAAGTTGGAGAAGATGCCTACAATATGAAAAAGGAATTGTAATGACAGATTTTTATACTATGGGAATTGAGACCAGCTGTGATGATAGCTGTGTGGCAATTCTAAAAAATGATAGAGAACTTTTAGTAAATTTAATATCATCTCAAATTGATATCCACACTCTTTTTGGGGGAGTGGTGCCAGAAATTGCCAGTAGAAAACATCTAGAAGCTATAAATCCTTTGATAGAAAAAGCCCTAGATGATGCAAATCTCAGTTATGATGATATAGATTTAATTTCAGTTACCAAGGGACCAGGACTTATGGGCTCACTTTTGGTAGGAATTTCTGCTGCAAAAGCACTTTCCCTTGCAACAAATACCCCAATGATTGGAGCAAACCACATGCAAGGTCATATTTGCGCAAATTATATTGCTCATAAAGATTTAGAACCACCTTTCATAACCCTTGTTGTAAGTGGGGGCCATACTTATCTTGTAAAAGTAAATTCATATACAGATTATGAAGTGGTGGGTAAAACTCGTGATGATGCAGCTGGTGAATCTTTTGATAAGGTAGCTCGAAAAATGGGTCTTGGTTATCCAGGTGGACCCAAAATAGATAAACTTGCTAAAGAAGGAAATAAAGATGCTATAGATTTTCCAAGGGTAAGATTAGAAAAAGATTCCTATGATTTTTCCTTTTCTGGCTTAAAAACAGCCGTTTTAAATTATATGAACCAAGAAGAACAAAAAGGGAATGAAATAAATAAAGCAGATCTTGCTGCAAGTTTCCAGGAAGCAGAAGTTGATGTCTTAGTTGAAAAATCTATGAGACTTTTAAAAGAAACTGGCTACGATAAATTTGCCCTAAGTGGGGGAGTTGCAGCTAATAGCAGACTGCAAGAAAGAATGCGCGAAGAATGTGGAAAAGAAAATATTAAATTTTACTATCCACCAATTAAGCTTTGTACAGATAATGCTGCTATGATTGCCATGGCTGGTTACTTAAACTACAAAGCTGGTGAAGTTAGTGATAAATATATGAAAGTTTACCCAAATTTAGAAATATAAGATATAATATAAACTATGAGAAGAAATAGAAGTGGAAACTTAGACTTATTAAAAAAATATAATAAAATGCAAACTATAAGCTCTGTTATTTGGATTCTTTCAGGTATTGGAGTTTTAGCATTTGGGGTTTATTATAAAGAAATCTTTGAGATTATTTTTGGTATTCTTGCTATACTTTTTGGCATAGCCATGATAAGAATCCGTAATACAAGTCTAAATGCAATTCTACGAAGGGAGATGAGTAGATTAAACTTTCTTATCCTTGCTATTGTGGTGTTTTCATTGGTAAATCCCATAGGAAATATCCCTGTGCTTTATGACTTATATAAGAGAGATTTTGTAATAAGAGGAGGATTTGATGAAAAAGAAAGGTAAAATTTTTTGTCTAATCCTCGTTTTTATGCTTATAGGTACATCTTGTGTCCAAAGAAGGTTAGATCAATTAGAAGCTAGGCGCACCCAAACTATAGTAAGTGATGGGGGTTTTAGTGGTTCAGATGGTATTTTTTATCCAGATAATATTGATAAATACGATGTAGAAACTTATCTAAGCTGGTATAAAGATTTACAAAAGCCACCAAAGTTACAATTACCAAAACCAGAAAATCCCAAAGAACTAACTAATAAAGAAATGGTCGAAGACTTTGATTATGTATTTAATGAATTAAAGGCAAATTATCCATTTTTTAAAGTTTTAAAAAGAGATTACAATATAGATTTTCTAGGCTCTTACAAAAAATATTTAAAACGCATAGAAAATGCAAAAACTGACCAAGAATTTGTCGATGAAATGACTGGGATAATGGGAGAGCTAAACAACTATCACGCCCGCATAGCCGATAAGGCTTATGTAGCAAATACATTAAAGTACTATTCCAAAAATTGGAATACACCATCAATTTATTATGAATTTTTAAAAATGAATAAGCAGGTAGTTAGAAATCGCTACTCTCTTTCTGGGGAGCAAACAGCAGATATTGGCCAAAATAACCAGAAAAGAGCCTTGCCGTTTGTAAGCAAAGATCAAAACTCAAACCTTAGCTTTGAAAGCCCAGCGGAAGGCATAGCCCTTTTAAAGATAAATTCTATGCTAGATCCAGAAAAATTTGCAGAAGATGAAGCAGTTTTAAATGAATTTTTAAGAAATAAACACCTTTATAAGGCCCTTATAATAGATATCCGTGAAAACTACGGGGGCAATATGGACTATTGGCAAAAATTTTTGCTACCAAAAGTTTTAACTAGTCCCAAATCTGTAACCAACCATTTATTTTTTAAAGACTCTGCCAGAGCAAAATTAATCCTAGCCGATGATACCTTAAATATTGAAAATCTAAAAGACATTGATATATCAGGGGTAAAACTAAGCCATGCCAGTGATTTAAAAGATTTTGACTACTATATTAGAGATACGATAACAGTAAATCCAGATGATAGTCAAAAAGACTATGGATTTGAGGGAAATATTTATTTAATGGTTGATAAAGCAGTATTTTCTGCTGCGGAAGGAATGGCAAGCTTTATGAAACATTCTGATGCAGCATCCTTGATCGGAGAAACAACTGGGGGAGATGGAATCACTCTTGGTGTAATAAATGATGTAATGCCAAATTCTGGCCTAGTATTTACCTACACAAATACTCTAGGCTATGCACCGGATGGGTCAATAGATGCAGAAAAGCGTACAGTACCAGATATAGAATCAGCTTCATTTAAAAATTCTATAGAGACAATAGAAGAAATAGAGGTTGGTAATTTTTAACAAAAAATTTAATATTATAACTAGAGAAATAAAAAAATATGAGAATTTATCACATTCTCATATTTTTTATTACAAATTTTATATTTTAAATTTATTTGTCAGATTTTTTACCTAAATTTGGACTATAAATTACTAGTTTTTTAAATCCAGTATATATTCTATGAACAGAGTATATAAGTAAAGGTGGCTTAATTAAGAAATACGTATAATAATTTATATCCACCGTGTAACTACTTCCTCCAGTCCTACTTAAAATGAGGTCTGAAACATTACTTGGTGTTATATTACGAGCTATAATAATTCCTATTACCCCAAATATAAAGTCTAACCACATTAACTTTAATAGCGTTGACTTGCTTTTTTTGTCATCATCCATCATTTACTTCTCCTTTAAAGGTACTATATTTATTTTATGATTTTTTTAACTAATCACCTTTGAGATAATTTTACTTCACCTTACTTAGAAATCCATATCAAATATAAGTTACTAAACAGAAAATTCATTTATTTATTTCATGAAATATAAGAATATTTAAGAAATATTAGATAGCTAATTCACACATAAAAAATAGATAGTAATTAGAAAAAATTATATAAGAGTAGGGTTGACTTAATTAATTATAAATAAGATTAGCAATTTAAAAGCTAGGCTAATGCCTAGCTTTTAAATTATTTTTTATTTTTTTGATTTTTATTTAAGAAGTAATAAGCACCTAGGGCTATTATTAATATTCCTACTATATAGCCTAATCCTCTTATACCTGTTTTTACAATGCTAGCTGCATTGGTATTTTCTCTTGGCGCTACTGTTTGGTTGGCTTCTGTTTCGTTAAATTTTTCTTTATCATCCTCAGTATCATCGTTTGTATCTGTGTCTTTATCATTTAATTCTGGGGACTTGGTTTCATTGTCGATAGTTACTGTTTTTGGTACTTCTTTTTCTTCAGTTGGATTTTCTGAGTTTGTACTTGTTTCGCTACTAGTATTTTGTGTTTGATTATCAGTTTGACTAGCATCGCTGCTGGTTTCGTTTAAAGCTTTTTCGGTAAAAGGATATAACCATGAGTCAGATCCTAAATCTGCTGTGTAGTTTGCAGATTGATCTAGCTCATCACTTGAAATCTTACCATCTTTATTAGTATCTATAGCATCAACTTCTCTTTTCTGAGCATCTGATAGTTCTTTATATTTACTACTTGTGCTATCATTTTTTAAGAAAGCTGATTCACTTGGGTTGGCTGCACTGCCTGTGGTTTGGCTAGGATTTTCTATAGTTTGGTTTTCTTCCGCTAGGTCATCAGAAGATTCGCTAGTATTGCCTGCTATAAATTTTTGGTTGGCGATTTCTGTTTCATCTTCGCTAGTTAAATCTTCTGGTATTGCAAAGTTTTCTTTATTAGTACTATTAATAAAATCTTTTAAGATTAAAATGATTTCTGGCTTTTCTTTATTTGTGCTAGCTTTTTTTATAAGCTCATCATATTTTTCTTTTTCAGAGTCTTTAGCTAAGTAATAAGCTTTTGAGTTTTTGATTGCCTTTATAAAATCATCAGTTACTTGCTTATCATCAGCAAATTCGTTTGCAAAAAGCTTTCCATTATTAACAAAATCTGTTGTAGCTATTTCTATGTTTCTAACTTCTTGATCTGTTAAGCTAACTTGCTTATTTGTTTCTTTTTGGCTAATTAATAATTGTAAGTAATCGCTTTGGGCTTTGACTTTTTCTAGGTCATCACTGTTTAAAATTTTTTCGCTATCTTTGATAACTTCTGCAAAGTTTTGCTTATCAAGTTTTTTAATTAGTTCGATATTTGCCTTTAGGTCATAGCGAAGTTTATATTCTTCACCAAAGTTTTTAGCAATATCTTCTAGATCTTGGTTTAGGTTAGGATTTTCATTTATATTATTATTTTTTTCATCTAATAAATTTTGGTAGGCTAATATTTCACTTTTAGATGCCTTATCGAAATTTTCTAGAGTATTTATTTCTTCTATTTTTATAGCCTCTTCACTTGCAAAGGACTTAGCTACTGGGGCTATTAGGCCTAGGGCAAGGGATAGGGCTAGTATTTTGCTGTATTTTTTAATTTTCATAATAAACTCTTTCTTTGTGTACTTCTTTCCTATTATTATATTAAAAAATAAGTATTTTTCAATCAAAAAAGCTAGAACTAAGTGTTCTAGCTTTACCTTTAACCTTGTAGACCTTCTGCTTGTCTTAGCATATTTTCTACAACTATATCATGGATTTCTCCAAGACTTGCTGCATATTCTAAGATTTCCCAAGGTTTATTTGTATGAAAGTGTATTTTGATTAGTTCTTCATCACCTACTGCTAATAGGCTATCCCCTTCAAAGTTTTCTGTGATGTGATCAAATATCTCATCTTCATCTAAATCTTCACCTGCTATTAACATTTGAGTATCAAACTTAAAATCTCCTATATCTACCATAAATCCTCCTAGTTACTATTTCCTCTTGTTAAATTTCTCTTAAGTTCATCTTCTAGCCTAGCAATTTCTGCTTGGGCCAAGGTCCTATTTTTCTTACCCTCGATTTGGATATTTCTAACTTCTTCTATTGTAGAAATTAATTGATCGTTGGTGTGCTTTATTGTATCAAGATCTATAATTCCACGCTCTGTAGCCTTTGCAGTTTCTATAGTGTTTTGTTTTAGGGTATCTGCATTTTTTCTTAAAAGCTCATTGGTTAAGTCAGTTACCCTTTTTTGAGTGGCAATGGCTTGATTAGTATGGTTCATCCCTAGGGCTAAAACCATTTGGTTTTTCCATAATGGAATGGTATTTACAATGGTAGTTTGGATTTTTTCTGCCATGATTGAGTTAGATGATTGTACCATCCTAATTTGTGGGGCCATTTGGATAGAAACCATACGAGTTAGGTCTAGGTCGTGGAGCTTTTTCTCAAAACGATTTGCCTGAGCCTTTAGATCATTTACTTTTTGAGCATCTAGGGGTAAATTTGATTCTTTGGCTTGAGATTCTAAGGCTGGTATTTCTGTGGCATATGTTTCTTGTAGCTTTCTATTTCCAGCTTCTATATACATGGTGATTTCTTTGTAGTATTCTTCGTTTAAATCATACATTTGATCAAGCATAGAGATATCTTTCATCAAAGTTATTTGATGATTTTCTAAAGTCTTTGCTACTTCATCTATATTTTTTTCTGCTGATTGGTAGCGAACTTTTAAGTCATCAACCTTATTTACTTGTTTTTTTAAAAATCCTAGGGGACCAGAAGTTTCTTCACGTTCCATATCACGTATATCCATGACAACAGAATCAAGCAAGCCGCCGATTTCTCCAAGATCCCTGTTACGAACAGTATCTAAAGTTTTTTCTGAAAAGTTTGAAATCTTTTTTTGAGCTCCAGATCCGTATTGGAGGATGATGTTTGTATCATCAAGATTAATTTTTTTAGAAAAATCATCTATCATTTTTTCTTCTTCTGGTGTAAATTTCACATTATTTTCTACCAAATCAGGAGTTTCATTGGTTATATTATCTAATTTGCTGTCATTTTCATCAGCGCCATCTAGGGTTAGTTTTATATCACTCATTCGTTGCTCCAATCATCTTCTGCGTAACCTTCTTGGTTTAAAAGTAAGTTTATAGTGTCAATATCTGTTTTTATATCCATGGCCCTATCTGATAAAAGTTCGACTTTGATTTTATCAAAGGCTTCACCGATAGTAATAATTGATTCGTTGATTTGACTCATAGAGTTTAGTATTTTACTATCATCTGTACGCATCATTTCAAAATCATAGTAGGTTTCTACAAGCTTTGCTGTAGTAGGCAAATAGTAGTCAGAAAATTTATTTAGGGCGTAGGATTTTTCTGGATACTTTTCTACTATATTTAGGATATCTGTTGCATTTTTTAAAAGCTTTTCTACATTTGCTCTAAAATTAGCATCCTTAATCTTATCTTGGCTAATTTTTATATCCTCAATAGAGTTTTTACCCTCGTTTAGAATTTCTTTGGATCTTTCAAAACTTAAGTCTTCTACTAAAACTTCATCTTCACTTTCCGTTTTTACTCTAGTTTCTGGGATTTCCTTTTTCTTTTCTTTGTAAAGTCTAAAGGTAGGAATGTCTAGGATAAAAAGTGAACCATCCTCTACTATACGGGCTTGGTGGAAGTATCCGCGTTTCATCATTTTTGTAAGGTCTGATACAGTTTTTTCTTCTGTTTGAGCAGCTGCACTTGCTAGATCTCTTATAGAAATTACTGTATTATTGCCAAGCTCCCTTAAAAATCTTACATAGTTTTTGCTAAGTCTAAAGTATTCTTTTGAAGCTTTCCAAGAAATATAAGGAAAGGATAGGGTCAATAAAATTAAAAAGATGCTTAATATAAGACCTCTCATACCTCCGAAAGTAAAAAAGTTAATTAAAGTTGCTATTGTAGAAGGTATTAGGATTAGACCTGCTAAAATAGATGCGGCCTGCCAACTTTTGGCCTTGGAAAGTTCTGGTGGTTTTTGCTCGCACACTTCTTTATTTCTAGTTTGAGGTAAGTTTTCATCTTTATCCTTGCCTTCAGTAAATTTTTTCAGGGTATTATTAATAGAATTTTTAATTGACTCGCCAATCCCATAAAAGTCTATATCGGTAAAATTAAAATTATTTTTATTATCAGTCATAGTCACTCCTTATCTTAACATTATCATACCCTAAACATAAACAAAATTAAATATCGTTTTAATTTATATTAATTTACTCATCTAAATCAATTATCTTATCAAAGTAATCTTTAACTTCTGTTAGGCTATCGCGGTTACCAAATGCTACTAGATTATCTTTTTGCATAGATTTTTCAAATAAATCCTTATAGGCCTTTATATCAGCAATGTTCGCAGCTTTTATTTGAGACAATAATTCCTCTGGATTGGTTGGGTTTTCTTTTTTATATCTACTGTAGTCTTCTTCAGCCTTACTTGATGGAGATTTTGGTCTAAGGATAGATCCCATAGATGAGATTTGTTGGTTCTCAAAATCTCTATCAGTTAAATCAATATTTTTTGTAAGCTCTCCGATACTATCAAAACTATCTATAGTTTTTAAAATATTTGGGTCCCTATAAGAATATGTTGATAAAAGTCCAGACCTGTTTGCAGTAATTCCTGCTCCATAAGCTCCGCCCTTGGCACGGATTAGCTCATAAAGGTATGGATTTGATAGAATAGATGTAGCAATTATCAGTTTTCCGTCAAATTCTTTGCCAAACTCCTCTATATCTGCTGTTTTTGAAATGTAGTTTACATTTGCATTTGAGAGGATGGCCTCTTTATAGGATCTAGGAGTAAAATCTATCTCAACTTCTTCTTCATTGCTGGCTAAGTTATCAAATTTGCCATTGATGAATTCTTTTACTTGCTTAAAATCAGTAGGGGAAGCAGTAATATTGATTTCTAAATTATTGGTGAAAATCTTTTTATAAATTGCTTCTATTTTACCTACAAAACTATCAAAATCACTTTTAACTTCATTGATAGCATCTTTTAAAAATAAATAGGAACCAATTCCTCCCAGCTCATCTTTAATCATAGTTGCCTTATCTATATGGCTATTTGCTCTGTTCATACCAAGGATATGTCCTTGGTCATACATGCCTGATTCAAAGTAAGATTTTTTCATCCTTAGCAATTCTAAAATCCTCTTTTGATTATCAAATTTAGAATTAAACATAAAATCAGCCATTAAATCTAAGCCTTTTTGGGCTGTTTCTATAGTGGATGTAAAGGAAACTTTTTCAATCCTTGCCATTTTTTCATTATTTACATTTATAAAACTATTTGAAAAGTTTGGGCTAGTTAAATATTGGAAAAGGACATCATCTATCTCAGTATATGGCATAGATTCTGTATCAACAGATCCCATAAAGTCATTTATTAAGGTTAAATAACGAAGTTCATCTAAATTTAAATGACCAATGTCAAAGTAAAGGGAAGTGTAGATTAGACCTGCAGTATCTATATCATGGTAGATATAGGTAAATTTATCCTTTATAACTTCTCTAGGAGTTTTTTCTACATTTACTGGCACATCTTTAATATTTAATACAGGAATAGTTGCTTTTTCTTCTTTAGTATCTGCTTTATTTTGGTGAACTTCTAGTTTTTTTAAGTTTTCTTTTATAGTAGCCAAGCTCTCATCAGTCATATTTTGGTTTAACTTTGCTATATAATTATCTAGGTTTTTTTGCTTATTAGTTACATAAGCACTACTTGGTTTAGCAAAGTAGGTTAATTTTGTTGGATTATCTATAAAGTTTTCTTTTATGAAGTTTTCATAATAATCCGTATCTATTAAATCTCTTAGCTCATCTAGGTAGTCTATTATTTTAAAGCTCTCAAAAACTGGCTTGTCAAATTGCCACATTAAAAAGTAGGTTAATCCGCGCATAACAGAGATAAGCTGTTCTCTTTGCCCGTATTCAAAAATGGAAAAAGCAGCCTTTAAACTTTCTTTATTAATACCTTGGCTAGCTTCTTTAAAGCCATCTTCGATTATTTCTACATACCTATCAAGTTTTTTGGCATCTGCTTTTTGAGCTTGTAAGATTATTGCATTTCTTACCCCGTAACCAACTCTTGCAGTAAAGTCATCCGGGTCAATCTCTTGATTAATCTGGTTTTTAATCTTAGATGAGTCCATATGAAAGAGGGCACTTAATAATATTAATAAAGTTAAATAGTATTTTGTATCTTGATTTTCTTTTGTTAAAAAACCATATACTAAATAATCAGTACCTTCTTCTTCTATTAGGGCAGGGTAGCTAGCTTCTATAACTTCCTTATAATAATTACCTGGAACTTTTATATCAAAATCTAAATCTTTATAGTCATAATTTGACAAATATTCTTTATCTAAATGGTCTAGATAAAAGTCTATATCTAAGTCTCCATAAAAATAAATATAGGCATTTGATGGATGGTAGTGGCTGTCATAAAAATCTACAAACTCATCATAAGAAATTTTGTAAATATCAGCTGGGTCTCCACCAGATTCGTATTCGTAGGGGCTATTTTTATATAAATAAGAAATAAAATCATCATAAACTATTTCGTCAGGATCTGTAAGAGCTCCCTTCATTTCGTTATACACAACCCCAGATATGCCAGTAATTTTGTCATTATCCATTTCATAATGCCAGCCTTCTTGGTCTAGGATTTCTCTTTTGTGGCGGACAGTTGGATTAAAAACTGCATCTAGATATACATCAGTTAGATTATAAAAGTCTTTG
Source organism: Anaerococcus groningensis (assembly GCF_046365465.1). NCBI lineage: Bacteria > Bacillati > Bacillota > Tissierellia > Tissierellales > Peptoniphilaceae > Anaerococcus > Anaerococcus groningensis. Next base: position 11,753 of record NZ_JBGMEG010000004.1, on the reverse strand, counting down.
TCATTTTCACTAGATACTGGATATACAGTTTTATCTGGATAAGTCATCGCATTTAAAAAGGTTTGTAAGGATGAGCTTGCCATATCCATAAAGGGCTCACGGGTTTTATATTTTTTTGAACCATTTAAAACTGAGTGCTCCATTATGTGGGCCATACCCTTAGAATTAGTTGGTGGAGTTTTAAACCCTATACCGAAAGTTTTGTTTTTATCATCATTTGCTACATATACAACTTGGGCTTTTGTTTTATCGTGTTCATAAAGGTAAACATCCACACCCATTTTTTTATAATTTTGTTTTTCTTTTAATGTGTAAGTCATAATTCCTCCGTTCTCTTAACTATACTACAAGAAACTTTTATCGATATTGGGTAAAAATTATAGAGATAATTATTAAGGAGGATTTATGAAAAAAATAAAAACCCAGGAACTTACAGTCGTGGCTATAGCAGTTGCACTGATGGTTATCCTTGGCACTATCTTATATTTTGTAGGAAGAACTTTACCAATTCCAGGAGGCAGATTATTAGCCATGGCACCTGCCTATAGTTTTATTTTTACTGCAGTTATTCTAAGAACAAAAAGAATTGGTATTGTATCTCTTATGTCATTTATATTTGGATTTTTTATATTAAAATTTTCTATCTTTGGTGTATTAGCTATATGGGCTAGTGCATTTTTAGCTGATATATTAACCTTTATCCTAATTAGAAATTATAAATCATATAAAGATATTTATTTAACAGTTCCATTAAACAGCTTTTTTCAAATATGGACATCATATTATGTAGTGCTAAATTTTGTTCCAGACTCAAAGTTTACCCAAGCAGCACTTATACCAACTCTTGGTGCATCTATTTTGATTTATTTTATTAGTATGTTTTCATCAAAATATTTTATAAAGCTTATGGAAAAAAGATCTCTTTTAGGAGATAAGTTTGAAGATAAGCATTTAAAAGCAAATTATGAAAGTAGGTAATAAATGAAATTAGGTATCCTAGGCTCTGGGAAAATTGTAAAAGAAGTTTTGCCAGTTCTTAAGAAAATTGAAAATATAGATTTAGTAGCTATAGCAGCTCGTAATGAAGAAAAATTACAAAATTTAGCTAAAGAATTTGATATTAAAAAATACTATCTAAGCATAGATGAATTGTTACAAGATCAAGATATTGATACAGTCTATGTAGCCTTGCCAAATCACTTGCACTTTGATGCTATGGATAAGGCTATAGATTATGGCAAAGATATTATTTGTGAAAAGCCATTTACATCAAATTTTTATGAAACAAAACAAATTATAGAAAAAGCTAAGCATAAGGATGTTATGATAGTGGAAGCTATTAGCCATAGATTTATACCAAACGCTATAGAGACAAAGAAAATGATTAATGATCTAGGCGAGATAAAAATAGTTTCCTTTAATTACTCTCAGTATTCTTCTAGATACGATAAGTTTAAAGCGGGAGATATCGAGCCGGTATTTTCTCTAGAAGCTTCTGGTGGAGCTTTAATAGATTTAAACTTATACAATGTAGCCTTTGCAGTAGATACTTTTGGTCTGCCAAAAGATGTAAAATACTTCGCAAATATCGAGAAAGATATCGATACATCAGGCATAGTCATTCTTGACTATGAAGACTTTAAAGTTTCATGTATAGGTTCAAAAGACTCTGCTGCACCAATGGTAAATACTATCCAAGGCACAAAGGCAACTATAGAAATTCCTGATGCCTTAAATAGCTTTGGAGAATTTAATATGGAAGTGGTTGGTGATGATGGCCAATTTTCCTTTCAATTTAACGAGGAAGGTAGGTCTAGGTTATACTACGAATTTGCTGCTATAGAAGAGATTTTAAGAAACAGAGATAGAAAAAGAGCTGATGAATTATTAGAGCAAACCAAAAATTATATGGATGTCATAACTAGGGCTAGATTTGATGCAAATATTTTTTATCCAGCTGATAAAATACGTTAGTACTATGATATAATTAGCTTATAAAATCATTTTCATATGAATTTATATAAACTTTATTTTAGTGAAAGGAGAGAAGATGGTAGGGATAATACTTGCAAGTCACGGCCACTTTGCAGAAGGTATTAAAGAATCTGCCCAAATGATTTTTGGTGAACAAGAAAAATTTGAAACAGCTATTCTTTTACCAAGCATGGGGCCAGATGACTTAAAAAGTGAGCTTGAAGCTTGTATAGAAAAAGTGGATAGCGAAGAGATTTTATTTCTAGTTGATCTTTGGGGAGGAACTCCCTTTAATCAAACTTCAAACTTACTTGAAGGCCATGAAGAAAACTGGGCTATTGTTGCAGGCATGAACCTTCCTATGGTTATAGAAGCTCTATCAGAAAGATTTACAAGCGAATCTTCCCATGATATTGCCAAAGCCATAGTAGGATCTGCTAAAGAGGGTGTAAAAATAAAGCCTGAGGACTTAAATGAAGTAACAGAAAAAGCTTTAAGCTCAGAAGGCGATGATAAACAAGCCCTAGTTGATGCAAAGAAAGCTTCCGATGGCTCTATTCCAGAAGGAACTGTAATTGGGGATGGAAAAATTGATATAGTCCTAGCTCGTATCGACACAAGACTTTTACACGGTCAAGTGGCAACTAGCTGGACAAAGGCAACTAAGCCTGACCGCATTATAGTAGTTTCTGATACAGTAAGTAAGGATGAACTACGTAAATCAATGGTAATGGAAGCAGAACCGCCAGGAGTAAAGGCTCACGTAGTACCAATTTGGAAGATGAAAGAGATTTTAGATGACCCAAGATTTGGTGCAACACGTGCTATGCTTTTGTTTGAAAAACCAGAGGATGTTCTGGAATTAATCGAACTAGGTGGTGCGATTGATCATGTAAATATCGGGTCAATGGCTTATTCAGAAGGAAAGGTAAACCTTACAACAGCAGTTTCTATGGGTAAATCTGATGTAGAAACCTTAGAAAAATTAAAAGCAAATGGTGTTAGCTTTGATGTAAGAAAAGTACCTTCTGATAAAAAAGAAAATCTTGAAAACATGCTTAAAAAAGCAAAAACAGAATTGAATATGAATTAGGAGGAAAAATGACTGCTATTAATATTATTTTAATCTTTATAGTAGCTTTCCTAGCAGGTTGTGAAGGGGTATTAGACCAATTCCAATTTCACCAACCCTTAGTTGCTTGTACCCTAATTGGTCTAGTAACTGGACATTTAGAGGAAGGTATCATGCTAGGTGGTGCGCTACAAATGTTGGCCCTAGGTTGGTCAAACGTTGGAGCAGCAATCGCTCCAGACGCAGCTTTAGCATCTGTTGCATCTGCAATTATTATGGCTCTTGCTCTAAATGGTGGAACTACTAATGCTGCAGAAGCTAGAAGTACAGCTATCACTCTTGCAATTCCACTATCAGTAGCTGGTTTATTTTTAACTATGCTTGCAAGAACTATTGCTATTCCTATGGTTCACGCCATGGATAGTGCGGCAGAGACTGCAAACTTTAGAAAAATAGAAAGAATCCACTGGGCAGGTGTAGCTATGCAGGGACTTAGAATTGCAATTCCAGCTCTTATTTTATGTTTTATACCTGCAAAAGTAGTAACTGATGCCCTAAATGCTATGCCAGAATGGTTAAAAGGTGGTATGCAAGTAGGTGGGGGAATGGTTGCAGCTGTAGGTTATGCCATGGTTTTAAATATGATGAGTACCAAAGAAACTTGGCCATTTTTTGCCCTTGGTTTTGTCATAGCTGCCCTTAATGAAATAACCCTAATAGGTCTTGGAGTTATAGGTATGGCCCTTGCTCTTATCTATATGAAACTTAAAGGTATTGCCCAAAGTAGTGGAGGATCTGGTTCTAATTCTGGCGACCCACTTGGCGATATTATAAATGATTATTAAGGAGGGATCTTATGACTGATAATAAAAAAGAAAAAGAAGTTTTTGAAGCAGACTCTAGCAAAGAAGTTATAAATGAAGACCCTGCTAATCAAAAAGAAGTAATTAAAAAAGAATCTAAACAAACAGAAGTTACAGAAACTAATGAAAACCAAGAAGTTCTTGATGATAACCATGATAGAATCGAGCTATCCGAAAATGTAAGAAGGAAAGTTTGCAACAGACACCAATTCTTACAAGGAACATGGAACTTTGAAAGAATGCAAAATGGTGGCTGGGCTTATTCTATGATTCCAGCTATCAAATCCTTATACCATGATGAAGCTAGCCAAGCTGCAGCTTTAAAACGTCACTTAGAGTTTTACAACACCCACCCATACGTTTCTGCACCAGTTATGGGAGTTACCCTTGCCATGGAAGAAGAAAGAGCAAATGGTACAGCTATAGATGATGCAGCAATCAACGGGGTTAAAGTTGGTATGATGGGCCCTCTAGCAGGTGTAGGAGATCCGGTTTTCTGGTTTACTATTAGACCAATCCTAGGAGCTCTTGGAGCATCCTTAGCCTTAAGTGGAAATCCCCTAGGACCTATATTATTTTTCGTTGCTTGGAATATAATTAGATATTTATTCCTATGGAAAAGTCAAGAAGCAGGATACAAAGCAGGAAATGAAATTACTAAAGACTTATCAGGTGGACTTTTAGGTAGGGTAACCCTAACAGCTTCAATCCTTGGTATGTTTGTAATAGGCGCCCTAGTACAAAGATGGGTAAGTGTAGACTTCCCTGTAGAAATTACTAGAGTTGCCCAAGATAGTAAAACATTTATAGATTGGGCAAACCTACCAGCAGGATCTGAAGGAATCAAACATGCGCTGGAAATGTATGAAACATATGGAGCAACTGCCTTTAGTCCAGAAAAAGTTACAACCTTACAAGATAATATAGATATGCTAATCCCAGGTTTAGTTCCATTATTACTAACCCTTGGTATATCAAAACTTCTTAAAAAAGATGTTTCTCCAATCACAATCATCATCGCCCTATTTATCATTGGTATTATTGCTAGATACTTTAATATAATGTAATGGTTAACTCACAAAATAAAAATATTGATTTAACTATTAAAGCAAAACATCTCCAGGGCTTTACCAGCTCTGGTCAGGTGATGATTGGTGATCAAGCTTTCGAATATTATAACGAAAGAAATCCTAGGGACTATATCCAAATCCCATGGGATGAAGTAGACCTTATCACAGCAGAAGTTATATTTAAGAAAAAAATCCCAAGATTTGCTATCCATACTAAGCAAAATGGAGATTTCATCTTTACCACTATGGATAATAAAAAGACTTTACAAGCTATAAATAAATATATACCAGGCGATAGGCTTAGAAAATCATTATCTTTAATAGATTACATTAAGCGTGCCTTTAAAAAATAGAGTACCAAGAAGGGTACTCTTTTTTTATTTTAAAATGGGTATATATTTTAACAAGTGATTAACTGGAAAACATTTTCTAAAATATGGAAAAATAAATTAATTTGCTATATAATTAACATATAAGCATTTAGAAGGCATATTTTTATAGGAAAATATAAATGTTTTCACAAAGGAGATAACGATGAAAAATTACACTACATCTAAAATAAGAAATTTAGCTTTAGTCGGTCACTCAGCAAGTGGTAAAACAAGCCTTGCTGAAGCACTTTTATATAAAACAGGTGCCATTGACAAAAAAGGAAGAGTTGAAGAAGGATCTACAGTTTCAGACTATGAAGCTCAAGAGAAAAAAAGAGGAATCTCAATTCAAACTTCAATTATTCCTGTAGAGTTTGAGGGCTACAAGATAAACTTTATAGATTCTCCTGGATTTTTTGATTTTGAGGGTGAAGTTTTACAAGCTCTAAGAGCAAGTGAGGCAGCACTTTTTGTAATAGATGGGGAAAATGGCATAGAAGTTGGTACAGAAAAATACTGGAATTATACCCAAGAGATAAACCTACCATCAATTATTTTTGTAAATAAGCTTGATAAAGAAAATGCTCACTTTAATAAAGTTGTATCAGACCTTCATATTGAGTTTGGTAAAAAAGTAATTCCGCTTACCCTTATGCTTGGAGAAGGGGATGAGTTTGAAGGGATAATCGATGTTCTAGATAAAAAAGCCTACACTTATGAAAATGGCGAGGAAAAAGAAGTAGAAATCCCAGAAATCCGCCTAGCAGAGGTAGATGCAGTTTATGAAGAAATTATAGAAGCTGTAGCAGAAACAGATGATTCTCTAATGGAAAAATTCTTTGAAGGTGAAGAATTTTCCGAAAGTGAATTTAGAAAGGGTCTTACAGAAGCTATCCTAGAAGGAACTGTAGTTCCACTAATTGCAGGATCTAGCGAAAAAGAAATAGGTCTTACCCAGCTTTTAGAAGTAATTACGAGATATATGCCTTCAATCGATGATGAGGTTGCAAATATTGGTTTTAGAGTAAAAGATGGTTATGAAGCCTTTGAACCAAAAGAAGATGCACCATTCTCTGCAGTGGTATTTAAAACTCTAGCTGACCCATTTGTAGGAAAAATTTCCATGTTTAAAGTTTTATCAGGCTCAGTTTCTAAAGATGATAAAATTTTAGATGTTACAAAAAATAAAGAAGTAAAAGCATCTAACCTATTTTTCCTAAGAGGCAAAGAACAAATTAAAGCTGAGAAAGTAGTAGCAGGAGACATTGGAGCCTTTACAAAACTTGATGAATTATCAACAGGCGACACCCTTGCAACAGCTGCTAATAAAATAGAATATAAGCAAATCAAATATCCAAAACCAGTTTTATTCTATGCTATAAATGCAGTTAGCAAAAACGATGAAGATAAGATTTCTGAAGCCTTACAAAGATTAATTGAAGAAGACCCAACCTTTAAGGACGACAGAAATATAGAAACTCACCAACAAATATTATCTGGACTTGGAAATGTTCAACTAGAAGTAATCATGGATAAGCTTCGCGACAACTACGGAGTAAATACAGAAGTTGTAGATTACAAAATTCCTTATAGGGAAACTATAAAAGGTAGTTCTGATGTCCAAGGTAAGCATAAAAAACAATCTGGTGGTGCTGGCCAATATGGGGATGTATTTATCAGATTTGAGCCTACTGATGAAGATTTTATATTTGATGAAGAAGTATTTGGTGGTGCAGTTCCTAAAAACTACTTCCCAGCAGTAGAAAAAGGGCTAGAAGAATCCCTATTAGAAGGGCCTCTAGCAGGATTTAAAGTAACAGGCATCAAGGCAACCTTATATGATGGGTCTTATCACCCAGTTGATAGTAACGAACAAGCCTTCAAATCTGCTGCAAGAATTGCCTTTAAAAAGGGTATAGAAGAAGCAGATCCAATACTTTTAGAACCAGTTATGAAACTTGAAATAAGAGTTCCAGAAACACACATGGGTGATATCATGGGTGATATGAATAAGCGTCGCGGTAGAATTTTAGGTATGGATCCACAAGCAGATGGTAGCCAAATAATTATCGCCGAAGCACCACTTTCTGAAGTTTTAACCTATGCCATTGACTTAAGAAGTCAAACTTCAGCAAGGGGATCATTTTCTATGGATTTTGAAAGATACGAAGAAGTACCAAAAGAAATTACACAAAAAGTTATAGAAGCACATAAAGAATAAGTTATTAGGAGGCAGGTATGGCAAAGTGGGAGATATTAAATATTGACCCTTGGATAAAGGATTATGAAGATGATATAAATCTAAGAATGAGCGAATACGAAAAAGCGAAAAATAGACTCATAGGAGATGGTCAAACCCTCTCTGACTTTGCCAATGCCCACCATTATTATGGATTTCATAAAACTAAAACGGGCTGGATTTATAGAGAATGGGCTCCAAATGCAGATGGCCTTTACCTAATCGGTGACTTTAATGACTGGGATAGGCATGCTCATCCTATGAAAAAAATAAATGACGAAGATTGGGAGATTTCTATAAAAGGTATAAAAACCATTCCCCATGACTCTCGCCTAAAAGTTTTGGTAGATGCTAATGGCAAGATTTCTGACAGGATCCCTCTTTTTGCTAAAAGAGTAGAAAGAGATGAAAATGGAGACTTTGCAGCCATTATGTACAATCCTCGCTCCAAATTTAAATGGAGTGATAGTGACTTTAAAATAAAAAATGAAGATTTGCTAATATATGAAGCTCACATAGGCATGGCAGGAGAAGAAGGTGAGGTTTCTACCTACAAAGAGTTTGAAAAAAATATTTTGCCAAGGATAAAAAAAGCAGGATATAATACTGTCCAATTAATGGCCATAGCCGAGCACCCCTACTATGGGTCTTTTGGCTACCAAGTAAGTAATTTTTATGCACCTAGTTCTTGGTATGGGGAAATTAATGATTTAAAATCTCTTGTAAATACTGCCCATAAGCTGGGACTAAATGTAATTATGGACTTGGTCCACTCTCACGCGGTAAAAAATACTATAGAAGGAATTAATGAATTTGATGGAACTGACTATCAATTTTTCCATACAGGAAACAAGGGAGAGCACCCAGATTGGGATAGCAAATTATTTGATTATGCCAAACCAGGAGTTGCCCATTTCTTACTTTCAAATGTTAAATATTGGCTAGAAGAATTTCACTTTGATGGTTTTAGATTTGATGGGGTTACATCAATGATCTATAAAAACCACGGTCGTGGGGTAAGTTTTGACCACTATGACAAATATTTTTCTATGAATACAGATATAGAAGCAATAAATTATTTGCAAATGGCCAATGAACTAGCTCGTGAAGTAAAAGAAGATGTAATTACTATTGCAGAAGACATGTCAGCCATGCCTGGTATGTGCCTGCCAGTTTCTCAAGGTGGGATTGGCTTTGATTATAGGCTAGCCATGGGCATGCCAGATTTTTGGGAAAGAACTTTAGAAAAAAGAGATGAAGATTGGGATTTATCCAATATGTGGTACGAATTATCCACCCACCGTCCAGAAGAAAAACGCATCGCTTATGTAGAAAGTCACGACCAGGCCTTGGTTGGATCAAAAACTACAATCTTTACTCTAGCTGACCAAGAAATGTATTGGCATATGAATAAGGATGATGACAATTATATAGTAGAAAGAGCAATCGCCCTTCACAAAATGATAAGGTGGATTACTATTTCTATGGGCTCAGATGGTTATTTAAATTTTATGGGCAATGAATTTGGCCACCCAGAATGGATAGATTTTCCAAGAGAGGGCAATGGATATTCCTTTGACTATGCCAGACGCCAATGGTCTTTATTAGAAAATGACAATTTAAAATACCAGCACCTAGCAAAGTTTGATAAAAAAATGCTGGAATTTAGTAAAGATAATAACCAACTAGGAAATAGAATTTTTAGGCTATGGATAGACAATGATAGAAAAGTAATAGCCTATAGAAATAAAGATATAGTTTATATCTTTAACTTTCATCCAACAAATTCCTACGATTCCTTTGCTGTACCAATCCATGACACAGGAAAGTTTAAAGTTTCTATGGATACCGACCAAGTAAAATTTGGGGGCAAGGGCCGCATATCCCACGATTATATTTACCACACAGAAAGATTAGCTGGCACTGACTATGATGGAATAAAAATTTATATCCCAGCAAGAACAGCCCTAGCCTTACAAAGGATTGATGAATGAAAATACTTTGCCTAGGAGATTCTTTTACAGAAGGTTATCTGGTAGATAAAAATTATACGGATTATCTGAAAGATGAGGGCCTTGAAATTATAAATTTAGGGATAAGTGGAGATAGAACTAGTGGTATGCTAGAAAGGTTTAAGCCTATCGCTTGTGACATTCAAATCACTTTTGGTGGAACTAACGACACCTTTGATAGGGTAAGTCCTGATAAAATTTTTTCCAATATAAAACAGATTTTAGACAAATCATTGGCAGATAAAAATATAGTAATCATCCCTCCACTAATGGAAGCGGATGAATCCTATCCTAGATATAAGGAAATAAATCAAACTATAAACGATTATGGAGTATTAGCCGATTCATTAGATGTAATAGTAGTAGATGCTAGAAAAATAAAACCATCCTATATAGATGGACTTCATATGAGAGAAGATTTTCATAAAAATCTAGCGGAGCAAATATTAAAAGTTATTTAAAGCACAAGAATAAAATTTCTTGTGCTTTTTTATGGAAAAATTTTAAATTCCTTATAAAGTATATAGTACACATGTAAATAAGGAGGAATAATGCCAGACGTTAATATAAACCAAATAACCAAAGCTAATATATTTAAAGATATTATAATTATATTAATAATTTTGGTTTTAAGTAAAATTTTACTAGAAGCCATGTCGCATTTTATAAACAAAGCTTTTTCTAACAAAGTGGATGAAGATGGCTACAGAAAAGTAAGAATAGAAACCCTAAGCAAAAACCTATACACAGTTATCCGCTTTATAGTAGGTTTTATAATAGTAATGATAGTAATGGATATGCTAGGAATAAACACAAGATCCATTATAGCAACAGCAGGGATAGGTGGGGTAGCCATAGCATTTGGTGCCCAAACTCTTGTAAAAGATATAGTTACCGGAGTAATTATCATAGTCGATGACACCTTTAGAGTAGGAGACTGGATAATAGCAGGAGGAGTAGAAGGGACTGTAGAAACATTAGGTATGCGCCATACAAAAATAAGAGATTATGACGGGTCCCTCCACACCATACCAAACTCCCAAATTACCAACGTCCAAAATCTAAATAGTGGACCAATCAAATTTGAATGCAATATTTACCTATCCTACGATGTACCCTATGAAGAAGCCCTAGACATAGTAAATTCAGTTTCAAAAAAACTAAAAGAGGAAGAAGACTTAAGCGAATACATTGTAGAAGATGTAAGCCTATTTGGAATAATGGAAATACGAGAATCATCCTATGTAGCAAAAACAACAGCGGTAGCAGTGCCAGGCTACCAATGGGTACTTGCAAGAAGAGAAAGAAAACTAATCATAGATGAAATTTATCATAGAGATTTAAACCCAAGCATCCAAGTAGTAGCAATAGCAAATGGAAAGGACGCCAATGAAAAAATATAAACAAGGAGATATCATAACATTAAAAAAGGGCCACCCATGCGGTGAAAACAAGTGGGAAATAGAACGCATGGGCGCAGACATGAAGATAAAGTGTCTAGGATGCGATAAATCTATTTGGCTAAAACGTATAGACTTTGATAAAAAAATTAGAAAAATAGAAGATAAGAATGGCAAGATGGTTTCAATAGTAAACTATGAGCCAGAAGAAAATTAATTTAAAAAAATTATTGACATAAATTTTAAGTTCTGTATAATAGAAAAAGTCGACACCAAAAAGCTTAAAAGAGTGATTTAAAATAATTAAAAAAACTCTTGACAAGCAAATGAAAAGGTGATAGACTATATAAAGTCGATACAGTTAATTTGTAAATGTTCAGTAAACTTTTTGTAAAGAACTTATAAAAAGTGTTGACAAGATAAAAATTAAGTGGTAGACTAATAAAGTCGTTACAAACAAACGACAACATGAACCAGATGTTAAAGATAACATCTAAAATGAAATTTAATATCAATGATTATGTAAAACAAAACATAATCAACCTATCAATAAATAACAAATAAGTTATTGACAACTTTAACCAAGTTGATTTCTTTAAGGATGATTAATAGGCCAGTCCGGCCAGAAGAGGACCCTCCACGGAGTGGTCGCAGGACGGAACGGCCGAGAAATAAATCACGCATTGATTAAAAGATCAGTGTAAATGAAAAAGAGCTTGAATCAAAAAAGCTTTTATGAACTAAACTTAAAA